>JAEEPF010000220.1 GCA_016284635.1 Prevotella sp.
ACTACACGAAGCATCTCGATGGGTACTCACACCTGGTTGTGATGCTCTATGCCGTGCTAAGCAATCTGCGTTCCCTGCGTGAAACCTGCCTTGGTTTTGCAGCCAATGCTACCCGCATGAATCATTTTGGCATCGGCCACATGATATGTCGCAGTACGCTGTCCGATGCCAATAAACGGCGCAAGTCCAGTTTCTTTGGCTCCATCTATCGCATGCTCTACAAACGTTATGCACCTGTTTTATCGGACAGCCTGAGTGTAAATCAAAAAAATTTGTATAATCCGTATCATCCGTAGGAAAAAATTTGTATCTTTGCAGCAGAAAATGGAAATATACAGACTAAACAATTAATTACTCAGACAATATGAAGAAATTTCAATCAAGAAGCCGGGCGCTCCTTTTAGCCCTTGCAAGTTTACTGGCCCTGATGACCTCATGTACTACCGAAGTCGATAACCCCGTGATCCCTACACCCGATCCGGTCATTACCGAGACGCTGACGGGTGAATGGTTCGCCACCGTCAATCGTCATGACTACGACGAGGATAGCGATGAAGACGAAATCGAGTACGTACTGTTCTCCTTTGACGAAGACGGCGTCGTGACTCAAGATGTTTATATCGGCAGCAAGACTTCCCCTCTCAAGTATTGGGAACGCATGCACCGTCACGGCATCTACACCGTCGACGAGTCTGCCCATTCTATCACGGTTGAGAACATCTATGACAACCCCTCTGTCATCACATACGGCTTTGACAAGGAGCAGCTGATCCTCCAGGAGAACGCTGATATGGCGCTGATCCTTCATCGCCCCTCCAAGGCAGAAAAGGAACTTCTTGCCGTTTACGATCTCTCGTTGGAGGGCGATGACTACACGGGCAAGTGGTTTGGCGTTCAAGAAGAGAACGGGCAATACAACTACGTCATGCTCGATTTCACCGAGGACAGCGGCTTAAAGACCATCAGCTATTCCGTGAATGGTGATGAGTGTATTCGCACCGAATTCACCCAGTATTATAATGAGAGTGATGAAGACGAAGACGAGCAGGTGTTGGAGATTCACTACATTAACGATTATAGCCAGTCGGTATTTTACCAGTGGGAAGTTGTCGGCAACACACTCACGCTGGTAAAGGAAGAAAATGAGGAAGAGGTGGCCACGACCTATCATGCCCTTACGAAGGCTGACGTCGAACTGATGGCCGAGCTTGAAAAGAAAAGCAACCATATTGACAACCTCGCCGAGAAGATCAAAGGCAAATGGATGATGGCCGAGGTCAACGGTCAGCCTGTGGTGACAAACTCCAAGCAGGTGCTGACTTACGTGTCTGATACGAAGTTCGATTACAGCCTGTCTATCACAGCCATCAGCGACCTGAACGTGTGGGTGAACCACTGCGAAGGATTTTACAATGTCAACGGCACCATATTGGCACAGTCGGTGACACTGCCTGACGACAACATCAAATTCTTGCAGCAGCTCAACATCATTTCCATTACTGACGACGAGATCCAGCTCATTACCAACAACGAGACATTTATCGATGGACAGTCACACAGAATAACGAAGAACCTGAGGGAGCGCAAAGTACGCGTGACTCACGACTACAGCGAAGACATCATTGGCACCTGGGAAGGCCGTCTCGCCAGCGAGCAGGATGCCTATAGCGACGATCAGATGCATCGTTGGGAATACAAGGCCGACGGCACCTTCGCCTATTATCGTCTGGACGACAATGGTGAGTGGGTTGCCGATGTGAACACGATGGCAGAATATTTCGTCGATGGCACACTGCTCTGTACGCGCTGGAAGAATGTAGGCGACGACACGGAGAAGCGTGAAAGTTGGGAGATCGCATCCATCAAGGATGGCAAGATGAATTGGACAGCCCTCCGCGAGAATGCCGATGGCTCCACCTACACCTCCCAATTCAGTATGACCCGCGTAGAATAAACATCTCATATATATAATTATTGGTGTCCGATAAAAAATTGAGCTGAGTCTACAGAAAAGGGGACAAACCTTTCGGCAAGTCCCCTATATACTCAAGGTAGCTTTCTGCCTTGGTAGTATCTGTAACCGTCAAACCAAGTGACTGCAATAACCTGACAAGGTCATGTGCATTGGTATATGATTTCTGAAATGGGACTCTGTTACTCATTGTATAAAAATAAAACGACCCGCACATTTGAGCATCGTTGAGAGGCTTGGCGGGTTCTAGTGGTGCAAAGGTACAAATATATTTTGAATTACCAAAGAAATTACTGAGATTTTTATAGAAAAATCTGATTTGTGCCATTTCGAATGGAATATTTCTTTGTTAGTCATTGAGAGCTATGGAAATGTTAAAATCGAATTGATTGGCGTTTTTTATTAGTTTTCTTATGGCTGTTTCGATAGAAAATCGTACCTTTGCCGACGGTTATTAGATGTTTGCTACAAGGATGCTTTTATGCATTTTGCAACATTAAGACCGCATGCTCACGCAAGTAGTTGTAAATCAATGAATGTCTAATTCGAGGAGGTTAAGTAAAGGTTGTTTATCAGATAACAGTCGTGCAGGTCATTTTGGCCTGCACGATTTTTTTTGTCTTACAAAATATTCAGGAACAGCGTAATCATGCCCGTGTTGATTAAGTCGGCAAACATGGCACCAATGATGGGAACGATGAGGAAGGGCTTGACCGTATAGCGATACTTATAGCACACAGCACTCATGTTGGCCATCGCATTGGGAGTAGCACCAAGGCCGAAACCACAGATGCCTGCACACAGGACGGCAGCATCATAACTGCGACCTAACAGAGGGAAGGCTACGAAGTAGGCAAAGAAGTCAATCATCGCTACCTGAGCTATCAGGATGACGATTAACGGAAGGGCCAGACTCTGCAGTTCCCAAAGTTTCAGCGATATCATGGCCATACCAAGGAACATAGACAGGCAGATGTTGCCCACGCTGATGATGCGATCCATATCCAGCAGCTTGTCGGCTTTCACCCATTTACCGTCGTCCTTGTATCTGACAAATCCTATGGTGTTACGAACGATGGCGGCAAGTATCAAGGCGCCGAAATAGGTGGGGAACGTGACGCCCGTCTTTGCCAACAGCCAACTCATGATGGTGCCGGCGCCCATGACCAGGACAATGCAATAGGTGGCTTTGGCATACTGCTGGAACTCCTGCTCGTTCGAACTGAGACGCTTGGCACGACCTGTTGGTGAAGCCTCGTCGCTCTCTATACCAGCCATTGCAGGGTCAACCTCTTCATCTGGTGTCTGCATCTGTTCGTGCGTCAGTTTCTTGCGGATAATGCGCTCTGCCAACGGACCTCCTATCATAGAACCTGATATCAGGCCAAAGGTGGCAGCAGCCATACCGATGGTTCCTGCACCATGCAGGCCCATACCCTCCAGCACACTCGCAAATCCGCCAGCCGTACCGTGTCCGCCTGTCATTGATATACTGCCTGCCGCCATACCAATCAATGGGTCGACGCCCAAAAGCTTGGTGATTCCCACCGGCATCAGGTTCTGCAGGGCAATAATGGCGACCAACAGGGCCAGCATGATCACCAGTAGTCGGCCACCTTGTTTTAATACCTTAAGATCGCTTTGGAATCCGACGCTGGTGAAGAATGCCAGCATAAAGACATCCTTCAGGGTTCCATCGAACGACACCTCGATGTTGCACCAGACATACAGTGCCAGCGTCAGCAACGAGAAGATGATACCACCGCTTACAGGCGAAGGCACACAGAATCTCTGGAGAAAACCGACCCTTCTCGTTAACACCATACCGACGATGAGCGCCAAGGCACCTATGCCGGCAGTCTGTATCATATTAAGATTTACCATATATCATTAGATAAATAAACGGGCGAAAATAAGGGAAAAGCACTATATGCGGCAGAGGCGGCACAGTCTGCCGTTATTCATTCTTGTTCCCGTTTTGCCTGCAAAGATAATAAAAATCGGACGAAATACCAAACAATTGACACGAAAAAGCCGCCGACATACCTTTGAGGGGTACGTCAGCGGCAGATGGAGAGAGATTACAACTTACCTGATTGCACGTCGGCTCTGCATAACTCCCAACCTCGGAGCATGGCGAAGTAGTCGAGACTACTGGTG
>JAEEPF010000053.1 GCA_016284635.1 Prevotella sp.
CTCGACATAGGAACCAAAGAAGGTGTTGTTGGGCCACTCGTGGATGGAGGGCTTGGGACCTGTGAGCCAGCAGGCGATACCTGCGGAGTGGCGCTCGAAGGGATCGAGGCCGTTAAGGGCAAAGCCCTGGCTGTTGTACTCGCCCTCGGAGATCTCCACCTTGCCGCCCTTGCCTTCCTCGACCTTGACGGTGATGGGAGCGACCATAGCCTGGCGGGCATATTCGTCGGTGCCCGTCTGACGGTGGTAGAACACGTACCACTGGCCGTTGATCTCGCAGATGGAGCCGTGGGTGTTGCCGTCGGGAACTGCCGAGGCGATGGTGTCGCCCTGCTCGTTGATCTCACGGCCGCGACCGTCGATGATGGTGCCGCCGTAGGTCCAGGGGCCTAAGGGCTGGTCGCTGTAGCAGTAGGCGAGGGTGTAGTTGGATACGGGCAGGCCGAACTCGCCGTCTTTCGTGAAGCGGCTGTAGATGAACACATACTTATCCTTGATCTTACGGAGGCTCGATGCCTCGAAGAAGCTGAAGATGCCGGGCTCGTTGCGACCGGAGATCATGCCGTCGACCACCTTCGTGCCAGGCTTGACGGTACACATCGTGGCGGGGTCGATCTCAGCGCCATAGGAGTGCTCGAAGCCCCAGTAGCCATAGACGCGCCCGTCGTCATCGACGAACACGGCGGGGTCGAAGCCATAGATGCCTGTCACCTGGTTGGGGTCGTCGTCTTTCCAGTTGCAGACCTCGAAGGGACCGTCAGGACGGTCGCTCTTGGCGATGAGGCCGTTGCGATAGCCCGTCTGGTCGTTGGGGAAGAGCCAGTAGGTCTTCTTGCCCGTCGAGTCGGTGGTCATCGTTATATCAGGTGCATAGAGTACATCGGCGGTCTGGGCGGAGTCGAAGGGCTCGCCCTTGGCGTTCTTGTCGACCACGAGGATGGTTCCGTCGTAGCGCCAATGGCTGAGGTCTTCCACGGGGGCAGACCACACCACCTGGTTGCGACCGCAGTACATCGTCACCAGATCGTCGTGCGAGCCATAGACATAGACGCGCTGCTTGCCGGGGTTGTCGGGATCGTCGAACACGTAGGGCTCGCCGTCGGGGATGTGCTCCCACAGCGGCATGTAGGGATTGCCGGGAGTGGACAGTTGAACGTTGTCAGTTGACAGTTTCTTTTGCTGGGCGCAGGAGAACGTCAGCAGGGCGCAGCAGGCGGCTGCGAGGGCTGTTGTAAGCGTTTGGGTTTTCATTTCCGTTTTGTCATTTAGAGTGATTTGTGGCTGCAAAGTTACGAAAAAAAGGCTAAAACTTGAAAAAGTTTATGGTTTATGGTTTATAGTTTATAGTTTTTTTGTACTTTTGTAGGCAGTTATGGAAGAAGCAAAGAAAATACCACAGGAGTGGAATAAATTCTATCTGAAGGATGTGTCGTTTGTGAACCTGATGACGCGCCGCATCTTCAACGTGCTCATCGTGGCCAATCCCTACGATGCCTTCATGCTCGAAGACGACGGCCGCATCGACGAGAAGATCTTCGACGAGTATATGGAATTGGGCATGCGCTACCCGCCGTCGTTCACCCAGGTGTCGACGACGGAGGAGGCCAATGCCGTGTTGAAGACGACGGACATCGACCTCGTGATCTGTATGCCCGGTACGGCGGACAATGACGCCTTTGCCGTGGCCCGTGAGGTGAAGGCCGCCCATCCGAACATCCCCTGCGTGGTGCTGACACCGTTCTCGCATGGTATCACGAAGCGCATCGAGAACGAGGACATGACGGTGTTCGACTACGTGTTCTGCTGGCTCGGCAACACGAACCTCATCATGAGTATCATCAAGCTGCTGGAGGACAAGATGAACATCGACCACGACATCAAGGAGGCCGGTGTACAGATGATCCTGCTCGTGGAGGACAACATCCGCTTCTACTCTTCCGTGCTACCTAATTTATATAATTATATCCTCGCGCAGTCGAAACGTTTCTCGACCGAGGCGCTCAATCCCCATGCTGCTGCCCAGCGCAAGCGCGGACGTCCGAAGGTGGTGCTCGCCACGAACTACGAGGAGGCGATGGCGATCTATGAGAAGTATCACGAGAACACGCTCGGCGTGATCTCCGACACCCGTTTCCCCATGGAGTCGCACGAGGGACGTCTCTCACACGTCGAGGAGGGTGATCCTGAGGCTGGTCTGAAACTGCTGCGTGAGATCCGTCGCCGGGATGAGTACGTGCCGCTGATTCTCGACTCGAAGGAGACCGTCAACCGCGAGAAGGCCAAGGCCGAGGGCTTCCACTTCATCGACAAGAACTCGACGACGATGAACCTCGACCTGCACAGGTTGATGGAGGAACACATGGGATTCGGCGACTTCATCTTCCGCGATCCGAATACGAAAGAAGAGATTGCCCGCGTCTCGTCGCTCAAGGAGTTACAGGACAATATCTTCAAGATTCCCGCCGACTCCCTGGCGCGACATATCCGCCGCAACCACATGAGCCGCTGGCTCTGTGCCCGTGCCATCTTCCCCGTGTCGGCGTTCCTGAAACATGTCACGTGGCACAAGCTGCAGGATGTCGACGCCCACCGTCAGATCATCTTCGACGCCATCGTGCAGTACCGAAGGATGAAGAACATCGGCGTGGTGGCTGTGTTCGACCGTCTGAAGTTCGACGCCTACAGCCACTTCGCCCGCATCGGTGAGGGATCGCTGGGAGGCAAGGGCCGCGGTCTGGCGTTCCTCGACAATATTATCAAGCGTCATCCCGAACTGAACCAGTACGAGAATGCGCAGGTGTCGATTCCGAAGACCGTTGTGCTCTGTACGGACTTCTTCGACGAGTTCATGGAGAAGAATAATCTCTATCCCATCGCCCTGAGCGATGCTCCCAACGAAGAGATCCTGCAGCACTTTATGCGGGCACAGCTGCCCGACTCGCTGATAGCCGACTTCTTCACGTTCTTTGAGGCCGTGAAGTCGCCAATTGCCGTGCGCTCGTCGTCGCTGTTGGAAGACTCCCACTACCAGCCCTTCGCCGGCATCTACTCCACCTATATGATTCCCTATCTCGACGACAAGTATGAGATGCTGCGGATGCTCGCCTGTGCCATCAAGGGCGTGTATGCCTCCGTATACTATAAGGACTCGAAGGCCTATATGCTCGCCACGCAGAACGTGATCGACCAGGAGAAGATGGCAGTGATCCTGCAGGAGGTGGTTGGCAAGCGCTACGGCGACCTCTACTATCCCAGTTTCTCGGGTGTGCTCCGTTCGCTGAACTATTACCCCATCGGCGAGGAGACGGCAGAGGAGGGTATCGCCTCGCTCGCCCTCGGACTGGGTAAGTATATCGTTGACGGCGGACAGACGTTGCGCGTCTCGCCCTATCATCCCACGCAGGTGCTTCAGACATCGGAGATGGAGACGGCCCTGAGAGACACCCAGACGCGGTTCTATGCGCTGGATATGAGTCATGTGGGCGACGACTTCCAGGTGGACGACGGCTTCAATATCAAGAAACTGCGTGTGAAGCAGGCTGATGCCGACGGTTCCCTGAACTATATCGCCTCGACCTTCGATCCTATGGATCAGGTCATTCGTGACGGTATCTATGAGGGCGGACGCAAGGTCATCACCTTCTGCGGTGTGCTCCAGCAAGGCGTGTTCCCGTTGCCGGAACTGTTGCAGATGTCGCAGAAGCTGGGTTCGGAGGAGATGCGCCGGCCTGTGGAGATTGAGTTTGCGTGTAACTTGTATGATTCGAGGAGTGAGGAGTGTGGAGTGAGGAGTGAGAATACACAAGAGTCGCCTGTGTATGGAGAGCTGTATCTGTTGCAGGTGCGACCAATTGTGGACTCGAAGCAGGTGCTCGACGAAGACCTCCAGCAGATTGCCGACGATGCCTGTCTGCTGCGCTCCAGCAATTCCCTCGGACATGGGATCTCAGAGGATGTGCAGGATGTGGTCTATGTCAAGACCGACGAGAACTTCACCGCTGCCAATAATCCCACCATCGCCTATCATATCGAACGTATCAATCAGAAGTTCCTCGACGCCAACAGTTCCTATGTCCTTGTGGGTCCTGGCCGCTGGGGCTCGTCAGATCCCTGGCTCGGCATCCCCGTGAAGTGGCCGCATATCTCCGCTGCCCGTGTCATCGTTGAGACAGCGCTGAAGAACTATCACGTCGATCCCTCACAGGGTACGCACTTCTTCCAGAATCTCACCTCGTTTGGCGTGGGCTATTTCACCATCAATGCTGATGCGGGCGAAGGCATCTTCAAGAAAGCTTTACTCGATGCGATGCCTGCTGTTGAGGAAACGGAGTATGTGCGGCATGTGCGCTTCGAGCGTCCGCTGAAGATCATGATGGATGGCAAGAAGCAGCAGGGCGTCGTCTTGCTGCCAGAAGATGCCTCCTAAGTTAGGGGGCTACAGGGGTCTGAACAAGCGCAGACCTCTATCAAGAAAAGTATAACAGGGTCAAGATCCGCTTGTTCAGACCCCTAAATCCCCTAACTTAGGGGACTTGTAATATGTTGCAGAGTAATCCTTATATCAAGCAGTTCCCCGAGTTGATGAAGGGGAAGAAGATCATGTACGTCCACGGCTTCGGAAGCAGCGGACAGTCAGGTACCGTCACCCGTATCCGTGAGGTGTTCCCCAATGCTACGGTGATTGCACCAGACCTCCCCATCCGTCCTCAGGAGGCCATTGACCTTTTGCGCGAGACTTGCCAAAAGGAGCAGCCCGATCTCATCATCGGCACCTCGATGGGCGGTATGTATGCGGAAATGCTCTACGGCTACGACCGCATCCTCGTGAATCCAGCCCTCCAGATGGGCGACACGATGAAGGAGCACGGTATGATTGGTGCCCAGCACTTCTCTAATCCCCGTCAGGACGGCGTGCAGGACTTCATCGTCACTAAGGCGCTCGTGAAGGAATATAAGGAGATGACGGAGCAGTGCTTCTCAGGGGTGACGCCCGAGGAACAGGGCCGCGTGTGGGGACTCTTCGGCGATGAGGATACGACGGTTAATACCTACGACCTGTTCCGTGAGCATTATCCCAGGGCCATTCGTTTTCACGGTGAGCACCGCATGAACGACAATTCCTTCATGCATTCCATTGTGCCCGTCATCCGCTGGATCGATGATCGGCAGGAGGGTAGGGAGCGTCCTATAATATATATAGGTGTAGAGACACTGAGGGATGTCTATGACGGACCGAGAAGCTCGGCGCAGAAGACTGTCAGGTGGTTGATTGAGACTTATCAGGTGTTCTTCGTTGCAGCAGCGCCCTCCGATGAGGTTTACTATGCCGATGTGAACGAGTGGCTGTATGAGTATGTCAACGTGCCTGCGCACAGTCATACCGTCTTTACGGTTCGTCGCGATCTGCTCTACGGCGACTATTTCATTGGTATGGAAGAGTCGTGGTCAGGTATGGCGACGCATATCCAATTCGGCAGCGACACCTTCAAGACCTGGGATGACATCGCCGACTACTTCTCCCGCCTCGGCGGACAATGAGATTTCTCGGTCAATCATAATTATCTATTCTCTATTTTGGCTATAGCCGTAAAGCCTTTTGGCTGTAGCCGCAAGGCCTTTCGGCTGCAGCCGTACGGTTGTTTAGACGGCAGTTACTCCCTGTTCATACGGCAGTTTACTCCGCTTTAAAGCCTTAGTATCCCCATTAATCCCTATCAGAACAACACACGGAAGGCATCTTTTTGTCAAACTTGTGCTACATCAACAATATCAATAGGCCGGTTTTTGTGCCATTTTAGGCTTTTAGTAGTGCAATAGTATGCTAATAGTAGTACCATAGTAGTTCTATTTTAAGCAATCGACCTACCAATATCTATCTTATTATCAGTAACTTGCGTGCAAAAGTAGTACTAATAGCCCCATTTTTTTCGTTGTTTCAATTATATAGATATTGGTGTCTCCTCTACTATTATCGCTCAGGTGACGGGTTTGACGGCGGAAGAAATTGAAAAAGTGTAAATCCGACAGTCAATATATTTTAACAGACATACTACAAATAATTCCCGAGAAGCTTGCAAGTTTCGAGAATTATTTGTATCTTTGCGGCATCGCTTTAGCCCATGAGCGGTTTCAGCGCAGCTGAGCCAGTGGGCGGCAGGCGGTCTTATTTTATGAGAAAGACGTTTTCGAACGTCTGTCGTTGTGGGTAGTGAACTTCGCAAATTCCAATCATCACAACAGGCAGATGACAACGGGATGTCTACGTGGAGCGTTTCTATATACCCTAATTTAATATATAGTTCGTTCTGGCGTGGGCTAAGTGCGTTGTCTATCCTGTGTGATGAGGGCAATGCGAAGGCCTACTACCCCAGGATGGGCAGAAGAACAGACACCTACGCCTTTTTTGTATCATAAGCTATCATAAAACTGTGTTTAACTGCCGACTCTAGGGTGTTTGTTGGCTTACTTAAAATACCTATGGAAGTACTTGTCTTTTCTAAAAACGGTAGATTGAAGGGGAGTATTCAGCGTCTTAGGGAAATTGATGACAATGATAATAATTTACTCTTCCTAATTAAAGCGATCCTTAATGTAAAAAGTAGATATGTTGATTTTTATCAAATATCTGTTGAAAGATTGGAACGAGTATTTGCATATGAGTTATATCACCAATGGTCAATACTAATAGATAAGCAAAATAAAGAAAGAAATACTGGCGATGAATATATCCTTAATGGTGAAACAGAAAAAACGATGTCCCATTTTGGTAAGGATATTGTAAAAGTCCGAACTTATCCTGATCTAGTTCTTCACAAATCAATGGATTTGCCTCGTGGTCAAGCTATTGTATGTGAAATCAAACGGAGAGGTAATTTTACAAAAGGTGGGCTAGAAAATGATATTAAAAAGCTAAGGGATTTCGTATGTAAATTACAAAATGAATATACATTCGGTTTTGGAGTTTTTATTCTCGCAGGGGATAATATGAAGTCTATTTTTGAGAAGATGAATCTGCTTAATTGGACTACAAGGTGGCGTGGGCTCAAATCAAAAAACATATTGTTAATTGCATATAAAGATTCTCAGTTACAAATAGTATCCTTACACGATGCCCTTAACAAGAAAGAAAGAGATGATTATATTAATAAGCATTAAGAATAATATTAATTGGTGTGTCGAACAAAACAATTCAAACAAAAAATAACTGCTTATGAAAAGACTATTAACTTCAGCGGCAATGTTCCTTTGCTCGCTACTAACATTTGCACAGTTTAGCGGATCTGGGTCAGGAACAGAAAACGACCCTTATCTGATTTTTAATCCGATTCAATTGAATCAGATGCGTAATTTCTTGAATAAAGATGGGGTTTATTTCAAGCTAATGGCAGACATTGACTTGACAGAATTCCTTCAAGATGAGAATCCTTCTCAAGGATGGCAACCTGTGGGATTAGATACAGCACCATTTAAAGGTATCTTAGATGGAAATGAAAAAACGATTTCAAATTTGTGGATAAAACGTCCAAGCAGTGATAGAGTCGGTTTGTTCGGACGTGCAGTAGGAGTAACGATCAAAAATCTTAGATTAGTTAACTCATCCATTATTGGCAGTAATTACGTTGGTGGATTTTGTGGCTCTGTGAATGGCTTTACTATATCAAATTGTTATTTGAGTGGCATTATTCGTGGTGATTCATATGTGGGGGGCTTCTTAGGTTCTGGTACTGGTCGGATGGAAAATAACCAATCAGCTGCTGATGTTATTGGTAATGGAGACTATGTTGGTGGTTTTGTAGGAGAGTTATGGAATGATAAAACAGACCACATTTCTAATTGCAGACTGAACAACAATGAAATACGAGGTAATAATAATGTAGGAGGTATTTTGGGATATATAATGGAAGGTAATATCTCAACCTGCTTTGCTTATACAAACATCTATGGCATTGATTGTGTTGGCGGAATAGTCGGATTTGGTATTCAGAATGTATATATCTCTGATAGTGGCTTTGGTGGCTTTATTATAGGACACAATAATGTAGGTGGTATTATGGGGAAAGGTGATTCTAATAACAGGGACGTATCGGTTACAAATACTTTCTCAATATGTGACATAATTTCATCTGGCTCTTATGTTGGAGGCATCACAGGAAGATGTGAAAGTTATTTTCCTCAAATTATAAGTAACTGTTATTATAATGGCATTCTTCAAGGTTCTTCATATGTTGGGGGCATTGTTGGAGTTGGAGGAGGTACTATAAGATGCTATTCTAAAGGAAATATTGTTGGAAACAAACATGTAGGAGGTCTTGCTGGAAGTCGTGGTAGTAGTCAATGTAGTGTAGCCATCAATAACCGTGTAACTGCTACAGATGACTATGCGGCTCGAATCGAAGTATCTAAGACTTCTCCCAAGAATGGATCTATAAATGAAAACAAATCATACAACCGTACAATTGTTATTAGTAGAGGAATTGCCCAAGATATAATCGATGATGAACAAAATGGAACAGGCGTAAGTTCCACAACCTTGAAACTAAAGGCTACTTATGTCGCTATGGGTTGGGACTTTAATGATACATGGGAGATACAGGAAACAGAATGTTATCCATACTTCAAGACACAGACAGCTCCACCAGTGATTACCTCACAGGTGATATCTGGTGCAACAACTATCAGTGGAAAGTGCATAGACGGTGGAACAGTGACCTTGGAGATAGATGGAGTGAAGCAGCAGATGGTCAGCATAGGCAATACATTCTCATTTACTGTCAGTCCGTTACAGGCTGGCCATGAGGTGCGAGTTAGTGCTAAAGCAGAAGGTAAAGAGCAATCATATTACACAACAGAAACAATCGCCTATTTAGGCAAGGGTACGGAGTCTGATCCCTATCAAGTTTATACGGCTTCTGACTTGACAGGCGTGTATCGCAAGGGTTACTTTAAACTGATGAATGACATAGATCTAACGAGTTATATCAATCAGTTTAGCCCGACCGAAGGTTGGCAGTCGATTGGTCGTGAAGGAAGTGAGACAATCCACTTTGATGGTAATGGCCATAAGATCACAGGTCTTTGGTGCAACTCCACTCGCGATAATACGGGCCTCTTTTCTTGCTTTGCCAATGGCAGTATCAAGAACCTAACGGTGGTGACGGCTAATGGAAAGCAAGTGAAAGGCGGTGCTAATACTGGCATCCTGATTGGCAAGCTGATTAATGGTACTATCACGAATTGTAAAGTAACAGGTACAGTCGCTGACGGGACTCCTGTTGGCGGTATGATTGGAATGCTTGAAGGAGGAAAGTTGATTGGTTGCCAAGCTGATGTAACCATCAATGTGACAGGGGAGGACTCCAATGTTGGGGGTCTTGCTGGTGAAGTAACTGGTGATGTGGAACAATGTTTGAGCTATGGCACGCTAACTGCTACAGGAAAGGATTCATACGTTGGTGGATTAGTCGGATTAAGCAAGAGTGGCTCAAGTATTAGCAATAGTTACAGTAGCGCCGTTGTCAACTCGTCATTATCGGCTGCTGGTATTGTTGCTTATAACTATGGCGTAGTAGATAAGTGTTACGCTGTTGGCAATCTTTTCAGCAAGAATTATGGCGCTGGAGTCGTGGGCTATAATGATGGTGAGGGTGCCGTCGTGAAGAACTGCGCGGCAATGAACAATAAGATTGATGTGACTTATGAGTCCCAATCAGCACAGGGCGGTAACTATGGTATGCGTATCATCGGTGGTATCAAAAATGGTGCTCCTGCACCAGAGATGAACAACTATGCTCTGAAAACCATGCAGGTGTCAGTCAATGATGTGCCACAAAAGCTTTACGACGATATTTTGAACGGTACAGCCAAGACGGCAGCCCAATTGAAATCGGAGGCTACTTATAAAGAGTTGGGCTGGGACTTTAATTCTGTATGGAAGATAGAGGAGGGTTCGAGTTATCCATATCAAACAGAAATTATTGCAGAGTCAGGTTCGGAAGAACCTATCAATCCTGAGCATCCAGATGATACAGGAACAGTTAGTGTTACAGATATCTCAAAGCTTTCTAATGCTATCTATGCCCAAGTGACATCTTCACAACCAGGATTTGAAACGAACCTGACCATCTGCCTGAAGAATGCTCAGGCTGCAACAGCCTATAGCTTCGACTTGCAGCTGCCAGCAGGTGTTACGTTGGCTACGAATAGTAATGGAGACTATCAATATACATTGAGCAAACGTCATAACGGACATTCTGAAACTGTCAACTATCAGTCTGGCAGTGGAGTTTATAGCTTTGCTGTATTGTCCTTACAGTCGAAAGAGCTTAATGGTAACGATGGCACTATATGGACACTCAGGTTGAAAGTGGCAAACAATGTGGCCAAAGGGGATTATGCCATTAAGATCTTGAATGCCAAATATTCGATAGCATCGGGATCCGCTAAGGTTAATTTGCCTGAGACCACCAATAAACTGACTATCAGTGACTATAAGAAGGGCGATGCCAATAATGACGGCGACGTGGATATTGCAGATGCAGTCTGTATCGTCAATCATGTAGTAGGCTTGCCAACACCTTCGTTCGTGAAACTGGCTGCTGATGCAAATGGTGACGGTGATGTGGATATTGCCGATGCTGTGAGAATCGTTAATCTCGTTGTGGGCAAGATTAATGCCTTGTCAAGAGGAAATGGTTCGCTCTCCAATGCAGCAACACGAGCTGGTGATGTAACGGATGCCATTATTGTTGATGATATGTCTGTATGGGCAGGGGATAATTGCACGGTGACCGTATCGCTGAAGAATTCTCAGGCCACAAATGCATACAGCTTTGATTTGGTTTTGCCAGAGGGCGTTTCGATTGCCCAAGACAGTGATGGCGAGTACATGTATGAACTGAGTGAGCGGCATAATGGCCACATGTCTACATTGAACTATATAGGCAATAATACTTATAGCTTTGCCATACTTTCGCTACAATCCAAAGAAGTCAAGGGTAACGATGGCGCTATTTGTACGTTCAAGTTGAAGGTGGCAGAAACTGCTGGCGGCAAACAACCAGTTATCATTAAGAATGCGAAATACTCGTTGACGTCTGGGGCTTTAAAAGTCACTCTGCCAGAAGCAACAGGACAGCTGACCATTAAGAAACTTGGTGATGCCAACGGTGATGGTGATGTGACGGAGGCAGACGTAAACGCCATTGCCCAGCACATTATGGGCCAGGCTCTTGATTACTTTGACAAGGAGGCTGCTGATGTGAATGGTGACCAGAAGGTGAATGCTGCCGACATCGTGGAGATTGTGAAGATAATCAAATCAAAATGAACATCTTAGAAGTATCCCGTAACTCTATCGAGCGGCCTAATCTCACAGCGAGGTTGGGCCGCTTGTATAAAAATAAAGCAATGTTTTTGTCGAAAAAGTTTGGCGGTTTCAATATTTATGCGTATCTTTGCAACTGATAATATTTAGTTATTAAACAGGCGAGAAGAATGGATACAGACAATATGTTATCAGTTCTTGATAACTACGTGCTCGAGACGGTGGATGATGTCGCGACCAAGTTGGCAGAGGATTTCAGACACAGACGGGTGGAGAAGAATCTGACGCGGGAACAGCTGGCTGAGATGGCTGGCATTGCCGTGAGCAATATCGTCAGGTTTGAACAGAAAGGGCTTATCTCATTGAGTAATCTGATAGCTCTCGCCCTTGCTTTAGGTTATACATCGGAAATCAAGAATCTCTTTGCGACACCCAAATATGTAACAATGGAGGAGTTGACTCAGATAAGAAAGAACAGTAACAAGAAGAAAGCATATAAGAAACCATGAAAAAGATAGACCAACTGATTGTCAAATATCGTCATCGGATTGTCGGCACACTTTCATTGACGCCTGATGATAAACTCTGTGCATTCGAGTATGACAAGGGCTGGCTGGTAGATGGGTTCAGCATCTCACCGCTTGAGCTCCCATTGCGCCAAGGTTTGTTCATTGCTAAGCCACAGCCGTTCTATGGTAACTTTGGCATCTTTGAAGACAGTTTGCCTGATGGCTATGGGCGCTATCTCCTTCATAAGGCTTTGCAGCGTGAGGGCATCAATGACTTTGATCTGTCTTCACTTGACAGGCTTAGCATTGTAGGAAGT
Organism: Prevotella sp.; assembly: GCA_016284635.1. Classification (GTDB taxonomy): domain Bacteria; phylum Bacteroidota; class Bacteroidia; order Bacteroidales; family Bacteroidaceae; genus Prevotella. Next base: position 12,150 of record JAEEPF010000053.1, read on the forward strand.
AGCGGAATGGGAGCACTGACTTATTATCCAGAGACGAATGTCCGGCAAGAAGATGGTATCCGTGATTTTGACCTCCTGCAACAGAAAGCACTTGAAGTGCTAAAGGAACAGCAGGATGATGACGCTGGTCTGCTGCTTTATCATAGTGGTAACAGTGGTGGCGCAAGGCCAAAGGCAATTTTTCATGATGATGATGGACATTGGTTAGTCAAATTCCGCCATACTTATGATCCCAAGGATATCGGGCTTCAGGAATATCATTATAATGAGGTGGCAAGAAAATGTGGCATTAATGTGCCGGAATTCAAGTTGGTGAATGGACGCTATTTTGCGACGCGTCGTTTTGATATTAGTGCTGACGGGCAGAGGATACATACTGCTACGGCAGGAGGACTGCTATGCCTGTCGTTGTCAAATCCTGTTCTCGACTACGGTAATCTGATGGCATTGACTGGCTATCTTACCCAGAGTGCCCGTGAGGTGGAAGAGATGTTCCGTCGTATGGTATTCAACTACCTGACAGACAATAAGGATGACCATTGCAAGAATTTCAGTTTCTATGTCAGCGAGGAGAAGATGGGGCGCTATGTTTGGCATCTCGCTCCTGCGTATGATCTGACGCTATGTTCAGAAGGTTATAATGGTGAACATGCGACTTCAGTTAATGGTACAGGGAATCCGATGTTGACAGATATGATAGCCATCGGTACTAAATTCAAAATGAAAGAGCAGCGTTGTCGTGAGATCTTTGAAGATGTCAAGGCTGTTTGTGGCGACCTTTTGCTGCATCCAATCAAAGAATAAACATTTTTGCCGAAAAAGTTTGGCGGTTTCGAGGGTATTTTGTACTTTTGCAGCGAAAATCGTTATATTAATCATTAAAACTAAAAGGTATGAAAAAGTATTTAGCAGAGATGGTGGGCACGATGGTGCTCGTATTAATGGGCTGCGGCGTTGCCGTCAGTCTGGGTTGTGATCCTATTAACAACATTCCCGCTGTGGTGGGAACGGCTTTTGCATTTGGTCTTGCTGTGGTCGCTATGGCTTACACCATTGGCGGTATCAGTGGCTGTCACATCAATCCGGCCATCACACTCGGTGTGTTCCTGAGCGGAAGGATGAGTGCCAAGGACTGTGGTATGTATATCCTGTTCCAGGTGATCGGTGCGTTCATCGGCAGCTTGCTGCTCTTTGTGCTGACACAGAATGTGCCTGGTCTGGAGGGTACGGGTGCCAATGACCTGCAGGCTAACGTGAGTGTGCTTGGCGGTCTGCTGGCAGAGATCATCTTCACCTGTGTGTTCGTGCTCGTCGTGCTGGGTGCCACCTCAAAGACGAATGGCGCCACCAACAACTTCGCAGGTCTTGCCATCGGTCTTTCACTGATTCTGGTACACCTTGTCTGTATCCGTTATACGGGTACTTCCGTGAACCCCGCCCGTTCAATCGCTCCTGCCATCTTCCAGGGTGGTACGGCACTGGAGAACCTCTGGATCTTCATCGTTGGTCCGTTCGTAGGTGGTGCCTGCGCTGCCGGTATCTGGAAGCTGATTGACGCGAAAGAGTAAACTCTAAACTATAAACAAAATAAGGGTCAGGGGAGTCGCCTCTGACTCTTATTTTGTTGTAATAACTGTTAATCTTATCTATTTTCTTTGGAAGTTTGTGATAAACTCCGTATCTTTGCCGACGAATTTTGAAATCATATAGATTGAAAGAATGTAGATTTATGAGGAAAGTATTATTATTAATAGGTGTAGCGATGTTGGGAACGATCCAGATGTCGGCCCAGAAACAATGGACGCTTCAGGACTGCATCGACTATGCGATGGAAAACAACATCACGCTGAAGAAATCGCAGTTGCAGAAGCAAAGTGCGACGGAAGATCTGAAAGGTGCGAAGGGTGCCTTGCTGCCTACCTTCAGTGCCTCCACTAACCAGAGCCTGGGCTATCAGCCTTGGAAAGATACGGGGATGTCGTATGTTACCAACGGTACGGTGAACACGAAGGTGGACAAGACCTCATATAATGGCTCCTATTCGGTGAGTGGCCAGTGGACCGTCTGGAACGGTGGCCGTAATACCAATACCGTCAAGTTGGACCGTCTGGCAGAACAGGAGGCAGAACTCTCCAGCCGTGAGACTGCAAACAGTATTCAGGAGCGCATTGCCCAGATCTTTGCCCAGATTCTCTATCTTGACGAGAGCGTGAAGGTGAGTGAGCAGATGCTCGAGACCAGCAAGAAGAATGAGGAACGTGGTCAGGAGATGCTGTACGTGGGTAAGATGTCGAAGGCGGATCTGGCGCAGTTGTCAGCTCAGCGAGCCAACGATGAGTATGGCATCGTAGAAACCAAGAGCCAGTTGCTGAACTATAAGTTACAGTTGAAGCAATTGTTGGAGATTACCGACGAGACGCCATTTGATGTGGCTGTTCCGGAAATAGGCGAGGAGCGGATTCTCGCAGAGATCCCCGCCTTGCAGGCTGTTTATGAGGAGGCCTTGCTGAACCGTCCGGAAATCGAGCGCTCGCAGTTGTCCGTTAAGAGCAGTGAGGTGAGTGTGAGTATTGCCAAGGCAGGGTGGATGCCGAATGTCAGTCTGACGGGCGGTGTCAGTACTTCTACCAACTCACTGAGCGGCAGTGGCTGGGGTTCGCAGTTCAAGAGTAATGTGAATACACAGCTTGGTGTGGGCGTGAGTGTGCCCATCTATGATGGTCGGTCTACGAAGACGGCTGTGAACAAGGCGAAGATCCAGCAGTTGCAGGCACAACTCAACTTGCAGGATCAGCAGAAGACGCTCTATAGTGACATCCAGGGATTCTGGCTGAACGCCGTAACGAATCAGGAGAAGTATAAGGCTGCCAAGAGTAGCGTGGAGAGTGCCCAGCAGAGTTATGACCTGCTGTCGGAACAGTTCCGCCTGGGACTGAAGAATATCGTGGAGCTGCTGGCGGGCAAGGACAATCTGCTTAATGCCCAGCAGAACCAGTTGCAGTCGAAGTATCTGACACTGTATAACCAGCAGATGCTGGCGTTCTATCAGGGAGGAGAGATAAAGTAACGACAACTATGACAACAGTGACAACATTTAGCCTACGACGGCAACTGCCGTCTGCGGGGGGAGCAAATTAATAAAGTTGTCTAAGTTGTCCAAGTTGTCGTCAAGATAAAAATGTTGTCGTAAATAGAAACAATTGTCGTAATATGAAAAAGATCGGAAAGAAAGGTTGGATCGCCATCGGCGTTATTGCCGTGATCCTGATTGCGTGGTTCTTCTTGCGAGGCGGGAAGAAGGAAGAGAAGATAACGTTTGAGACCGCCAAGGTGGAGAACACGAGCATCCATACCAGCATCACCGCCACGGGTACGATAGAACCTGTGACAAGCGTGACCGTTGGTACACAGGTCTCAGGTATCGTCAGTCATCTCTATGTGGATTACAACTCTGTGGTGAAGAAAGGTCAGGTCATTGCCGAACTCGACCGTACGAACCTCATCAGTGAGCTCAATACGTCGAAGGCCAACTTGTCGAGTGCCCAGAGCACAGCCGCCTATGAGCAGGCTAATTATAATAGGTATAAGACGCTCTATGAGAAGGGACTCGTGAGTGCTGACGAGTTTGAGAGTGCGCAGCTCTCTTATCTGAAGGCCAAGGAGCAGGTGAATACATCGCGTGAGAGTGTGCAGAAGGCACAGACGAACCTCGGCTATGCCACGATTACCTCGCCCATCGATGGCGTCATTCTCTCGAAGAGCGTGGAGGAAGGACAGACGGTGGCTGCTTCGTTCAACACTCCAGAGCTTTTCGTCATCGCTCAGGACTTGACGGATATGCGTGTGATTGCTGATATCGACGAGGCAGACATCGGCGGTGTGAAGGAAGGCCAGCGCGTGAGCTTTACGGTTGACGCCTTCCCTGAGGATAAGTTTGACGGTACGGTGACACAGGTGCGTCAGGAGGCAAAGACTGAGAGCAATGTCGTCACTTACGAGGTGGTAATCTCTGCACCCAATGCCGATTTGAAACTGAAACCCGGACTTACGGCCAATGTCACGATCTTTACGATGGAGAAGGATAATGTGCTTGCAGTGCCATCCAAGGCCCTGCGTTTCCATCCCAGTGAGGCTGTTCTGCAGAAAGATGAGAGCATCAGCGACTGCGAGGGCGATCATAAGTTGTGGACAAAGGAAGGTCCCGTATTCAAGGCCCATAAGGTGGAGGTTGGTACCAGCAATGGTGTGATGACCGAGATTACTGGTGGCATTGCTGCCGGTACGGAGGTACTCGCAGACTTCGAGATCTCTGGTGGTGCAGCTCCTGAGATGGGGCAGCAGGGTGGCAATCCCTTCATGCCGCGTCCGAGAAACAATAACAAACAGAGCGGTAACTCCAACGCCAACGGTGGCGGTAATGCTCAGCCCAGAAGGTAGAAAATTGTATTATGGATGAAAGAAAAGTAGTCATTGAGCTGCAGAATGTGAAGCGGTACTTCCAGGTGGGCTCCGAAACGGTGAAAGCGCTACGTGGTGTCTCGTTCAAGATCTATGAGGGCGAGTTCGTCACCATCCAGGGAACCTCGGGCTCCGGCAAGTCTACGCTTCTGAACCAGCTCGGCTGTCTCGATACCCCTACGAGTGGAGAATATCTCCTCGACGGTATCAGTGTGCGGACGATGTCGAAGACCAAGCGTGCCCGTCTCCGTAACCGAAAGATCGGCTTTGTGTTCCAGAGTTACAACCTATTGCCTAAGACCACGGCCCTGGAGAACGTGGAGCTGCCGCTGATGTATAACTCTGAGGTGTCTGCTTCAGAGCGTCGTGAGAAAGCCATTAAAGCCTTGCAGGCAGTAGGATTGGGTGACCGTATGTACCACAAGTCAAACCAGATGTCGGGAGGTCAGATGCAGCGTGTGGCCATCGCACGTGCCTTAGTCAACGATCCTGCTGTGCTGCTTGCCGACGAGGCCACAGGTAACCTCGATACCCGTACATCGTTCGAGATGCTGGTGCTGTTTCAGGAGTTGTACAAGCAAGGCCATACCATTATCTTTGTGACCCACAACCCTGAGATTGCCGAGTATTCGAGCCGTAATATCAACCTGCGTGATGGAAAGATCCGCGAGGATACTATCAATACGAATATCAAATCGGCAGCCGAGGCTCTGGCTCTGTTGCCTGCCCCACAGGATGATTAAGAAAAGAGAATTATGAACATATTGAATTTGTTTAAAGTGAGCCTGAAGGCCGTGGCCAACAACAAGATGCGCTCGTTCCTCTCGATGCTTGGTATCATCATCGGTGTGGCAGCCGTCATCATCATGATGAGCATCGGCCAGGGCTCCAAGGAGAGCATCCGTAAGGAACTCTCCACGATGGGTACCAATCTGTTGACCATCCGTCCGGGTGCCGATATGCGAGGTGGTGTTCGTCAGGATCCCTCTGCTATGCAGACGCTGAAGATGGCTGACTATGAGCGCATTGTCCGTGAGAAGAAGTTTGTGACGAAGGTGTCACCTGAAGTCACCGCCAGCGGCCAGGCCATTTATGGTAATAACAACACTAACGCCTCGATGTATGGCGAGTCTATCGATTACCTTGATATCAAGCAGTGGCCTGTGGAAGAAGGCGAGTGCTTTACCGAGGAGGATATTAGGAAGGCCGCCAAGGTGGTCGTGGTAGGTACCACCATCGTCAAGGAACTCTTTGGCGAAGGTGCCGATCCCATTGGCAAGACCATCCGTTTCAAGAGCATCCCTATGCGTATCGTGGGTGTGCTGAAGTCTAAGGGCTACAACTCCTGGGGAATGGATCAGGACAATGTGATCATCGCTCCTTATACGACGGTGATGAAACGTATCGCCGCCCAGACCTATTTCTCCAGTATCGTCTGCTCGGCAGTGACAGAGGAACTCTCCGATGCCGCCATCGAGGAACTCACCCAGATCCTGCGGAGTAACCACAAACTGAAGGATGAGGCCGATGACGACTTCACCATCCGTTCACAGGCGGAGATGATGGAGACGATGTCATCGACGATGGACACTGTGACGATTATCCTCGTTGTGGCTGCAGCCTTCTCACTGCTTGTGGCAGGTATCGGCATTATGAACATCATGCTCGTCTCGGTGACAGAGCGAACGAAGGAGATAGGTCTCCGTATGGCCGTTGGAGCCACAGGCCCCGTCATCTCTTTGCAGTTCCTCATCGAGTCGGTGCTCATCTCTGTGACGGGAGGACTGATAGGTGTCCTTGTCGGGTGTGGGGCGAGTGCTGGCGTCTCAGCCTTTGGCATGCCGTCGAGCGTGCCGGCATGGAGCATCTATGTGTCGTTCCTCGTCTGTGTGTTTATTGGTGTGCTCTTCGGCTATATCCCAGCCCAGAAGGCTGCCAATATGGATCCGATAGAAGCTATCCGACACGAATAGTGAGAAGTGAAATGTGAATAGCGAAAAGTGAGATCTATGCTGGATAAAAGACTGAAGATATTCCTGCACATCGTGTTCTGGGCGTTCATGTTCCTCTCGCCTATGCAATATATGAGAGGTACGGGCATGACGATGTTCCAGTATATGATGAACTGTATGCCGTCGTTGCTGCTGATGGTGGTGTTTTACGCCAACTATAAGTGGCTGACGTATAGGTACTTCGTGGAAGGCAAGCATCGCTACTATACGATCATTAATTTTATTATGATCATAAGTTTCGCCATCTTCCTGCACTACTGGATGGATTTTACGCGTGACTTGTTCCAACCTTCCTACAGACTCACCCGCACGCCAGATGCGCTCGACGACTTTCTGTCCTTTGTCCGCGACATCGCCAATTTCTGTATCTTTGCCACTGCTGCCACATGTATAGCACTGGCACAACAGTGGTATTGGGCAGATAAGGCCCTAAGGAATGCCGAGGCGGCCAGGGTGGCAGCGGAATTGGGTAACCTGCGATCACAGATTAATCCCCACTTCCTGCTCAACACCTTGAACAACATCTATGCGTTGACAGCCATCGATCACACGAGGGCACAGAGTGCCATCCAGCAACTCTCAAAAATGCTTCGCCACATGCTCTACGACAATCAGGAACAGTTGGTGTCGCTCACCGACGAGGTGCAGTTTATTGAGAATTATTTCAATCTGATGAAGATCCGCCTGCCTAAGAGCGTCGACGTGAAACTTGAAAAAGATCTAGAAAACCCTCATACGAAGGTGGCTCCGTTGCTGTTCATATCACTCGTCGAAAATGCCTTCAAGCATGGTGTCAGTTCTACGGAGCCAAGCTTTATCCATATGACCATGACGCAAAAGGGCAATTCCCTTTGTGTCATCATCGAGAACTCTAATTTCCCGAAGTCAGAGAAAGACCGCAGCGGTCACGGTATCGGCCTTCAGCAGGTACAGCGACGCCTGGATCTCGCCTATTACGAACACTATGAGTGGACGAAGGGTGTCAATGACGACGGAACAGTTTATTCATCAATAATCAAAATCACATTATGACCATTAGTTGTGCCATTATCGACGACGAGCCCCTGGCAGCAGGCCTGCTGGAGAGTTATGCCCGTAAGACACCCTATCTGCAACTTGTAGGAACCTATAACAGTGCCATCCTGGCCATGAAGGACCTGCGTGACAATCCCGTTCAGTTGCTCTTCCTCGACATTCAGATGCCCGAACTCAGCGGCGTCGAGTTTGCCAAGATCCTGCCTAAGGACACGCGTGTCATCTTCACTACCGCCTTCCCGCAGTATGCCGTCGAAGGTTATAAGGTCAATGCCCTCGACTATCTGCTGAAGCCTATCTCCTATGAAGACTTCCTCAAGTCTACCGACAAGGCCTTGGAGTGGTTCTCCATCATCCAACGGCAGGATGCCTACCGTCGCGACCGCTTTATGTTCGTCAAGACCGATTACAAGTTGCAGCGTGTCAATCTTGACGACATCCTCTTTATTGAGGGCCTGAAAGACTATGTGCGTTTCTATCTGAAAAACGGCGAGAAGGTGATGTCGCTGATGTCGATGAAGAAACTTGAGGAGTATCTGCCCAGGCCAGAGTTCCTGCGCACCCACCGCTCTTATATCGTCCACATGACGGAGACTCCCCTTGTAGACCGCTTCCGTATCGTATTCGGAGAAAACTACATTCCAGTCTCTGAGAACTATAAGGACGACGTGCAGAACTATTTCGACATACATACGCTCGTGTAAAAAACGTTAAAAGCAGTGTGTCATATGCTGCTTTTAGCGCTTTTTTCGTATCTTTGCACTCGCTAAGATAATTACTCATTTTTAAAAATTATAATTAATATGGTAAACTACAAGGATTTGGGTCTCGTTAATACCCGCGAGATGTTCAAGAGAGCAGTAGCCGGTGGCTATGCTATCCCCGCTTTCAACTTCAACACAATGG
>JAEEPF010000054.1 GCA_016284635.1 Prevotella sp.
GGTGGGAACAGCCTTTGGCTGAGAAATGGAATCCTTAGGCTGGAGAATCATGGGGACAGGACCATGATTCTGATGAACAGAATCACGCGACCTGTCCCCCTGATTCTCCTTGGACGGAGCAACGGAATCCATCGGGGCTTCCTGCATTACAGGGGATGATTCCTGATGACGGGTTATGAAAAAGAGGCAAACGACCAAAGCCACAACAATAGCCACGATAATTGATAAATAACGAAGAAACGGTCTCTTGCCATCGATGTCGTGCAGGATCTTCCCTACTGACTGATAGCGGTCTTTGGGATATTCTGCCGTACAACGGGCTATCACCTTATTATATTTATAAGAGGAAGGCAATAAGTCGAGGATTTTGCCAAAGGCATAGATGTCGGTTTGAATGGATAATGGGCAATGGATAATGGACAATTGCTCTGGGGCGGCAAACTCGCTGGTATAGCCTTGGGTATCTGGGAAAGAATCTGTGTAGCAACAACCGAGGTCGATGAGTTTAACATCGTCGTTAATTCGGGTAAGCAGGATATTATCAGGCTTCAAGTCAAGATGGAGCACTTGGTGGCTGTGCAGATAGCCAAGCGCATCCAACAACTGACGGACAAACTTATCAGTATGCTTCTGGCTCTTGAAATAGTCGGGATTTGTAGCAAGCCGATGGGAAAGGGTCTCGCCATCGACATACTCCATCAGAATGCTATCATGGTCGAGCGAGAGATAGCGCACCAGGTTTGGATGCTCCAGACGATAGCCTGTCTCAAACTCTTTGCGAAGAGCCTCTTGGTAGCGGATGTCGCCAGCATATTCGGCTTTTAGCCGTTTCAGAAAATGCAGCTTGCCATAAAGCTTCACACGGAAAGTGTCACAGGTAGCTCCCCGTGTATCCATCCGTTCGATGGCATCATATTTTGGCTGGCTGTCTGAAAACTGCGAAGAATCCATTAATGGAAGTGAAAAGTGAATAGTGAAAAGTGAAAAATTTGCTACCGCTATAGAAGTGTCGATGGATCTTAAAGAACCGTGATTGAAGAGAGACCAGAGATGCGGCCAGCCGTGAACTGGCCCAAAGGTTTGCCGTCGCGCCAGACATTAAGTACTAAGAGGGGATGATGGAGCACAAAGTTCAGCACTTCTACCTCATCATCGGCCTGAAGTTTGCTGTTCCGGCTCTCCATGACCAGATAACGATGGGAACCAAGATACTTCAACCTTACCAGACGGTCTGGCAGGTATGCGAATTCAACAATTTTATCAGGGGCTAAATCATCAGAACGGATTTCTTCTTCCGTCGTGCCAAAATCTGAATTGCCTTTGTCTTCAATATCCTTCAACTCATCCCAATGGGCATAGCCGAGATAGCGGGCTATAGCGTCAAGGGTACTGGCGTGGGGTGAACGCTCATCCTGGGCAAAACCCAAAAGTCGTTTGAGCGTCGTTGCGCCAATACGGACTCCTGTCTTGCTCTCAATATCTAACGACAGGAACTCACAATCAGAAGGCAGTCGCAGATCATTGGCGGACTTATCCTTCAGCAGTTGAACTATTTGGAATGGCAACCTCATCCTAAACTGTATTTTTTGCAAAAGTAGGCAAAATTTCTCAAACTCAGCACAAAACCATGCAAATTTTATGCTTTTATTGCGATTGGGAAAGGATAGAGTGTGGCGGTAGGAGCCCTTACCATATATAAATAAGGTGGAAAAGATTTGGCGGTATCGTGGAAAATGCTTACCTTTGCACGCAAAAATCAAACCATAAGGACAAAAATGAACAGAGACAACGCAATCTTCGAGTTGATCGAGAAAGAGCATCAGCGCCAGCTGAAAGGCATTGAGCTGATTGCCAGTGAGAATTTCGTGAGTGACCAGGTGATGGAGGCAATGGGCTCCTACCTGACCAACAAGTATGCTGAGGGCTATCCTGGCCACCGTTACTATGGTGGTTGCCAGGTGGTGGACGAAGTGGAGCAGCTCGCCATCGACCGCGTCTGCAAACTCTTCGACGCCGAGTATGCCAACGTACAGCCCCACTCTGGTGCCCAGGCTAATGCAGCCGTGCTGCTGGCCGTGCTGAAACCTGGCGACACTTTCATGGGTCTGAACCTCGACCACGGTGGGCACCTCTCCCATGGTTCGCATGTCAACACCTCTGGTATTATCTACAACCCCATCGGCTACAACCTGAACAAGGAGACGGGCCGTGTGGACTACGACGAGATGGAGCAGCTGGCCCTGGAGTACAAGCCCAAGCTGATCATCGGTGGTGGTTCTGCCTACAGCCGTGAATGGGACTACAAGCGTATGCGTGAGATTGCCGACAAAGTGGGTGCCCTGCTGATGATCGATATGGCTCACCCCGCTGGTCTGATTGCTGCCGGTCTGCTGGAGAATCCTGTGAAATATGCTCACATCGTGACTTCTACGACCCACAAGACCCTACGTGGCCCGCGTGGTGGTATCATTCTGATGGGTAAGGATTTCGACAACCCCTGGGGTTACACCACTCCGAAGGGCGTCGTGAAGAAGATGTCTACGCTGCTTAACTCCGCCGTATTCCCTGGTCAGCAGGGTGGTCCGCTGGAGCACGTTATCGCTGCCAAGGCCGTTGCTTTCGGAGAGGCTCTCCAGCCAGAGTTCAAGGAGTGGGCCAAGCAGGTTCAGAAGAACGCCAAGGTGCTGGCCGAGGAACTGGTGAAGCGCGGATTCGGTATCGTCAGCGGTGGTACAGACAACCACTCAATGCTCGTTGACCTCCGCTCTAAGTATCCCGACCTGACTGGTAAGGTGGCAGAGAACGCTCTGGTTGCTGCTGACATCACTGTCAACAAGAACATGGTGCCGTTTGATTCTCGCAGTGCCTTCCAGACCAGCGGTATCCGCTTAGGAACACCAGCCATCACTACCCGTGGTGCCAAGGAAGACCTGATGGTGCAGATTGCAGCCTGGATTGAGGAAGTACTCAATGATCCTGAGAACGAGCAGGTGATTGCCAGCGTCCGTGCAAGAGTGAATGAGAAGATGAAGGATTATCCGCTGTTTGCGTACTAATCCGATATCCTATACAAAAATTTAATCCCCGCCGATTGGTGGGGATTAATTTTATGGTGGGGATTCAAATTTTATGGCATGTATTCACACCTGTAGGTGTACTTCTCGCCGTTGAAGTTGTAGTACCATACGACCGTAAAGCCGAACTTAGAGCCCTTGCCTGCCAGATTGTCAAAGCTGGCCTTCTTGCTGTCACCAGCTTTCAACTGACCAGACTTATCGCTGTAATCCATATAGCTCAGCAATTTCAGATCTGAGTAGATCTCGCATCTGGTGAGCTGGATATTGTGCTCACTACCGTTATTCAGCGTACAGCTCAACGATGCCACTTCATTGCCATCGAAATACGGCTGCCACTCCACACTGAAAAATTCTCTAAGATCCTCTGGCTTCTCGATGGTCACCGTGATGCTGTCCTTATACTTGCCGTTCGAAGAAGTAGCAGTGATGGTAGCCTTACCCACGCCAACACCCGTCACGACACCATTGGCATCCACCTTGGCGACAGACTCATCAGAAGAAGACCACTTGACAGCTTCGCCATCTCTATTATATACGCTCAGCGCCTTCGACTCCTGGCGAAGCATACTGAAACTATACTCCTTAATATAAAGATTACGATACTGTGTGATGGTGATCGTATAAGTATCCAAGCCCATCGTAGTCGTTCTGCTGGCCTCTTTCTCCGTGAACGGTGCCACATTGACGTGCTGACTGATCGCATTCAATTCCGTGAAGAATTCCAGTTCGCCAAGTCTGGCCCAAATATCCTCCGGCTCCCAGATATCGAACGTCGTCTTATTGGTCTGTGCAACAACAGAGATATTGCCGCCTAGTTCGTCGATATCATAATCCTGAGTCAACATCCTGAAGTAATACTCAATCACATACTCCTGTTCGATAGTAATATCGACCGGCTCGGAACTCAAATTGCTTTCGATGGAGATATACCCTTTTCGTTCACGACCAGACGTATTCTCATCCACACTGACGGCAATCGTGCTCTTGGTAAGTCCTCGGGTGCCTGATTTCAGTTTATAATGTATCCAGTCGGCATCACAGATTATTTCAAAGTCGTTGATGTTATGTTCGAAATCAATCTCCAACTGACCACCTTTCGTTTCCACCAAGAAATAGGTCTGATTCACTATGATCGCATTGTTCTGCTTCTGCGTCACAGTGAAAGTACGGGTAATTGCCGGTGCCTTGACATCCGACATCGTAATCGTAGCCTTCCGCTCTCCGTAAGTGGTATTCTCATCGACCGTCACCGTCATCTGCGACTTGGACGCATCCATTGTAACGTGGCACCATCCGGCACTTGAGACTGCCAGATAGTTCGAGATGTCTTCATTGCGGAAAGTGGTGGTTTTAGAAAGTGCCCCATCATCCTCATTTGCCCCAAACGTCATGTCCTTGAGGATCAGTTCCCTGAGGCGGCTGACGTACTCGTCTTCGCCACAAGATTCAAACCCTGCAGAGACCAAAATGGCGAGCAGGCATATTCCTAAACATTTGATTATCTTCATCTTTTACAATATAAATATAGAAATCGGCTGCAAAGTTACAAACTATTTTGCTTAAAACACACGATTTCAGCCATTTATTAATCTTTTTTCAGAAGACACCATTTATTTTAATGTAGCATTAAAGTGGTTTACGACCTGACGGAACAGGTGGTTTCTCGTGTTCCCGCCAAAGATGCTGTGGTTACGGTTGGTATAGACCAACTGCCTGAAATCCTTGTCGGCCTGCACCAGTGCCTCCACATATTCTGCCGTATTCCTATAGTGCACATTGTCGTCAGCAAGTCCGTGACAGAGCAGCAGCGCGCCACTCAACTGCGACGCCCTGGCGATGGGGTTCACCTCGTCGTAGCCAGCCTTGTTCTCATTGGGAGTCCGCATATAGCGTTCCGTATAGATTGAGTCGTAGAAGCGCCAGCACGTAGGAGGAGCAATCGCCACACCAGCCTTGAACACAGGCCTTCCCTCCGACATCGACATCAGCGTGTTCCAGCCACCATACGACCAACCCCAGATGCCGATCCGTTCCTTGTCGACATACGGCTGACCGCCTAACCACAGGGCCGTTTCCACCTGATCGCGGGCCTCCAGCTCACCCAGACGGAGATAGGTACATTTCTCAAACTCAGCCCCACGGCCACCCGTACCACGATTGTCGACACAGACGCAGAGATAGCCCTGCTGACAGAGATATTGCTCGAGGATAGCCCCGCCGCCATTCATACCGATGCCCCACTGGTTGAGCACCTGCTGATTGCCCGGACCGCCATACTGATACATAATGACTGGATATTTCTTCGCAGGATCAAAATCCTTCGGTTTCACCATCCAGCCGTTCAGCAGCACGCCCTCTGAAGTGGTGAACGAGAAGAGTTCCTTCGTGCCCAGGTCGTAGGCGGAGAGTTTCTGCACCAGTTCCTGATTGTCGATCAGCGTCTTCAGCACCTTGCCGTTGTTCTGGCAGAGCGTGTACTGCACAGGATGGTTCAGGTCGCTCCACGTATTGATGAAATACTTATAATTGCTGCTGAACACAGCATTGTTCACACCAGCCTTCTGTGACAGCACCTCCGTCTTTCCGTTGGCATGTGCCACCATCACCTGCTGGTCTGTAGGCCCGTTGGGATTGGCGGCAAAGTAAGTATCGCCCGCCTGCTCATCGAAGCCATAGACGCGCTGCACCACATACTTGTCCTTCACAATCTGACGCAGCAGCTGGCCGTTCAGGTTGTAGAGGTACAGATGATTATAGCCGTCGCGCTCGCTGGGCAGCAGGATATGCTTGTCTGTAATCTTCACCTCCTCGAACGTCTCTTCCTTCACATACTTGTCCACCTTATCCTCGATAGCCAGCTGACAGACGGTCGACAGCGGATTGGCCATATAGATCCTCAGCACGTCCTGATGGCGGTTGAGCGTGAAGATGGCTATCTTCGTCGGATCGCTGGTGGCCTTGATACGAGGGATATAGCCATCAGCATCCAACGGCAGTTCGATGCGTCGCGTCTGATGCGACTTGATGTCGAAACTGTGTACGCTGACTTTCGAATTCACCTGACCAGGCACAGGATACTTATAGGTATAGTCCCCCGGATACTCCGCATTCTCCAGCTTTTCAGGATACAGTCCCTTATACAGCTGCAGGGAATATTGCTTCACGTCCGTCTCGTCGTAGCGAATCCAGATGATCTGCTTTGAGTCGGCAGAGAACACCATCGACGAATTTGTGGAGAACTCCTCCTCATACACCCAGTCAGGGATACCGTTAAGCACCTCGTTGCGCTTGCCGTCCTTCGTCACCTGACTCTCCGCATTGTCGTAGAGCAGCTTCACCAGATAGATATTGTTGTCTCTGACGAAGGCAATCTGATTACCGTCGGGCGAGAAGACCGGTGTCTGTTGCGGGCCGCCGTCACTCAGCGGCTCCAGTTTATTGTTCCGGATGTCATAGATATAATAGACAGCCGTGAACGAACGACGGTAGATGGGGTTCGTCTGTGTCTGGATCAGGATACGGCGTCCGTCAGGACTCATGATATAGTTGTCCACCCTGCTCACCTGTCCGCCTCTGGCCGTAGCAGCATCGAAAACGACGCTCTCCTGCTTGCCAGTACGGAAGGAATAGCTCACGATCTGTTTGCCGTCGGAACTGATCTGCGTATAGGTCTCGCCGTCTGCACTGGGGCGTACGGCAGTCATCGTTTCCTGCGAGAACTCTCCCTTGGTAATGGCCTTCAGGTCCAACTTTCCACCTCCATACACCGATAAACAGGCAAGGCACAAAGCGCCCGAAAGACATAATGCTCTAAAAAATCTGGTCATATTTGTTTTTCCTTATGTTTAATAGAAATCCTTGAAATCGTTATTTCGTAGCAGTTGGTCAACAGTGGCGTTCTTATTGCGTTTCATATAGCGGCCCGCCATACGGGTGAACCTTGTGGCGAACACCTCCTCGCCCATCGCCTCATCGACGACCCACTGAATCTTTCCGATGTAGATGTCGCGCTCCTGTTGCGTCATCCCACTGTCGAGCGGCATCGGATAGAGGCTCAGCAGATAGAAGCCGATACAGTCGGGCACGATGTATTTCCTGTCCATCATTCGTCGCTGCTCATCCGAATAGCCATAATCAGGCTTCTTGTACAGCGAGAAGTTCGTACCCAGGTATTTGTCGAGACAGATGCCGATGCTGTTGTTACCCACGATGACGCTCTGGTCCAGCGACCCAATCTGGGCATATACCTCAGGCATATCGAGGTTGGGGATGTGCTTCCTCAGATAGCGGAAGGCCCGTGTCAGCTGCTCGTTTATATCGTCCATACTGGCATACTGCTGCTGTGTCTCGGCGATGAGCGCCTGCAGCGTCGTATCCTGATAGAATCGGAGGAAGGTCTTGTTGATCTCCGGATCGTTCACCTTGCCGATGCGCAGCACGTCCTCAATCAGCGTCCTGGTCTGCATCGGATAGGCCGTGTTCATCTGCTGTAGGGCGGAGAAATCGCCCGTCGTCAGGTATAACGACTGGATACGGTCGTAGCGGTCAACGGCAACTTTCTTGTCCTCATCGTCGGACGTCTTGAATTGCCATTCACAGCTAATGCACCCAAGCATTATGACAAACATCAGATAATATATCTTACGCACAGCGAAACCGATTCCTAATGTTATTTGTTAAAAGACCGTGCAAATTTACTAAAAAATATTCATAATTCCAAATTTTAACCTAATTATTTTAAAAAATATGCTCAAAATTGCACACTTTTGTTTATTTGTGTAAAATCAGAGCGCATATTTCAGCCTTTTTTCTTATTTTTGTAGCCTACTAAAATAGATTGTATGAAGAAAACTATGCTCACCCTCCTGCTGACGGTCCTCACCCTGGGAGCCCAAGCACAACAGACGTTCACCGTCAGCGTCACCAATCCCCTGACGACAGCCCGCACAGACCAGCCCGTCGTCATCAGTCTCACACCCTTCGGCGACATCCAGTCCGCCCTTGTCACCACCTGCGGAAAGGAAATCCCCTGCCAGCTCGACGACCTCGACCAGGACGACACCTTCGACGAACTCTGCTTCCTGGCAGACCTCAACGGCGATGAAACGAAACTCTACGAGGTGACGCTCCTTTCCGAGGGCGAGCCACGCACCTACCCTGCCCGTGTCTTTGCCGAGATGCTCATCCGCAACGACAAGGTGAAGGAGAAGAACAAGCACAACAATTTCATCGAGTCGATCACGGCTCGTGGCGACTGTGCCAACTCCTACAACATCCAGCACCATCACGGCGTCGATTTCGAAAGCGAGCTCAACGGCATCCGCATCTACTTCGACAAGCGCCAAACACTCGACCTCTACGGCAAATTCCAGAAGCGCCTCGAACTGGAGGCCACGCAGTTCTACACACAGCCCGAACAGAAGGCTGAGGGCTATGGCGACGATGTGCTGTGGGTGGGCAACACCTTCGGACTGGGTGCCTTCCGAGGCTGGGACGGCCAGCAGCCCACGATGATCGACCCCGTCCGCTCACGCACCCAGCGCGTCATCTCCTACGGTCCCCTACGCACCATCGTCGAACTCTTCGATCGTGGGTGGCAAGGGTTAAATATGACCGTCCGCTACACCCAGTACGCAGGCCATCGCGATACCGATGTCGACGTGTTCTTCAACAAGAACGTCTCCGACCGTCTCTTCTCCACAGGCGTCATCAATGTCAAGGGCTCTGTGGAGTTCTCCGACCATAAGGGCCTGCGCGCCTGCTGGGGCACCGACTACCCCTCTTCCGATACCATCAACTGGAAGCGCGAGACGGTGGGACTGGCCGTCTGCATCCCTCAGAAATACATCCGTAGCGAGGAGCCTGCCAATAAGGACAACTACGCCTTTGTGGTTGCCACGCCCGACAACCACATAGCCTACAAGGTCATCTACACTTCTGCCAACGAGACCTTCGGCTATCACTCCGCAGAGGAGTGGTTCGAATTCCTAAAGGAATGGAAGAAAGAGGTTCTGAAGCCTATTCAGGTAAAGTACTGAACGTCTTCCGACCTTTCACGTAATACTGCCAGAGCAGGGAAAAGTCCTTTCGCTCTGGCACTCTTTTGTCCACACGACTGGCCTGGATCTTCTTGCGATCGGCCTCAAAATCCTTCCGCCAGTGCTTAAAAGCCCTGCGGGCCCGATAGACAGCCCGGAAGTCGCCCACGTTGCGCTTCAGGATGAGCATCTCCCACGCAGCCAGGTAGTCTAACCACCAGCGCCAGCGCATCACATTCGATAACTCATTGTCAGGCAGGCACTTATAGAGCATCGTCAAATTATTACGGAAGTTCAGGAACGTCTTCATCGGATTACTCTTCGGCAGCGTGCCGCCACCCACATGGTACACCTGCGACTCAGGCAGACAGACAATCCTGCGGCCCTTGATGCGCAGACGCCAGCACAGGTCGATCTCCTCGTTGTGGGCGAAGAAGCGCCCGTCGAGACCGTCCACATCCCAATAGTCCTTACTCCGGATCATCAGCGCAGCACCCGTCGCCCAGAGCACGTCAGCCAGCGTGTCGTACTGTCCGTTGTCGGTCTCCACCGTCTCAAACACCCTGCCGCGACAGAAGGGATAGCCGTAGGTGTCGAGGTATCCCCCACTCGCTCCGGCATACTCGAACTGGTCTTTGTCGAAGATCGAGAGCAGCTTCGGCTGACAGGCGGCCACGTCCGGATGGCTGTCCAGATACTCGATCATAGGTGTCAGCCAGTGGTGCGTCACCTCGATGTCAGAGTTCAGCAGCAGATAATACTCCGCCTCGATCTCCTTCAGGGCCTTGTTGTACCCCTCGGCGAAGCCCCAGTTCTTGTCGAGCACAATCAGCCTGACCTCTGGGAAGTGCTGTCTGAGCAGCGCCAGCGAGTCGTCCGTCGAGGCATTGTCGGCCACATAGACCGTTGCCTCGTCCCTCGAATAGCGCAACACGGAGGGTAGATACTCCTTGAGCATCTTCTCCCCGTTCCAGTTCAATATGACGATTGCCACCTTCTTTTCCATCTCGCGCGTACATTATTATATTAATAAACCACAGATTTCACAGATTACACAGATTTTCTGTTGGATTTTGCCGCAAGCGGCCGATTTCACAGATTGCCAAGCGCAGCAAATCTGCGGCTTTAGCCGCAATAATCAGATTGAAATCTTTATAATCTGCGAAATCTGTGTAATCTGTGGTTTCTTTCATATATTCTAAAATCTAAAAACAGACCTTCAACGCTTGGCGGTCGGGCGTCAGTTCACCCAGACGAACCTTCACCAGCTGGTTGTCGAGTGCAGGATCGGCATCCTTGGCCGGGAGCTCCACCCGGATGTAGTTCCTCGTGAAGCCATGCATCGCCCTGCCGCGCGTCGCCTTCTCAAACAGCACCTCTGCCTCCTGACCGATATGCCGACGATAAAACGCCTCCGTCTTCTCGTCCGACAGGTCGAGCAACCGTTTCGAGCGCAGTTTCTTGTCCTTGTCGCTCACCACGTAGGGGATGCTCAGGGCCGATGTGCCAGGGCGCTCCGAATAGGGAAAGACGTGCAGCTGCGTCACATCAAGGTCGTTGAGGAACGTGTAGGTCTCCTCGAAGCACTCAGGCGTCTCACCCCGACAACCCACCATCACGTCCACGCCGATAAACGCATCGGGCATCAGCGCCTTGATACGGTGGATCTTGTCGGCAAACAGCTTGGCGTCGTAGTGCCTGTGCATCAGCTTCAGCACCGTGTCGCTGCCGCTCTGCAGGGGAATGTGGAAATGCGGCATAAACGCCCGGCTCTCCGCACAGAAGGCGATCAACTCGTCCGAAAGCAGGTCGGGTTCCAGCGAACTGATCCTATAGCGGCTGATGCCCTCCACTCGGTCGAGTGCCTGCACCAGGTCGATGAACCGTTCACCTGTGGTCTTGCCGAAATCGCCGATGTTCACACCCGTCAGCACGATCTCCTTGCCTCCCTCCCGTGCAGCCTCCTCTGCCTGTGCCACGAGCGAGGCGATAGTCGGATTCCGCGAGAAGCCTCTGGCGTATGGTATCGTGCAGTATGTGCAGAAATAGTCGCAGCCGTCCTGCACCTTCAGGAAATACCGCGTCCTATTGCCCCTCGAACAGCTCGGCGCAAAGCTCTTGATATCCTTCGTCTTCTTAATATAATAAGGTGTCCCCTGCCCTTCGTCATTTCTCTCACCTCTTACCTCTCTCCACTCACCTCTCTGATCCAATTTCTCACTCAAGAATTGGATCAGCTGCGCCTTCTCATCCGAGCCCAGCACCAGATCCACGCCCTCTATCTTCGCCACTGCCTCGGCTTCGAGCTGCGCATAGCATCCCGTCACCACGACGAACGCCCCTGGGTGCTGCCTCACCATCCGGTGGATGGCCTGACGGCACTTATGGTCGGCCACCTCCGTCACCGAACAGGTATTGATCAGGCAGATGTCCGCCTGCTCACCCTTCTCAGCCGTGCGCACGCCCATCTCCTGCAGCAACTTCCCAAAGGTCGATGTCTCTGAGAAGTTCAACTTGCAGCCCAGCGTGCAATACGCCGCCTTTTTTCCTTGGAACGCCGAAGAATTTATCATTTTTTCACCTTTTCACTTTTTTCGCTTTTTCGGGCCATCTGTTATCGGGCACAAAGGTACATCTTTTTTCTCAAATTTCATCAATTTTTGGCAATTTTCGAATAAAGGGCAAAAATACACTAAATTTTAACATTTCGTATCTCGCTGATTTTCAGCACTTTGCTAAAAAGTTACAAAAAAGACCAAAAAAAAATCGAAAAAAATGATACGCCGTATTAAAAATATGCGTAACTTTGCAGCGTTTTAATAAACAAATGATTGTTTTACAGATTTAAAAGCATTAGAAAAAATGAAGAAATTAGTATTTATGTTCGTAGCAGTTGCTGCTATCTCTTTCGCTTCTTGTGGTAACAAGGCTCAGGCTCCTGCTGAGGAGGTTGTAGACTCTATCGCTGAGGTCGTTGATAGCGTTGTTGACAGTCTCGCTGCTGATAGCGTAGTTGCTGACTCTGCTGCTGTTGCTGAGTAATTTATTATTCAACGAACAATTGAGAGAAAAAAGGCCGTTGGACGGGAGTCCAGCGGTCTTTCCTTTTGTGTAACTCCCACCAGCCTAAAACTTCAGTTTCCCAGCCTAGACTTACACCGCGCAGCACACCTCCTCTTGAACAATTTGACTTTTCATATAAAAAAGGTAAACTATTCCTTTGTCATTTCCTCAATAATGATTATCTTTGCACCAAAAGTTCAGAAAGTTATGAAAAAGAAACGTACTACACCGGAGAGGATCACGGAACTGGAGCCGAACGAGATATTCGTGTTCGGCAGTAACCTGCAGGGTATGCACGGCGGAGGGGCGGCGTATATCGCCTACCGCAAGTTTGGAGCCATTATGGGACAGGGCGTCGGGCTGCAAGGCCAGAGCTATGGCATTCCCACGATGCAGGGCGGCGTGGAGACCATCCGGCCGTATGTGGATGAGTTCATTGAGTTCGCCAAGGCGCATCAGGAACTGACGTTCCTCGTTACCCGCATCGGCTGCGGCATAGCCGGATTCACGGATGAGGAGATCTCGCCGTTGTTCAAGGAGGCCCGCGATGTGGAGAATATCGTGCTGCCAGAAGGTTGGAGCTGATTTTTAAACTGTATATGACAATGAAAAAGGTAATTTTGAGTTTGGTGCTGGCAATGGCATCAGCAGCCGGATACGCCCAGGGCGTGATCGGCAAGTGGGTAACGGAAGGTGGAGACTCCCAGGTGGAGATCTACCAGAATGGTGACAAGCTGAACGGCAAGATCGTCTGGCTGAAGAAAGGCGACGGCCAGCTCGACGTGCACAATCCCGACAAGAAGCTGCAGAGCCGTAAGCTCATCGGGGTAAACATCCTCACGGGTCTCACAAAGAAAGGCGATAAGTATGAGGGTGGCAGGATCTACAACCCGAAGAACGGCAAGACCTACAAGTGCTCCATGTGGCTCGACGGCAACCAGCTGAAGGTGCGCGGCTATGTAGCCATGTTCTACGAGACGCAGACTTGGACCAAGAAATAGCAATAAAAAATCCCGAGGACTTTGAAAAGCCCTCGGGACGCTGTTGTAATAATAAATAATGATGCCTTACAGCAGTGATTAATTATTAATTGTTTTGATTTAAAATTTCGAAGGGGTTATGCCTCTGCGGGAGCCTCCTCAGGAGCATCGATAGCCTCGAGAGCTTCAGCCTCAGCCTCTGCCTCAGCAGCAGCGGCCTCGTCGGCAGCAGCCTTCTTGGCATCAGCGGCAGCCTTGATGGCAGCCTCAGCCTCAGCAGCAGCCTTCAGCTCGGCAGCATTCTCAGCCACAACCTTCACGGGGATCTCGACGGTCACCTCCTTGTGGAAGTGTACGAGAGCCACGTAGTCACCCAGCTTCTTGGCATCCTTCATGGTGACGATCTTACGATCGACATCCTTGCCCAGCTTCACGAGCTCGTCGGCCACCTGAGCGGCACCAACAGAACCGTAGAGCTGACCGGTGGCACTCACCTTAGCAGCAATCTCGAGAGCCACGCCTTCGAGCTGTGCAGCCTTCTGCTCAGCGGCAGCCTTCTGGGCAGCAATCTTGTGAGCCTGCTGCTTCAGGTTCTCAGCGAGGATCTTCTTGGCCATCGGGCTGGCAATCACACCCTTTCCCTGGGGGATGAGGTAGTTACGGCCATAGCCTGACTTAACGTTCACGATATCGTTCTTGAATCCCAGACCGATAATATCTTCTTTCAGTATAATTTCCATAATCTTGCGTCCTCCTTAATTACTTCATCATGTCAGTTACATAAGGCAGCAGCGCAATCTGGCGGGCACGCTTCACGGCCTGAGCCACGCGACGCTGGTACTTCAGAGACGTTCCGGTGATGCGGCGGGGAAGAATCTTACCCTGCTCGTTGAGGAACTTCTTCAGGAACTCGGGATCTTTGTAGTCGATGTACTTAATACCGCTCTTCTTGAAACGGCAGTACTTCTTACGCTTCGTGTCGATAGTGGGAGCGTTCAAATAACGGATTTCACTCTGTTCTGCCATAATTAAGCCTCCTCTTTTTTACCAAGCTTTGCACGACGCTTCTCGGCGTACTCAACTGCATACTTGTCAAGTTTAACGGTCTGGAAACGGATGACCTTCTCGTCACGACGGAAAGCGGTCTCCAGCACTTTGATCACTTCTGGCTCAGCCTTGAACTCTACGAGGCAGTAGAAACCTGTAGACTTCTTCTGAATAGCATAAGCCATCTTCTTCAATCCCCAGGCCTCTTCGTTAACGATCTCTGCACCCTGCTCGGTCAGGACCTTCTTGAATTTTGCGGCCGTTTCCTTCATCTGTTCATCAGACAAAACGGGAGTTAAAATGAAAACGGTTTCGTATTGATTCATACTTCTTTAATAAATAAAATTAATAATGTGCTTCGAAAAGCGGGTGCAAAGGTACTAAGATTAATTGATAATTGATAATTGACAATTGACATTTAACCCAATCCTTAACATTCTTTAGTACTTTTCGGTAGATTTTATGTGTTTCACGTGCAAAAAGGCACCTAAGACGATGAGAGTCAGTCCACTAAGCAGCACGAGGTTGGATGAGGTCCATCCAACCACGTAACTGACCGTCAAAAGGAGGGCGCCGATAACAATCAGCGCCACCCCTATAGGTTTATTCCTCCTCTGGTGTGATGAGTTTGTATCCCTTACCATGGATGTTGATAATTTCAATCTGACTGTCGGCCTTCAGATGCTTACGCAGCTTAGTGATGTAAACATCCATCGAACGAGCATTGAAGTAGTTATCGTCGATCCAGATAGTCTTCAGAGCGAAGTCACGCTGCAGGATCTCGTTCGAATGAGAGCAAAGCAGGGCGAGCAGTTCGTTCTCCTTCGTGGTGAGCTTCGTCTGCTTGTCGTCGATGCAGAGCAGTTGCTTCTGGGTATCGAAGATAAAACGACCAATGTGGTAGACGGTAGACTCCTTTGATTTCTTGCCCTTGGTACGGCGCATGATAGCCTCGATGCGGAGCACAAGCTCTTCCATAGAGAAAGGCTTCGTGATGTAGTCGTCAGCTCCAATCTTGAAGCCCTCAAGGATATCGTCCTTCAAAGTCTTGGCGGTAAGGAAGATGATGGGCACATCGGGACTGGCGGCACGAATCTCCTGAGCGAGTGTGAAACCATCCTTCTTAGGCATCATCACATCGAGCACGCAGATATCGAACTTGGTCTTGAGGAAAGCCTTGAAGCCTGCCTCACCGTCGGCACAAAGTTCTGCTACATAACCTTTGGCCTGTAAATACTCGCGGAGCAGCATTCCGAGGTTCTCGTCGTCCTCGCAAAGCAAGATTTTCATTTTGTCATCCATAATTCCTTTTATTTAAATTGTTAATACTATGATGTTTCTTTCAAAACGGGCAGCAAGACGGTAAAGGTGGTGCCCTTGCCTAACTCACTCTCGCACTTGATGTCGCCCTCATGGAGGTTGATGATCTTCTTCACGTAGGCAAGGCCTAAGCCAAAGCCCTTGACATCGTGGACGTTGCCGGTATGCACACGGTAGAACTTCTCGAAAATTTTCTTCACATTCTCCTTCTTAATACCCTGACCTGTATCACGGATGCTGAAACAGAGGCGATCTTTCTCGTTCCAAGTACGGATATACAAGTCGAGCGGCTGGTCTGGCTTACGATATTTCACAGCGTTGTCCATGAGGTTGGTGATGGCATTCTGGAAATGCACTTCGTCGACAAAGATGGCCGAGTCGACAGCCTCAATCTCCGTAAAGATATGTCCACCTGTATGCTCCACTCGCAGCGAGAATGTCGAAGCGATGTTCTCCAGCAATTCGTTGAGGTCGAGTTCCTTCTTCTTGAACGACACCGACTGCTTGTCGAACATCGACATCTGCAGCACCTTCTCCACAAGGAAACGCAGGCGTTTCGACTCATCGTTGACCACCCCGCCCAGATGTTTCAGCATCGATGGTGTCTTATTCACGGCGTCGTCGTTGAGCATCTGTGCAGCCAGCGAAATGCTGCTGATAGGTGTCTTCAACTCGTGGGTCATATTGTTGATGAAGTCGTTCTTGATCTCCGTATAGCGCTTTTGGCGGAAGATGATATAGATGGTGAAGATGAAGGTGATGAGTAGCACGACCGTAAAGACGACAGCAGGAATCATGAACCGCACACTGGAAAAGATGTAGGTGCTCATATTAGGGAAGTGAATCTTCACCACACCCATCTTAGGCGAGGGGTCATTCCGGAAGAGCGTCTGCTTATAGGTATATTCCTCACCTTCCTCACTATAGTCTGGACAACGATACACCTCGCGGCCGTCAGCCGTCTCCACACGGAAATGATAAGGGATATTGATGCCGTTGTTCATCAGCTCAACTTTGATGTCACGATCAAGCAACTTGAAATTGATGCGTTCCTTCAAAGGCTTGTCGCTGGCCGTGTAAAGGATGTTGTAAACCACCTCGTCGAGCAGTGCCTTCTGGTAGACATAACGATTGCGGACAATCTCCTGAAGAGACTTCGAAGCCTCAGAGATGGAGTTCTTATCAGTGCGCAGAATCATGGCCTTGGGTACGTTGGCAGGCTTGATGGCGAAGGTCTTCAGTTCGAATGAACTGTAAACAGTGCCGTCGTCAGCTGCCACAGCAAACTGATGACTCTGTCGGATAGTTCCATCAAGGCCATCCACCATCACAGAGTCTTGCTGAATGGCCTTACGCTCCGTCTGCTTCACATCCTTTTCCAGATAACGGAGTGTCTCGTTCATTTCCAAATTGCGAGAGGCCTGATAGAGGCTACGATTCACAGACTCATCGAACTGTTCCTTCTTCATCTTCGCCATCTCCTCAATATAAGAGATCTGCAAGATGAGAAGTCCCAGGAACGAGAGTCCCATGATGGTCGCTATAATCCAAATCGTACTTTTCTTCATTGGTCTGTCTGATTCTGGATGCAAAGATAATGGAATTCTTAAAACAAAGGAGTCTTTTTGTTAATTTATTGCCTACAATTATATCAAATTAACAATATTACAATTTTTAATTGCAGTTATTTAAATATCAAGAAGTACGAATAGAAAAAAAGGGATGGCAGAGACTCTGCTCCGCCATCCCCATTTACATCATATAAAGTAGTCAGTATTAGTCTTCCTCCTTCATCTCCTCCTCGTGCTGCTTGATCAGGGCCTGCTGGATATCGTTCGGCACCAGTTCGTAGCTCGAGAACTTCGTTGTGAAGGAAGCACGGCCACCCGTCAGAGACGAGAGAGCGATAGAGTAGCTGGCCAACTCCTTGAGAGGAATCTTGGCTGACAACTTCTGATAGCCTGCTTCAGAGTCCATACCCATGATGATGGCACGACGACCCTGCAGGTCACTCATCACATCACCCATGTAGTCACCGGGCACGAGCACTTCGAGGTCATAGATCGGCTCCAACACCTTAGGACCTGCCTCTTTAAAGGCAGCCGAGAAGGCGTTACGGGCTGCGAGCATGAACGAAAGCTCGTTGGAGTCAACGGGGTGCATCTTACCATCATAGACGATAACACGGACGTCACGGGCATAAGAACCTGTCAACGGGCCTTGCTCCATGCGCTCCATAATACCCTTCAGAATGGCAGGCATGAAACGCAGGTCGATAGCACCACCAACGACGCTGTTGATGAAGACGAGCTTACCGCCCCACTCCAGGTCGATCTCTTCCTTACCCTTGATGTTCATCTTGAACTCCTGACCGTTGATCTTGAATGATGTAGGATCTGGCATACCCTCTGTGTAAGGCTCCAAGATGAGGTGAACCTCACCAAACTGACCTGCACCACCAGACTGCTTCTTGTGACGATAGTCAGCACGAGCCATCTTCGTGATAGTCTCACGATACGGGATCTTCGGCTCAAGATATTCAATCATGATCTTCTCATTGTTCTCCATACGCCACTTCAAGGTGCGGAGGTGGAACTCGCCCTGACCATGAACGATAATCTGACGGAGCTCCTTCGACTGCTCAACGACCCATGTGGGATCTTCCTGACGCATCTTAGCCAGAGCAGCCATCATCTTCTCTGTCTCAGCCTCATTGACTGCCTTGATGGCACGAGAGAACTTAGAGTTAGGATATTTAATGAAGTCGAACTTGTTGTCGCAATCTTTACCGTTGAGGGTGTTACCCGTCTTCACGTCCTTCAGTTTCACAGTACAGCCGATATCACCAGCGTTGAGCTGATCTACCTGTACACGATTGGCACCGGCACAAGCATACAATGTACCTATGCGTTCCTTAGAACCACGATCGGCATTCGTCAAATCGTCACCACTCTTCACTGTACCACTCATCACCTTGAAGTAGCTAACCTCACCAATGTGGGGCTCTACACCAGTCTTGAAGAAATAGAGCGATGTAGGAGCAGAAGCATCGGCAGGCACATCCTGACCAGCAACGTTCTGAACGACAGGCATCTCGCTGACGAAGGGCACCACGTTGCCGAGGAACTCCATCAGACGACGAACACCCATGTCACGACCAGCACACACACAGAATACGGGGAAGATAGAACGTGTCACGAGGCCCTTGCGGATACCCTCACGCATCTCGTCTTCAGAGAGGTCTTCTGTCTCGAAGAACTTCTCCATCAGTGTGTCGTCACCAGCAGCGGCAGCCTCCACGAGGGCAGCCTTCATCTCCTTAGCCTTGTCGAGCTGATCAGCGGGGATATCCTCGATGATGGGTGCACCACCCTCGGGCTTCCAGCTGTACTTCTTCATCAGCAGCACGTCGATAACGCTGTTGAAACCAGCACCAGTGGCGATAGGATACTGAACAGGCACACAGTTCGGGCCATAAACCTCCTTCAACTGGTTAAGAATCTGGTCGAAGTCGCAGTTGTCGCGATCCAACTGGTTCACCAGGAAGATGACGGGCTTCTTCAGTTTCTCCGTGTTGCGGAAAGCATTCATCGTACCCACCTCAGGACCATACTGGCCATTGATGAGCAGCACGGCCTGGTCGGTGACGTTCAGGGCGGTGATGGCACCTCCCACGAAGTCGTCAGAACCCGGACAGTCGATGATGTTCAGCTTCTTGTTATTCCACTCTACGTGAAAAACTGTTGAGAACACGCTGTAGCCGTACTCCTGTTCTACAGGGAAGTAGTCGCTCATCGTGTTCTTACCCTCTACGGTACCGCGGCGCTTGATGATGCCAGCTTCGTAGACCATTGCTTCGGCAAGAGTCGTCTTGCCGCTACCCGCACTGCCAAGCAGCGCGATGTTCTTGATTTCGTTTGTTTGATAGATCTTCATATCATTTAGGTTTTAGATGAATAATCCGTTAAAGCGGGCACTAAGGTAGACATTTTTCGATAAATAGCCAAGAAAACCTTGCAAATATTAAACTAAATTAGTAATTTTGCATAAAATATGGCAGGTTTATATATTCATATTCCATTCTGTAGGAGCAGATGTGTGTATTGCGGCTTCTATTCGACGACGGCTCTTGAACTGCGCCAAAGGTATGTCAACGCCCTCTGTCGGGAGATGGTATTAAGGACCCCACCCCCTACCCCTCCCGAACGGGAGTGGAGTCTGGATACTATTTACCTTGGTGGTGGAACCCCCAGTCAATTGACGGCAGATCAATTGCGCCAGCTCTTTATATATATAAATAAGGTGTACCCTCTCGCTTCTACCTCCGAAATCACTATCGAGGTGAACCCCGACGACGTAACCGTTGAGTTTGCTGCTGTGCTACAGCAGCTTCCCGTCAACCGTGTCTCCATGGGCATTCAGACCTTTGACGACCAGCGTTTGCAATTCCTCCATCGCCGTCATACAGCCCACCAAGCCATTGAGGCCGTCAAGATCTTGCGCGCTGCCGGCATCAAGAACATAAGCATCGATCTCATGTATGGCTTCCCAGGAGAGAGCCTTAAAAGTTGGGAGACAGACATCGATGCCGCCCTCGCCCTCAACGTTGAACATCTCTCCGCATACTGTCTGATGGTTGAAGAGGGAACGGAATTATGGAGGAAAGTGGAAAGTGGAAAGTGGAAAGAGAATACCGAAGAGGCAGAACGGGGGATGTACTATACGCTTATCGATCACCTGGAGGACGCTGGCTATGAACATTATGAGATATCCAACTTTGCGAAGAAGGGTTTCCGATCTCGTCATAACTCCAGTTATTGGAACGGCACGCCCTATATTGGATTGGGAGCAATCTTTTCGTTTTCGACGCCGTCGTCGAT
>JAEEPF010000221.1 GCA_016284635.1 Prevotella sp.
AGCGTCAGCTCCGTCGTCAGCTTATAGTCGCCCTTGCCTCCCTTCTCGGGCAGGGCTTTCAGGTAGTCGACGGCTTCCTGCCGCAACCTGGTTTCCTGGACAAACTCCCGATTGTCATCACAGATGCTGGCGTATAAATAGATGCTGTCGGACGGTACGCCCTGAGGGATGTTGGCCTCCGTATTATCCGCGATGCTGACGTGGTAGACGATCTGTCCAGGCAACAGTTCATAGGTGCTTTGGTTGACGAGATAGTCATCGTAGGAACCAATGGTGTCGCTCACCTCTATGGCAGTCTCTCCCAACGGCGCTCCATTAGGCAAGGCCAGCAACAGTCTGACCGTTCCGCCTCTCATCGGCTTGAAACTGAAGGTGACCTCCGTATCCTGATCCTCCCGCAGATAGGCACCAGCCACCATGGGCTCGCCCTCGCTGCGCGGTGTCTCCGGTATAATGTCAGCCGGATTGACCTTTCCGAAATAGTAGGGTATCAGGTAGAGCGGCATCGTACTCTCACGCTCGCTCCAGTTGCGGAGGGTCAGCGTCAGGTCGTTGCGCATGCCTATCCGGCCGCCGCCCTTGGTAAATTCGGCATTGACGATTTCCGGTACCGTTATAGGGGTGTAAAGCATGAACCGTCCGTCTATCGAACCTGCAAAGACACTGAATTCCTCCGAAGCGAGCATCTGCCAGTCGCTACCTGGGACATTGCGGAAGTTCACCATCGGGTAGAGTATCATCCACTCTCCTGGCTGGAAGGCTGTGGAGTCGACCTTGACGGGGCAGACGTTGAAATTCCAGACGATGCTGTCGGCGGGATTACCCATGAACACTGGGATGAGGGTGCCGTCGGCAGCGCGGATGCCTAAGGCGTAGTCCATGCGGACCTCTTCTTCACCATAGCTGTTGGATATGAAACGGAATGCAAACAAGACCGAGTCGGGTTGCAGGAAATCGATAGGTTGATCGCAGAAAAGATTTGCGAGCGGCTTGACCGTTTTCGGGCTGGTGCCGTCCTTGTCGGGCTGCACACCGATGACGGCATCCTGATTGATGCTGAATCCGATGCCGCTGGAACTGGCTCCCGAACCGGTATTGTTATAGGGGTTGAGCACCGAGAGCGAGAAGTAGGCATCGGAGGCTCCGCTCCAGCCCCAGTTGATGTGGAAGAGGCCGTTGCCGTCGTAGCCGTCACAGACGAAGGAGTGTCCACTGCCATCGCTCGAGCCGCCATATTGCACGGGCCGGCCTTTGGCTAATTCGCTGTAGATCAGATCCTCCCAGCCGTCGATGCTATAGTACATACGGTGGCTGAGCTGTGCCGTGTTCTGATAGCCGAAATACTTGACAAGGGCCTCCACGGCGCACTGGTCGTGGCTGCCAGAGAATACGGGGGAATAATCCATCTGGACGCCCTGTCCGCAGTAGCGCATCAGTTTGGCCACGGCCTCCTGCTGGGCAGGGGTGCCGACGATGCCATCCGTCGTCACGTAGGTGTTGAGCATATTGTCCCAGTCGAAGGTGGTCGGTGGCAGAGCGTCGATATGCCACACCTTCTCCACATTCTCATGGGCCGTCGTGATGTCATAGGCAGGGATACTGTCGGTGACGGTCTTCGGCCACTGGTAGTAATTCATCACCATCGCCATCGCCGTGGCCACACACCCTGCGAGCGACTGCTGTCCCTTCCAGTCGGGATTGGCACCGTCGTAGGGAGGCACATCGTTCCAGTAAGGCTCAAGCTGGTCCCAGTGGGTCTTGAGCAGCGGTTTGATGGCTTCGCGCGGGGCACGGGTCTTCTGTCCACGCCTGCTCACGCCGTCTGTGAACTCCTTCGTGTTGCCCAGCGTCGCCATGGCCTGGTCGTAGCTCTTCAGCCATGCCCGCATGTTGTCGGGCA
This sequence comes from Prevotella sp., assembly GCA_016284635.1. Taxonomy (GTDB): domain Bacteria; phylum Bacteroidota; class Bacteroidia; order Bacteroidales; family Bacteroidaceae; genus Prevotella. The sequence continues at coordinate 1,901 of JAEEPF010000221.1, forward strand.
TCCTGTCCCAGTCGATGGTGCCTGTGGCGCTGTAGCCCAGCACGGGCAGCGCACGGCTGTCACCGGAGGCAATCACATAGCCGCCGCCCTCCAAGTTGAAGGCGTAGATGCTCTTGGCATCTGTTTTCGCCGTGGTGGCCTTCCTGTCCGAAGCGACATTCATGCCCCTGGCCTTGGCGGCACCGTTGGTGGTGAGATACTTCAGGGCGCGGTCGCGCGCCTGCTCTTCCGAAATCTGCTGTGCCCATACACCTGCGGTCGTCAGCACAAGCAACAGTAAAAACAGCGGTCTTTTCATCTTTATATTATTTAATGTCTAATGTGATACTGGTGGGCTGTTTTCACTTCATCGTGGCTTTGAATTCGCGGTACTTGGTAATGAGTTTGTCGTAGTTGTCAGGGGCGGGGAATATGATGCCGGCACTGCAGTCTTCGACCTCCAGATGGCGCGGATTCTTCAGGAAATGCTTGAAAGTGAAATTCATGGCGTACTTTTCCCTCTCTTCCCCGGATACGACTTTGAAATTGAAATACTCGTCGCAGACAATGGTGGGATCGCCTTCGTAGGCATCGTTTTCGGCCTTGGAGCGCAGCATATGCGGCACCATCCATCCCACTAATGGGCGTTCAATATTCCAGTCGCGGGTCTGAACGATGTAATACGGCTGGCAATCCACGTATATCCTCGGCACTCCATGGTAGTATTTCCTGGTATGTGCGGCAATAAGCATTTCCAATGCCAATTCCTGCACGATACCAACCTGAAGAATGTTGTCTATGCGCTTGTTCTGCTGAGCCATCTCGTTGTTGTTGAAGGCATCCTGAATCATGGGGAATCCGCGGAAGGGATTCGCGCTCATCATCATATAGCCATAGAGCAGTTTGGTGCCGTTGGTCACGGGGTCAAAACGACCCAGTTCTTCCTGGAAGGCATCCACTGTCATCTCCATGAAATCGAAGGCGTTATCCCAACTTTGTTTTCCCATGTATATCATCATGAGAGCATAGCAGGAAAGTCCCTTCAGCGTGTCCTGGGGCGCGGGGTGCTCCTGAGCGATTTTTAAAGCACGGTTGGCGTAGGTCAGGGCGCGGTCATAATCCCTTTTTTCACCCAATGCGTCAGAGATACACGCCGTCGCAGCCTCGTACTGCATCTTGCCGTTCGTCGGGTTCTTGTCGGCCAGCTTTGTCTTGGCCTCAAGTTCTTTCAATGCCTCTTCCTCTTCGTTCTGGGCATTCACTGTTGTTGTCATTGCGCAGCAAAGGAGGGCTGCGAGCGTCATGATAATCTTTTTCATAAACATATACATTAATAATTAATATCTTCTCATTACTGGTGTCGGGGGAGGCAGCGGATGACCTTCATTGATTCTCCTCTTTCTGACGATACGGTCGCGGACACCTATCATGGGGTCACCGGTTGTCAGGACTCTGGGTCTCGAGTTGAGCTGAAAGTGGGATGTCGCTTTTTTCCCCATGTGACGGAACATGATCGACTGTTCATTGATGGAGTCCCTGTGCTGTTCGCTTGCTGGAGATGCCAGTAGTAGTGTCTGCTGAGAATGGGCAGACAAGGCTACATCGAAATCGGCTTTCAGGTGTGGAAGCTCAGGGAACCGATCTGAATGAACCCATGAAATAGCGTGGTTGGTCTGAGCCGTCGATGTCATCGTTAAGCAGAGCAAGGCCACAGCTGCACCTGTTCGACGCATCTTACGTCGCAGCTCTGCGTTCTCGTCGATGAAGCGACCCAGCGTGGCGTTCTTGTCGCCAAGCTGCCACCTATAATATATAATAATGCCCACGAGGGCAAGCACCACCACAATGATGGCAGCGGCGAGTGCAACGGTAAAAATGAGATTTGCATCCATACGCTTATATTTTAGAATTCTGGGGGCAAAGGTACAAGAAACCAGCGAAACGGATGTTTCACTGATGGGAATAAATGTTTCAAATTTGGAAATTCTCATTTTTCTGGGATTCGGATGGACTTTCTCAGGTCTTGACGATATTAACGGCTGTAGAATTCCTCTATCAGCTTGCCCAGTTTGGGGATATCGAAGAATTCGTCGACTTCCAACGGGTAGTCGGGCTCAATGCCTTCGTCGATGTTCTCGCCTTTCAAGTTGTTGAGGCG
>JAEEPF010000222.1 GCA_016284635.1 Prevotella sp.
AGAGTTATGACCGGAGTTGCCATGCAGGTTTCTCGGAGTTTGAGCTGTATGGGAACTTCGTGAAACGGAAGGTGCAGAGGCCGTGGCTTCAGAAACGACTGTCGTATCAGAAGCTGAAGGACTATGAAACGCTCAGGAAGATCTGGGGAAAGAGCCGGTGGAGCGTCACATTCCCGGACTACATGAATAAGTAGTTTTTAAAGCGCGAGGCGGAAGCCGACGTATTTGAAGCGACGACGCTGATCGTACATATAGCGGTTGGTGACTCGGCAGTAGCGTGAATCGTTCTCGTAGCCTCCTCCACGGATGACGTGGAAGTTAGAGGACGGAGAGACGGAAGGCGCACGCTGGTACCTGTCGGAACAGAACTCCCATACATTCCCAGACATATCATAGATGCCCAGTTCGTTGGGCGCCAGGAGACCTACAGACTGGTGGCCTCCCTCAGGGGTTTTGTCGTTGGCATGGGCAACCTTGTCTGGATCGTTGCTACCAGCATAGAGATAACCTTTCGAGGCCCTGCCTCCACGTGCTGCATACTCCCACTCCGCCTCAGTAGGCAGACGGAACTGAAGACCAGAGAGACGATTCACCTCAGCAATGAACTCGAGGCACATGTCGTAGGTGACAAAGTCCACAGGCATCTTCGGGCCTTTCTGTTTCGAGCGATTCTTCCCCATCACGGCCTCCCAGAGCTCCTGCGTCACCTCAGTCTCTCCGATGTAATAGTCAGGAAGCGTCACCTGACGATGGAACTCATCCTCATCAGCGAGCGTATCCCCAGACAGGGCACCCATCTGGAAGGTACCACCCTGCACGAGTTTCATACGGAAAGTGATGCCCTTATATATAAAGGTACGCGTTGCGGGTTTGGCTTTCGGCTGTGCCTGGATGCCGAGTGTCAGCATCAGGAGCAGGACAGTGGCTGTCGCCCTGGACGTCACAAAGGTTCCTGACCCCTTTGTGTCCTCCTCTGGGCCGATGGCGAACCAGATGATCCGCAGCCAGCAGAGGAAGAACGTGTAGACATCGAGCCAGAACGTCTCGTGGATATAGTTATGCAGCCAGGCAGGACAGAGCACATCGGTGGGGAGGATGCAGAAGTTCACCACGAGCAACCAGAAAAGTGTCCAGTCGTACCATGTACGTTTGTTCTGCAGCCAGAACGACATCGCATAGAACGGGAAGGCGATGATATAGGTGTGGGTCTCAGGGCAGTCGCTGAAGAGGATCATAAAACCCGTCAAGGCCGCCAGGGCACGCACCCTGAACTTGAAGTCGCCCCAGCGTTTGTGGCGCCAGAAGAAGGCGATGGCCATCAGACACATCACGGTGATCTGCACCAAGCGGTAGTTCGGCAGGAGAAAGGGTTTCAGTCCCCGTGCGAAGAGGATGCCAGGAAAATCAGCATGGTTGTGGTGGGCACTGATCATATCGAACACCTGTCCGTAAAGTGCAAAGACATTGTCGAACGACGTGTTGAGGGCAGGCAGCAGGAAGAGGACGACGCCACATAGAACGGCATAGCCCATGTTACGCCAGAACTTCGGATAACAGAGCAGGATAGCCAGTTCTGCCACCCCATACACCTTCGTCATGGCGGAGATCATTATCAGCAGCACTGCCCAGAAAGGCTTGTTACGTTCCAGCAAGATGAAGGCAAAGAGGTAGATATAGGCTACGACAATGTTATACTGGTAACAGAATATCGTCTGAAGCAGCACGGACAGCAGGAAGGCGAAGATCCACAGCCGTCGGCCGTCGAGCGGCTTGGGCAAGGACTTGATGGCAAGGGTGAAGAGGCAGTAGTTGCCGATGTTCCAGACAAAGGGGCCGAGCCACCAGGGAAGCATAAAGACCGGTGCGAAAAGCACGAAGAACACGGGGATATACAGGATATAAAGACCATGCATCTGGCCGTACTCGAGCGTATAGGGACTGAGGCCCTCCCAGAACATACGCGTGGAATCCTGATAGTCGAAATAGTTGGTGTTACGTCCCCGTACCACCTCGATGGTTGTGGCAGCAATGGCCACGAACAGTCCCAGATAGAACCAGAAATACTTATCGTGCAGAAGCTTCTTCATCATATATGCTTTTATTTTGGTTGCAAAGGTACGACTTTTTTTTCACGAAGGACACAAAGGACACGAATTATTTACTTTTTTGTGTACTTTGTGTACTTCGTGAATATTTTTTTGTAATTTTGCAGCCAAAAAGGACTAACAGGATGATGAAGCGCGAGACCTTCGGTGAGATATTCCGGTTTGCTGTCGTGGGTACGATATCAACCGTGATGAACTATGTCATCTACTGGATCCTGCAGCACTGGATCAACGTGAACGTGGCCTATACCATCGGCTACGTGCTCAGTTTCTTTGTGAACTACTGGCTCACGGCCCACTTCACGTTCCACGAAAAGACCTCTGCCAAGAACAGTATCGGTTTCGGGGGTGCCCACCTCTTCAACTATTTCCTGCACATGGCACTGCTCAACTTCTTCCTGTGGCTGGGGCTCAGTCAGGAACTGGCACCTCTGGGTGTGTATGCCATCGCCGTGCCTACGAACTTCATCCTCGTCAGATTCGTCTTCAAACACTTCCACCGCTCATGAACGACTCCATCACCATCGGTTTCGATGCCAAGCGCATCGTGCGCAACAATACGGGTTTAGGCAGCTACGGCCGTACGCTGGTGCGTGACCTCGCCTATCTGCCAGACAGCGTGAGACTGCGGCTCTACGCCCCAGACAAGGGTCGTGACGAGTTGCGCAGCCAGATTGAGGGACTGCCCAGGATCAGTTTCTGTTACCCCAAGGAGAGCTTTTTTCCGTTCGAGAAGGCGTTGTGGCGAGACGCTGGCATCGTGAGAGACCTGATGAAAGACAAGGTGCAGGTGTATCACGGCCTGAGCGGGGAGTTGCCCAGGGGCATCCGCAAGAGTGGGATCAAGAGCGTGGTGACCATCCACGACCTGATCTTCCTGCGCCATCCGGAGTTCTATCCGTGGATCGATGCGAAGATCTATGCGTGGAAGTTCCGTCGGACCATCAAGGAGGCAGACCATATCATCGCCATCAGCGAGTGTACCAAACGGGATGTGCTGGAGTTAGGACAGGTAGACCCCAGTCGTGTGAGTGTGGTGTATCAGAGTTGTGCGCCCAGGTTTACGAAGGTGCCTACGCCTGTGGAAGAAGAACAGGTGAGGCTGAAATACGGCCTGCCCAAGCGGTTTGTCCTGAATGTCGGCACCATCGAACAAAGGAAGAACATCCTGTTGGGGGTGAAGGCGATGGAGTCTTTGCCTTCAGATCTGTCGATAGTCATTGTGGGGCGCCATACAGCCTATACGAATCAAGTATTGGAATATATCTCAGCGCATAGACTGCATCGGAGGGTGTATATCCTCCACGATGTGCCTGATGCAGATCTGCCGGCCTTGTATGCACAGGCAGAGGCGTTTGTATATCCCTCTGTGTATGAGGGATTTGGCATCCCCATCATAGAGGCGATCAGTTGTAGATTGCCTGTGGTGGGTTGTACGGGTTCCTGTTTAGAGGAGGCTGGCGGGCCTGACAGTCTCTATGTCGCTCCTGACGATCCAGAGGCTCTGGCTGCTGCCATCCGTCAGGTGCTGAAGGGTGCCCCAAGACGCGAGGAACGTATCCAGCGCAGCCGTCAATACATCCGTCGTTTCGAGGGCAACGACGTCGCCAGACAAGTGCTCGACATCTATCAGAGGATTCTTTAGAATTTCCAGCGGAGCTGGAGGTCGAGGTCTGAGAGTGACGAGGCATCGATCTGTTGATAGCTACTTCCAATGGTGGTGCGGTCGAAATAGTCCGTCACGCCAAACTTGGCTGTCAGCGTCAGACGCTTTCCGATGTTGGCCCTTGCCATCAGCCAGTAACGGATACCCTCGCCATAGAATTGCTGCGACGTATACGTATACAACGGCCCCTGCTCATACAGATACACCCGACTGTTGTAGCTGTCGGTATGGAAATAGCCAAG
>JAEEPF010000223.1 GCA_016284635.1 Prevotella sp.
TCCAGCTACAGGACACCATCGAAGGTTTCTGTACCAAGATTCGTGCGGGCAAGGACGCTCAGATTACGAACGACTTCATGGTGATTTCCCGCTGCGAATCGCTCATTGCAGGCAAGTCCGTCGATGATGCGCTGGAACGCTGCCATGCCTACGTGGCTGCCGGTACTGACGGCATCATGATCCATTCCAAGGACAAGAGTGGCGAGGACATCAAGGAATTCTGCAAGCGCTTCCGCGAGAAAGATGCACATACGCCGATTGTCGCCGTGCCCACCACCTACAACCAGTTCACCGAAGAGGAACTGGCCACCTGGGGCATCAACGTGGTCATCTACGCGAACCACATGCTAAGATCCGCATACCCGGCCATGGTCAAGTGCGCGGAGTCCATTTTGACGCACAGCCGTAGCCTCGAAGCCTCGAACGACTACTGCATGCCCATCAAAGAAATTTTGAACCTCATCCCCGGCACTAAGAAGAATTAACGGTATTCTATCTATGATCAGTCCGAAGTTTTTTATCGACACGCTAGGCTCTTACGGCATTGACTTTTTTGCCGGAGTCCCCGATTCCTTGCTCAAGAACATTTGTGCCTACATCGCCGACAACAAGGATGCAAAGCATAACGTGATTGCCGCGAACGAAGGCGCCGCCGTGGGCCTTGCCGCAGGCTATCACCTCGCTACAGGAAAGATTGGCGTTGTCTATATGCAGAATTCCGGCGAAGGCAACATCATCAATCCGCTTGCCTCCCTTACGGACAAGGAAGTCTACAACATTCCGGTGCTGCTCCTCATTGGCTGGCGCGGACGCCCGGGCGTTCACGACGAGCCGCAGCACGTGAAGCAGGGCAAGGTGACGACCGGCATCCTCAACACGATGGGCGTGAATTACGACGTACTCTGCAAAGAAGAGGACAAGGCGGCAAAGCAGATTGCGAAGGCAGTCAAGACGATGAAGGAAACGGGCGAAGTCTATGCGCTCGTCATCGAAAAAGATACCTTCGAGGATTACAAGCTCCAGAGCGTCGAGGTGAACAACCTCACGATGAGCCGCGAAGAGGCTATCCAGACGGTGGCCGCAGCACTCGGCGAAAAGGATGTCATCGTCTCTACGACGGGCATGATCAGCCGCGAACTCTTTGAATACCGCGCCCAGAAGGGAGAAGGTCACGAACGCGACTTTTTGACGGTGGGTTCGATGGGACACGCATCGCAGATTGCACTCGGCATCGCGATGGAAAAGGGCGACCGCAAGGTATGGTGCTTCGATGGCGACGGTGCGACTATCATGCACATGGGCTCCATGGCGATTGTCGCAAGCAAGTCTCCCGCAAATTACGTACATGTGGTGTTCAACAATGGTGCGCACGACTCCGTAGGCGGCCAGCCGACAGTAGGTTTGAAGATCGACCTGCCCGCCGTCGCCCGCGCCGTGGGTTACAAGGACGCCCTGACTGCCGACAGCAAGGAATCGCTTGCAGAAGCGCTAGGCAAGTTGCCCAATATCGAAGGCCCCGTGCTCCTCGAAGTCAAGGTGAAGAAGGGTAACCGCAAAGACCTCGGACGCCCGACCACCACGCCTATCGAAAACAAGAATGCATTGATGGAATTTCTGAGGAAGTAGAATGCTGAAGACAGCAGTCATCATGGCAGCGGGAATGGGAACCCGCTTCGGCAAGTACACCGAGACTATTCCCAAGGGTTTTATCGAATGCGGCAACATTTCCATGGTGGAACGCAGCATCAAAACGCTCATTGCCTGCGGTATCGAACGCATCGTCATCGGTACCGGCTACCACAAGGAAAAGTACGAAGCCCTCAAGGCCACCTACCCGCAAATCGAATGCGTTTTCAGTCCGCGCTACGCCGAGACCAACAGCATGTACACGCTGTACAACTGCCGCGACGTCATCGGCGACGACGACTTTTTGCTTCTGGAATCGGACCTCGTCTTCGAGAAGAAAGCAATTACCTCGCTCCTCGAATGTGAAGAACCGACTATCATGCTCATTACGCCCGTGACCAAGTTCCAGGACCAGTACTACGTGGAATACGGCGAAGGCGGACGCCTCACCATGTGTTCCACCGACAAGACCCAGCTGGACGCAAAGGGCGAACTGGTGGGCATTCACAAGCTTTCTAACAAGTTCTACAAGGCCATGTGCGAGGATTACGCCGCCAAGGTGGCCGACAAGCCGAAACTTGGCTACGAATACGAGCTGCTGACCATGTCGCAGGAAAAGATGAAGGTGTTCGTGCTCAAGGTCGATGGCCTCAAGTGGTACGAAATCGACGACGTAGATGACCTCGCTTACGCCGAAAAGAACATCCTCCAGTACCTCTAATTTTTACGGACGATTTTAAGGAATTATTTATGGAACCGATCAAGAGAAACGTTTTGCTGAACCCCGGCCCCGCCACCACCACCGATACCGTCAAGTACGCCCAGGTGGTACCGGATATCTGCCCCCGCGAGAAGGCCTTTGCCGGCCTCATGAAGGGTCTGCGCGAAGACCTGCTCAAGGTGGTGCATGCTCCTGCCGACCAGTACACTTCCGTCCTTTTCTGCGGCTCGGGTACCATCAACATCGACGTGTGCATCAACTCGCTGGTTCCCGAAGGCAAGAAGATTCTCGTGGTGAACAACGGCGCCTACAATACGCGTGCGGTCGAAGTCTGCGAGATGTACCACCTGCCGCATATCAACCTGAAGTCGAGCGTGTTCGAACGCCCGGATCTCGCCGCTGTCGAAAAGACGCTCCAGGAAAACCCTGACGTGGCTGTTGTTTACTGCTGCCACCACGAGACGGGTACGGGTGTCTTGAACCCCATCCGCGAAATCGGTGCACTTGCCCACAAGTACGGCGCCATCTTCATCAGCGACACCACTTCTACCTTGGGCATGATTCCGCTCGACGTGGTGAAGGACAACGTGGATTTCTGCATGGCATCTGCCCAGAAGGGTCTTATGGCCATGTCCGGTCTCTCCTTCGTGATTGGCCGTAAGGATATCATCGAAAAGTCGAAGGAATACCCGACGCGTTCCTACTACTGCAACCTTTACCTGCAATATTCCTTCTTCGAAAAGACCGGCGAAATGCACTTCACGCCGCCGGTGCAGACCATCTACGCCACCATCCAGGCGCTCAAGGAATACTTTGCCGAAGGTGAATCCGCCAAGTTCGCACGCCACCGCCGCGTATATGAGGCCATCCGCAAGGGGGTCGCCGAACTCGGTTTCGATACCGTTATCGATCCGTCCATCGAATCGGGTCTCGTCGTTTCCGTCAAGTATCCTGAAGACCCGAATTGGAATTTCGAGAAGGTTCACGACTACTGCTACGACCGCGGTTTCACGATTTACCCGGGCAAGATTTCGACGACGAACACCTTCCGCCTCTGTGCCCTCGGCGCTATCGACGTGGGTGATATCGAGGACTTCTTCAAGGTGCTCGGCGAAGCGTTAGCGTTCTATAAAATTTCGCTCTAAAGCGAAACAGTCTATTTATTTCCAGAAAGCTTCTAGCCCGTGGGTAATACGTTTTTCTTCGGGCGGAAGCTGCATATAATCGCCATAAAATTCAGACAGGTAATAGTCGTAATTCTTTATAGCCTCGTATTCGCGATTTTCGAACGGATATGTGGTCATTTCTGTCAACTTGTCCAAATCGAGTACGCGATCCGTCTTTGAATCAAAGAAAAGCGTCGCCACTCGGCCAGATTCTTTCCCCGAAAAACGGCGATAGACCCGTTCCATATAACGGCAGAAACGTCCCTTCCCTATCAAAGAGACCACCGAATAAATGACGCGCTTGTAAAACCGGGTCCAAGCATCGTACGCCTTGGAATTCAAGTCAGAACTCAGGGCAAGGCCAATCACGCGCAAAAAACTGCAATACAGCACAAACGGTTTTTCCAACCAGCGCGTTTTCGGAAGACCATCCAGAGGGAACAAGTCCACCCAGATACCCATTTCGCCCTTGTGCCGTTCCATTTCGACATGGGTAC
>JAEEPF010000224.1 GCA_016284635.1 Prevotella sp.
TGGTTGGTCATGGCCAAAGCCAGGTTGTTGGCGCAGACGCTCATCGGCAGGTCCGGCGTCTGTTTCTCTGCCTTGGCGATGATGCCCTTCCAGTCCTTGATGCGCACCAACTGGTCGTATTCCATCAGCTCATATTTCTTGGCATCGTAGCCGAAGCCATGGAAAATACAGAGAATGATAATCAACATAACAGATGCCTCGACAATGCTGGCCATGCGATTGGCTTTTGGCAGCAGGCGGACGAAGTTGCTCACGAGAATGGTTACAATAGGTATGACCATCAGCATCGTAGGCAATATCTCAGGAGAACGATAGTAGCAGATGCCTGTCATCACTCTCGTCATCGGGTAAGGCAGATAGTGGGCACTCAGCAACATCAAGACAATGGCATAAATGACAGAGACAGGCATCAAGATGAAAGCAGTCACAATGACCATTGGGCCGATTGCCCAATAGAGTAGGGGAATGAGACATATCATGATATACAGACGCCTTAAAAGCATCTTATGTTCATATCCCCAGCTAAAAAACAGCCTTGCCAATCCCCAACATACTGCCAATGCTATCACCAGCGCTACGACATACGCCAGCATAACGCTCTCATCGCCCAAGGCGTACCATAAGAATACCGCAGGCAGGAAACTTAGGCAGTAGTGCTCCTTGCTTCTCATTAATCGCCAAGTAAGGCGCTGCACAAGCATAAAGAGTACAGCAAGGATAAAGGCACCGAGCGCAGGACTGTTATAGAACTGCGTCAAGAACTCGCCGATATATCTGGCAAGTCCTCCAGGTTCCGCTATCCGCTCGGTGAAGTAATCACCGTCGAAGAGGAACAATTGGAACTGCTCCTGATAGGTCAGCGCAAAGGGGTAGCGGAGTCTCCAAAAGAAGAACACCACCAAGCCAAACAGGATTGTCAGCAGCCATTGTGTTGCCTGTTGTGGCGGATTTGCAATCCGCCACTTATTCTTCTGCGATTTCTTCATTCGTGTCGGCATTCATCGTTACAATACGACCGTCAGGAAGCTGGCGCTTATAAGTCAGCGGATAGAGGCTATTTAGGAAATCGCCCAGTACGCTGCCTTCCATATTCTTTGCCAACTGGCGGGTATAGTTCTTATACACCAGATGGAAACTGTCCGCCCGCTGCTGGATATACTTGGCCTGCAGAGAGTCACCTCGCTTGTTCAGTTCTACAATGTTCTTTCGCATCATGCCCAATTGCCTGTTATGGATTTCTGTCTGCACCTTCCATTGTTCAAGTGAGTCGTTCTGAGGGGTTCCTGTTGCATGACTGATGCTGTCGATGGTCACATTGATAGTACCAGGCTCACCAACGATGAGAAGCGGCTGGAGCCCCATCCGATAGTGGTAGTCAAGCAGAATCTTGTACATCTGCACCGAGTCTGGCTCAAAGTGAAACTTCCCGTCCTTGATCTCCATCGAATCAACGGTCTCCATCGTTGCAGGTCCGGAGTTCGGCACCAAGAAGATGCGCTTACCCTCATACTGCTCTCCATTCACGGTGCCCTCGATATGGCACTTCCCGTCGTTGGACTGCTGGCAACTGCCAAATAAAAGTAAAAGGGTAAAAAGGTAAAAAGGTAAAACCTTCTTGCCTACCCTCATGACTGTTTTTAAATTTTCTCTTTCCATATTTATTCTTTTACTTTTTTACCTTTTTACTTTTTTACCTTTACTTTTTCCCTTCGGTTCTCAAACACCTGTCTATAGGTCTCATGGGCATCCAACTCCACCTTCGTTTTCGTGAAGTCTGGACAGTTATAGGCATCCATCATCTCACGATAGTACTTCCTCGGATGGCGCTGTGGTAGAAGGAAGGGCTTTGTCGCACGTCCCTGCTCGTCGATGCTGGCAAGATAGGCCTTGGTGTACATCCCGTCCTCCCGTTTGCTGCTGAACACGAACCATCGGCTGTTGCCGCTCCAGTTATGATAGCTCTCGCTCTCACTGCTGTTCACTTCTTTCATCTCCCGGCTCTCGCCCGTCTTCAGATTCATCAGCCACAAGTCGGCATCGTTCTGGCTCACGGGGAAGTTGCCACGACTGCTGACACAGTACATCAGCCAGCGACCATCATAGCTGGGCCTTGCCAGCACATAGCTTTGATCCGTATCAGGACCGTTTAAGAGCGTGTCCACCGTCTCGCCAAACTTTCCCGTTGAAGCATCGAAGCCGATACGGCAGAGTGAGCACTTCACTTTCAGATATTCAGCAGGAACGTTGCAGGGCTTCGATGTGCTGTAATAGAGCCACTGGCCGTCGTGCGAGAAGGCTGGGAATATCTCCAAGTCTTCCGTCTGCAATAGCGGTGACAGAATCAGCTCGTTGCTACGGGTGTCGAGCACCTCCACGTTGCTGAACCGATGATATACCTCTATCCGCTGTCCCGTTCCTGTGAAGAAACTCTGATGGACGGAGTTCACGGCCAGCGCCACATAGTCGCCCTGAGGATGCCAGTAGCTGTAGGAGCCAGCTGCCTTTGTGGAGTCTGTCTTTGTCTCCACCCAAGCCTGACGACCGTCTTTCTGTATCAGCGTGCCGCCTCCCTCACCACGCATCTGCATCGTGATACGGTTGGGGTTCGTGCGGTTGGCAGTATGACAGTTGAAGCAACGTCCGGGTACGACGGTCTCCCTCAGGATGGCATATTCCTTAAAGGTATTCAAGTCACGTTGGTAGATGCCGATATCGCCTCCTACCTCATAGCCGGGCTTGATACGACGATAGGTCAGTCCCCATTCGTCGAGTCTGTCCTGACTGATGAAGATGTCAAAGTCCTGATACTGCGTCCATTTTCCATCCTTTTCGATACAGACGGTGAAGGTAATCTTCCCGCCCTGGTTCTGCCTAGTCAACTCATGCCAGTCGTCGATGTTGAAGTCCGCCCAGTCACCATTGGCATGAATCTCTCCGCCTTTGCTGCCCTTCGCGACCACATCCATGCAGTCAATATTCTCATCGGCAAAGTTGAAGTTCAGCGGCGCGATATCCGACGGGATCGTCACCCCGATATAGTCAGGATAGATCTCCGGTAGCTGCTCCACCATCGTCGGATTCTCCGGCACAGAGCGACAAGACATCAATTGGAACACAGAGATACAAAGACACAGAGAAATAATAGTGACAGATAAGAAACTCTGTATCTCTGTGTCTCTGTGTTTAATGATTATCTTCATTTCCCCCTCCTTTCTGCCATCATCCGCTTGACGTAATTAGCATAAGGCGAGCCTTGCACATTGCCCTGCATCTGAATGCATCGCATAGCATCTTGATAGCCCAGCGGCATCTGACGGTAGCCGCCATACTGTTGGGCCAGTCCCAAATACTGTTGGAACCCTTGCATGTTCCCCTTTAGAAGCATCTGTGCCAAGAAATAGTCGAGGGCCATCTTATTATCCGTGTTGTTCATGAACAGCAGACCGAACATCTTGTCTATCTCGTCATAACTATACAGGAAATCATCTTTATACCTCATCTTCCGCAGCCTCCCATACACGGATCTTTCCCCTCCTGAGTAGGAGGGGTTAGGGGTGGTCTGATCCGCCTCTATCATCTTCTCCATCTCTTCTGCCCAACTGCGGTAGAATAAACTCTTCTTCAACAACCCTATCTGCTTCCTTGCCGTCTGATAATGCTCATTCACAATCATACACTCCGCAATCCTCTTCGTACATCGCCCGCTTTTCTTGCCATTGAGGATCGACTCCTGGGTATCAAACATATACCGCTGTGCCGAGTTCACCATCCCCAATCGCCAGAATGCCTCTGCCGATGGCAGCATCGAAGTGAGGTCTCTTGTCCTGGGCATGATCAGCGCATCCTCACCGCTTTGGTAGAAGTCGAACATGCGGTCTGCCAGCAGCCGTTTCTGCGACAAGGCCAGATTCACGCAGTTACTCCAGAACGGTGTCTTCACCTGATACTCTCCAGCCCGTTTCACAATCTCATCCCAACGCTCATTCCT
>JAEEPF010000225.1 GCA_016284635.1 Prevotella sp.
GGATAGAGCGCAGCCATCACGTCGCGCTTCAGATAGGCATAGCGCAGCAGACGGATCATCAGCTCCGGCGTCACGTAGTTATACAACGACAGTCCGCTGCCATCGGCGATACGATACTGCACACCAGTAACTCCAGCCCTCGTCAACAGTTGTTTGATCAGCTGACGGGCATGCGCAGCCTCTGCCGGACGCTTGCCTGTGGATGCCGCAATCTGGTAGAACATCGATTCGGCATATAGATTGTCGCTCTCCTTCATCATCGGCACCAGCACCTCGCTGAGCGGATGGGAACGGGAACAGACGAGCAGCACATCCTTATCCCTCGGCATGCGACCTGTAGAAATAGGAGCATCAACGAAGACGCCGCACTTCATCAACTCATCCTTGAACTGACTGGCGAACTCATCCTTGCGAGATATGAGCAATGGTGTCAATGGCGGGTTATCGTCATCCCAGCACCAGCCTTCGCCTAAGAGCTGTTCCTCCTTGAAAGAGACGTCCTGTATGATCTGGCCTCGGATGGTGTCCACCCCTACCCGATGGAGCGTCTCGGCAAAGACATGCATATCCGTCTCGTCGAAGAGCGGATCCATGCCTCCTACGAGCCACACATCACCCGAGAGCACACCCTGGACGATCTTACCTTTATAATATAAATAGGTACGATAGGCATAACCACTGCCCAGAAGGTCGAGGGCGGTGACGGATGTCAACAGCTTCATCGTCGAGGCGGGGCGCAACGTCTGCTTGCCACCATAACTATAAAGCACGGAGTCGGCAGAGAGGTCATAGACCATCAGTCCGAGTTGTGTCCGCTCGAACAAGGTGTCATTTACCAAGCTGTCTAATCGTGTCTGTACGTTTACTGGCCAAGGCAGCACCACCTCGGCCGTGTCTTGTCGCAACAGCGACACCTCAGGCAACGTCTGTGCCTGCATAGCAAAGCACTGGCTCCACGCCAGTGCCGTCATCAATAATATCTTTTTCACTTTTTTACCTTTTTACTTTTTTTACCTTTTTACCTTTACTCAGTTTCTCCTGTACCTCGACACCAGCCTCTTGATGGCCTTGTCGAGCGACTCCGACGGTTCGATGATATTATAGTTTCTCCAATACTCAGGATCTAGGAAATACTCCACCTTGTCGTAATACGACTCTCGCGAATCGAATGAACTGCGGCTGGCGATAGGCTGCACATCATCCGACTGACTGTCGGTGACGGCCATCTCGCACGTTGCCGTGAACGATGTCGAGAACAGTTTCCGTTTCCAGTCGCAGTTGAAGCGGAAGATGTTACGCAGATAACTGATACGCGTCACTCCGTCTTCATAGCGGTAGTCCACGACGGTAGACAGTTCACGCGGCTTGAACCTGACACCGAAGGGCTTCTTCACGAGCATCGTCTGCGTAGCCTTGTCCTTGTCGCGCATATCGAGGTCGAGTTCGATGCGGGTGAATGCCAGCCGCTCGGCATCGATATACAACTTGCCGTGGTAGAGCGCGTATTCCGTGACGACAAACGGCTCCATCTGCACCACATACTGCTGGCGGTCGTTAATATATTCGGGCACACCCATCGAGAAGTGGTAATTGTCGAGGTCTTCCTTGTTCAGCAGGAAGTCACGGTTCTTCACCAGATCCATCATCACCGCCTGCACAGGGCCGCCTGCCACCTTGATGCCCAGCGTGTCGCCCGCTTTCTGGCTGAGCAGCCGACGCCCTTTGACGATGGCCACACGGTCGCGCGCCGTACCACGGTTGTAGGGCGTCTTGTACATATCCTCCACACCCTCGGCCACGTAGATATAGTGCTTGCGCTTCATCGCCGTCTCACGATAGAAGCCCTTCAGCAACTCGGGCACCTTGCTGTAATTCTCCGGTATCTTGTCGATGGCGATATCCACCAACTCACGGGGATTATAGTTACGGACAACGATCTCGCGCAACTGTATCGTCGTCGGCTCCAGACGGATGCGCAGACCTTCCGTCTTGCCGTCCTTCAGCGTCAGGCGCTGGGTCTTATATCCCAGATGGGAGATATTCACAGCAGAAGGTGTCTCGTTCAACTTCAGCGTGAAGTCACCGTCTTCGTTCGTCACCACGGATATGCGGCCAACGGATACACTCACCTGCCGCAAGGGGTTGCCAGTCTTCTGGTCAACCACCACTCCACTGACCACCACCTGCTGGGCCATCATCGCCAACGGAGCCAGTATCAATAGTATGAGTCCTAGTCTTTTCATGTCGTCTTATGTCTTGGTTCTGCTGCAAAGTTAATAAAAAATTGAACACAAAGGACACAAAGCACACGAAATTTATCATTTTTTTAGTGTCCTTTGTGTCCTTTGTGAATAAAAATGCCTATCTTTGCAGCAGAATAACAAAAAATGTCAAGTATGGTATACAAATACGACTTCTTAGTGATCGGTGCCGGTGTGGCAGGTATGAGTTACGCCCTGAAGGTGGCGAAGGCCAACAAGGGCAAGGTGTGTATGATCTGCAAGACGTCCCTCGACGAGGCCAACACCTCGTTCGCACAGGGCGGTGTCGCCTCAGTGACGAACATGAAGGTGGACACCTTCGACAAGCACATCGCCGACACCATCATCGCCGGCGACTATATCTCCGATCGCAAGGCCGTGGAGCAGGTGGTACGCATGGCACCCGAGCAGATACAGGAACTTGTGAAGTGGGGCGTGAACTTCGACAAGAAGGACGACGGCACCTTCGACCTGCACCGTGAGGGCGGACACTCCGAGTTCCGCATCCTCCACCATGCCGATGACACGGGCGCCGAGATCCAGCGCGGACTGATGGAAGCCGTGAAAAGCGATCCCAACATCGACATCATGGAAAACCACTTCGCCGTGGAGATCATCACCCAGCACCACCTCGGCGTGCGGGTCACCCGCCGCTCGCCTTACATCCAGTGCTACGGTGCCTACGTGCTCAATCCCAAGACGCAGAAGGTGGACACCTATCTGGCGAAGGTCACCGTCATGTGTACGGGTGGCTGCGGGGCCGTCTATCTGACCACCTCGAACCCCGTCATCGCCACTGGCGACGGCATCGCGATGGTCTATCGCGCCAAGGGAACGGTACAGGACATGGAGTTCGTGCAGTTCCACCCGACAGTGCTCCACAATCCCAACGAGACGCACCCCGCCTACCTCATCACTGAGGCCATGCGCGGCTATGGCGGCATCCTCAAACTGCCCAACGGCGAGGAGTTCATGCAGAAATACGACGAGCGTCTCTCGCTGGCACCCCGTGACATCGTCGCCCGTGCCATCGACAAGGAGATGAAGATCCACGGTATCGACCACGTATGCCTCGACGTCACCCATAAGGATCCCGAGGAGACGCGCCATCACTTCCCCAACATCTATCAGAAGTGCCTCTCGATGGGTATCGACATCACCACCGACTATATCCCCGTGCGCCCTGCCGCCCACTATATGTGTGGAGGCATCAAGGTGGATCTCAACGGCCAGTCCAGCATCGAACGCCTCTATGCTCTCGGCGAGTGCTCCTGCACAGGTCTGCACGGCGGAAACCGTCTGGCATCGAACTCGCTCATCGAGGCCGTGGTCTATGCAGAGACCGCTGCCCGCGACTCGCTCAAGCACATTGACCTCTACGATTTCAACGATCAGGTACCCAAATGGAACGATGAGGGTACGATGACCAACGAGGAGAAGGTGCTTATCACGCAGAGTGTCCGTGAGGTGAACCAGATCATGGCCAACTACGTGGGCATCGTACGCTCAGACCTGCGCCTGCATCGCGCCTGGGACCGTCTCGACATGCTCTACGAGGAGACGGAGAATCTCTTCAAGCGCGTGAAGGCCTCAAAGGACATCTGCGAACTCCGCAACATGATCAACGTGGGTTATCTCATCACCCGCTTCGCCCTCGAGCGCAAGGAGAGCCGCGGCCTCCACTTCACCACCGACTACCCCGTCCACGCCTACGACAAGAAATAAA
>JAEEPF010000226.1 GCA_016284635.1 Prevotella sp.
ATCGAAGATATAGAGCAGGGGCGCGTCTACAAGTACGACAGTCTGGATGACTTGATAAAGGAGATTGAGGGATGACGAAATACGAACTGCGCATCACCGGCGAGTGCAAGCAGAATCTGAAAATCTGTAAGAAGCGGGGCCTGCCGATGCAGGAACTATGGGATATCGTGGCCAAGTTGCTGCGCGGCGAGAAACTTGACGAGAAGTATATGGCTCACCAACTGCACGGCAACCGCAAGGGACAGTGGGAGTGCCACATCCAGCCCAACTGGCTCCTTGTTTGGGAGCAGAACGAAACAGAACTCATTCTTATATTGGTAAATACTGGAACTCATTCCGACCTTTTCGGAAAGAACAAACGATAACCAACCACCGACCGACTGACATATGGAACAGAAAATCCGGAGCTGCGAGAGCGGACCTTCAGGTGCTGCGTGAGTTCTTTGCGAGCAAAGCGGCATAGCCGTGCGTTTCGAACGTGAGGGTGAGGCGGTGGCTGGCTCCAGGACACAGAGGTGCCTGACCCCTCTGTGTCGCTATAAGTGAAAAAGCGTGATTTCGTTAAACTTCGCACAGCGGGGACAGTCCCCATTGTGCGCAGGTGGTTTCCAACTTCCTAAAGACCTGCGACGCACTATGACCGTTGACGAACTGCTCGCACGGGCTGTCGGTTCCTCATCGTCGATGCGCTGAACCGCCCCGAGACTCTCCACTACTACGAAAAGAACGGCTTCCGTTACCTGATTGCTGACGAACGACTGGAAGCCAAATACATGGGCATCGGCATGGGACACCTCCCGCTGAACACCCGCCTGATGTACTTCGATTTGCTGAAGCTGAACGTTAGCGCTACATAGCTAGCCCTCTCTTTTTTTATTCCCTCAGATCATATCTGCCGAGACATCATCAGAAAGGATGCGCCCGGCGGTTTTGCGTATTGTTAAATGATATAAATTTTGGGGGCGGAATGTTGGTTCTGTCGGAAGAATTTCGTAACTTTGAGGCGGAAATTAAGAAAACCGTAGACCAAGAGACAGGGCGACCCCCGAGCCATACAGCTAACTAACCCGCGGCCCCCCAAAAAAACAAAGCATCTCAGCGACCATTATTATCTGAAACGACACCGACTCCCGCCCCCCGTCCGCACCCCGGACAAGGATGCAGAGCTGTTACATAAATCGTCAATGACGATAAAGGACGCGTTCTTTAACTTACTGAGACAAACGGATATTTTTTCCTTCAAAGACTTGGAGGATTTGGGAAATAGTTGTATCTTTGCAGCCAGAAACTAACAATGCAAGATATGAGTAAGTACGAAATACCATTCCTTACGGCATGCATACGGGCCTTCGGACGACGCTTCTCGATGACGCGGCAGGCGGCCTTCCGCTATCTGCACGAACACAAGGGGCTGGCGTTCCTGATAGAGTTCTACGACGTGGAACACCTGCAGTCGATGGACGAGACAATTGAAGACCTGCTCATCATCTGCCAAAAGAACGGAGGAACACTGGCATGAAACTCTATCACGGTTCCAACGCAGACATCGACCGCATCGACCTCACGCGGGGCCTGCGGTACAAGGACTTCGGCAAGGGGTTCTACCTGACACCCTCGCGCGACACTGCCGTCCGCATGGCGCAGAAGAAGGCGCGGCTCTTTGGGGGTACGCCTACGCTGATAACCTACGAACTGGACGAGGCGGCGCTCACGTCGAGCCTGAAGGTGAAACGCTTTCCCGAGCGGGCCTGCGTGGAATGGCTTCTCTTCGTGGATGCCAACCGCGAGCGCAAGAACGTCGAGCCCATCCACGACTACGACATCGTCATCGGCCCGATAGCCAATGACGGCGTGGTGCTCCAGCTGACCAACTACCACGAGGGCGTCTATACGCCGGAGGATGTGGCACGGCTGTTGCAGGACAGGTTCCTCGACCAGCAGTATTACTTCGGAACAGAGCGCGCCCTGCGCTTCCTCCACAAAACCAGCGTCGAGAGCGTATGAACCAGCCCAATCACCATCAGATAGCCACCTACCTGACCGACTACGTGCTGAGCGAGTTGGTGAAGTACGTCATCGAGGACACTGGCTGCACCACCGAACAGGCCATGGAGCAGGTGTACAACTCACCGCTGATGACGCTGCTACAGGACGAAGAAGGAGAACTCTACGTGCAGAGTCCTGCGTATTTGTACGAGCTGATGAGGAGCCAGCCGTAGCTTCCCCCGACATTATTTCCCCCTTAAAATATCCGCCGAGACATCGAGAGATGGGCTCGGCGAATTGTTTTTATCCGTTTGGTCTCAGAGACAAGATGAAACGAAGACGGATCACGCGGATGAGACGGATAGGAAGATGAATCCGAATAATCCGTGGTCGAGACAAAAAGAAAAGATTTATAATTCATATTAAGTATAACAATTTAAAATTTAAAGCTTATGAAACAATTTAGACTTTTACTTCTGCTCGCGCTGCTGATGACGGCGGCGACGGGCGCGTGGGCCGACAGAAGTACCACGGCGACGGCACCGGCCCGTTCAAGGGCGAGTATCAGATGAAACCGCGCGGCCGCGTGTTCTTCTCGCCCGCCGACGACCAGTACATCATCGCCGTGGGCACGTGGATCGACCACAGCCCCGAGGCCATCGACCAGATTATCGTCGAGTTCGACCTGCCCCGCGAGAAGACCATCGTGAAGAAGGCCTAACGCCGTATCTTCTGGCAGAAAGTGAATCAGAAGGGGGAAGCATCCCCGGCGGCGGAGAAGGAGAAGAAGGAGACTACGGCGAGTAACTCCTCCACACGACACAGGGGTGCCTGACCCCTTTGTGTCCTAAACTTTAGCCTCACTGCCAATTCTGGTGGCGAGGCTAATTTTGTCCTCAACCGATTGGCCATGATTCGCAAATAACGGCGGAAATATTTGGAGATATGAAAAAAAAGTTATACTTTTGCGCTGTTTTAATATTAAAATAACATGCTTATGAGAAAAATTTACCTTACGCTCTTCGGAGCAATGATGATGATGGCTGCCAGCGCGCAGACCGTCGCAAACGGCTTCAAACAGGACAGTATCATCGCAAAGAGTGACATCGGCGGAACGACGTCGAAAACCGTCTACGAATACAACGCCGACGGAAAGTGCACCGTCAGTTACGGCTACATTTACCAAGGTGGGGCTTACGTGATGGACACCAAGACGGTGAACACGTTCGACGAGCAGGGTCGTGTGACCAAATCGGAGACCTTTACCAATTACAACGGTGAAAGTGCGCTGTCGTCGTACACCGAATTCAGCGATTTCAATGCCGAAGGCTACCCAACCGTCCAAGTCGACTACCAGCTGGACGATCAGAATCCCGATGCCGGCATCCAGCCGTTCACGAAGACGGTGACTGACCAGTTCTACGGTGCACAGCCCGCACACCAAATCGTCTACCAGAATATGGCAGGTACGTGGTCGCAGTTCCAGGAAATCACCACCGAGTACAGCAATGACGTGCCCGTTAAGATAACTATCGAAACCGGCATCATGGGTATGAGCATGACGGTTGTCACCGATATCGAGTACGACGGTCACAACATGCCTATTAAGGCGACGCAGACCAATTCGCTGATGCCCAGCGAAAACGTCACGACCACTTATGTGAACACCTACAATGCCGACGGACTGCCTACAAACATCGTGACGACCACCACCGCCATGGGTATGGCCACCGTGATAGTCACCGACTACTACTGGAGCGCCACCACAGGCATTGCCCCGATCGTCAGTGGCAAGCAGGATAACGGCAAATACTACGACCTCAACGGCCGCCGCATCGCCAATCCCGCTCACGGCCTCTACATCCACAACGGCCGCAAAGTGGTCGTCAAATAATACTCACTCCAAGACTCTTTTATAGCGGTCATTATGGTCAAGGTCATTTTGGTCATTTTCGATTTCGGGAACGCGG
>JAEEPF010000227.1 GCA_016284635.1 Prevotella sp.
TGATGGAATACGACCAGTTGGTGCGCATCAAGGACTGGAAGGGCATCATCGCCAAGGCAGAGAAACAGACGCCGGACCTGCCGATGAGCGTCTGCGCCAACAACCTGGCTTTGGCCATGACCAACCAATTGGGAGAGCGTGCCTTCGACTTTTACCAACGGGGCAGTGAGGGATTGCTACCATCATTTGAGCGTAACTTCTCCACCATCCAGTTGACAGGAGAGGTGTATTTCTATCTGGGTCTGGTGAATACTGCCCAGCGCCTGGCCTTCGAGGCCATGGAGGCCATACCTAATTATAATAAGAGCGGCAGGATGATGAAGCGTCTGGCAGAGACAAACCTCATCAACGGTGAGTATGACGTGGCAAGAAAGTATCTGCAGATGCTGGACAAGACGATCTTCTATCGTCCATGGGCCCAACAAGCCTTGGCTATGTTAGATGATGAAACCCAGATTGATGCCCACCCGGTCTATGGCACCCTGCGGCAGTTCCGCCTCGAGGATGATTTTCTGTTCAGTGAAGATGAGTTGGATAAGATCTGCGGACAGTTGTTTATGCACAACCAAAAGAACCAGATGGCCACCCAATATCTGGTGATGGCACCTCTCCTCGACGGCGATGCCCAACGCTTCATCAATTATGTGACGTACGTACAAAGTAAGGTGAACTATAATCCACGCTATGTCCGAGAGGCCATAGCCAAAATCAGAACAACGAGATGAGAAAACTGTCATGGTATCTATGTGCCATCGTATGCTGGGCGTCCTGCACCCAGCGGGTGGAGAACCCTGTCCCGCTGGATGAGTTCCCCACTATCTATCCCGATTATATCGGAGTGACGATACCCGCAGAGATTGCCCCGCTGAACTTCAATATCACAGCAGCAGATATTGACATGGTTGATATCGTGGTCCGTGGCTCGAAGGGCGGAGACCTGCATGCGCAGGGTGACTTCGCCGATTTTGACATGAAGGATTGGCATGAGCTGACGGCTCGAAACAAAGGCGGAGAACTGACCTTCACCGTTTGCATCCGGCAAGACGGTCAGTGGAAACAATATAAGGACTTCAAGGTCTACATCAGTCCCTACGCCCTTGACGAATGGGGCTTGACTTATCGCCGTATCGCCCCAGGCTATGAGGTCTATAGTAAGATGGGGCTCTACCAACGTGACCTCTCTACCTTCGATGAGTATGCCATCATCGAGAACACCCAGGTGCCAGGCATGTGCATCAACTGCCATACAGCCTGCCAGACAGATCCAACAAAGTTCGTCTTCCATGTGCGTGGCGGTCATGGGGCAACGATGTTCCAGACAGACGGACAGCGGGAATGGCTGAAGGCGAAAAATGATCTCCTTGGCGGTTCGATGGTGTATCCTTATTGGCATCCAAGTGGGAAATACTGTGCCTTCTCTACCAACCAGACGCGGCAAGGATTCCATGTGGTCAGGAATGAGCGCGTCGAAGTGTTCGACCTTTCGAGCGATGTATTCGTCTATCATCCTGTGACGCATGAGATCCTGACAGACTCGCTTTTGCAGACCAAGGACTGGAGTGAGAACTCCCCTGTTTTCTCTCCTGACGGACACACCTTATACTATATGACCTGCCTGCAACAGGATTATCCTGAGTATTTTCAAGAAGAGAAATACAATCTCTGTAAGATTGCATTTGATCCTGAGACTGGCAAGTTCGGCAATCAAGTGGACACGCTATTTAACGCAGTGGCGATGGGGAAGAGCCTCACATGGCCTCGCCCAAGCTACGACGGCAAGTATATCATGTTCACGCTGATGGACTACGGCTATTTCTCCATCTGGCACAACGAAAGCGACCAGTGGCTGTTGGACCTACAGACAGGAGAAGCCCGAGAGATGAAGGAAATCAATAGCGACAAGGCCGACAGTTATCACAATTGGAACGTGAATTCTCATTGGATTGTCTTCACCAGCCGACGCGACGACGGTCTCTACAGCCGCCTTTATCTGGCAAGCATCGACGATAAGGGACAGTTGTCGAAGCCATTCCTTCTGCCTCAGCGCAATCCTCAGGAATACTATAGCGAGAGCCTCTATTCATTCAACACGCCAGACTTCACGAAGACGAAGGTAGACTTCGATGCCTACGAAGCAGGCATCGAAATCGCTTCAGACAAGCGCATAGATACAAAAGTGAAATAAAGGTCTTTAGACCGTAAATGTTGTCTTTGTTGTCATAGTTGTCGTTAATAATACAACCGTTGTTTTCTATTTACGACAACATAGACAACTTGGACAACTTATTTCGGTCTTATGACCGATACGGGAATTATGCTCAGCGGGAGAAATTAATTGCCTCCTGCTTCATCGCTTTGGCGACATCGTGGACATCGAAAGGAACCTTGCCCTTACCTAATTCTAGAGCATTGAACGACTTCAGATTGTTGTCATAGAAAGTCGGATGCTCCTGAGGCAGACAGAAAGGTTTGTGGGCTTTGCCGTCTTTGTCGATATAGCAGAAATAGGGTTTTCCATAGAGGCCGTCGTCGCGTTTCGACGCAAAGACGAACCAACGGCTATTCGATGACCACGAGTGATAAGTGTCGCTTTTCTCGCTGTTGACGATGACGAGAGTATCGATGGCGCCTGTTTGCAGATCCATCAGCTGGAGGTCGGCCTCTGGATGCCAAATAGGAAAGGTGCCGTAGTCGGCAACGGTATAGAGGAGATAGCGGCCGTCTGGGGAGATACGGGGATGACAGACGGAGGATTTTCGTGGAGCGAGGAGTGTGGAGTGTGGAGGGAGATTACTTTTAGTGGCGGCATTATCTGCTGCAAGACTATTCTCACTCCACACTCCACACTCCTCATTCCACGATTCAATTCGACTACCGATAGTCCCTGTAGCCTCATCGAATGGAATGCGAACGAGACGATATTGGAGTTTTTTGATGTCGGAAGGCAAACTGACGCTGTCGGCAGAGCAATAATAGATGTACTTTCCATCAGGCGAGAAGGTAGGGAATGTCTCGAATTTCAGACTGTCAGAAAGCAGCGGCGAGGAGATGATGCGATGCGCCTGCATATCAGCCACATAGACATTCGACTCTGCATCATAGACTTCAAGACGCTTGCTCGGCATACTATGAAAAGCGGGAATGATCCTCTGGGTGGAATAAGTGATATAGCGACCAGAAGGACTGAAGCCGAAATAGACGCTACCAGGGATATTCAACTTGCTTAGCTGACCATGCTGATTCAAGATGGCACCACCGCCAGGCCCTCTGACATACAGCATCGACAGCTGGGGGTCCTGGTTGGCGAAGGTGTGGCAGTTCATGCAGCGGTTCTCCAACTGTTCATAGTGACCAAGGGCATTCACATCGAAGTTCTCCACGCAACGTTGCTGAATCTGCACGTTATTCCATATCTCATAGTCAGGTTCAATGAGCCGGTAGGTCAGGTAAGGATCCACCCTGTCGCTAACCACCTGCCACTTGAACGGTTTATATTGCTTCCATACGCCGTCAATCAGGGCGGTGATAGTTACTTCTATCTCTTTGTCTCGAGATTGCTGCATCAGTGCCTTCCAGTCGTCAATGTCGAACACGGCCTCATTGCCGCTGGCATTCAGTGTCAGTTCTCCTGCCTTAACTTCTATGGCTTCACAATCGGCACGCAGCAGGAAGTTCAGAGGGGCGATGTTTGCAGGGATGGTCACATCGCAATAATCTGGATAAATAGGAGGCAACGCGTCCTGTATTATGACATCCTTCGGCATCGGCGTGCAGGAAAGGAAGAAGATAGAGGAAGATAGAAGAAGACAGAGGAAGGTAGAGGACAATAGTCTGGCTGCAGACCGTCTAAGCCCGCATGTCATTTGTCTTTTATCTCCTTTTAGACGAATGGTACTCACCATCGTCTTCCTATATCTTCT
>JAEEPF010000055.1 GCA_016284635.1 Prevotella sp.
CGCAGGCTATCCGCAAGGGTGGTCCTGAGGGCGAAAAAGCCAAGGAGCGTCTGGTCACAGCCAACCTCCGCTTCGTCGTCTCAGTGGCCAAGCAGTACCAGCACCAGGGTTTGACGCTTACCGACCTTATCGACGAGGGCAACATCGGACTGGTGAAAGCTGCTGAGAAATTTGACGAGACGCGTGGATTCAAATTCATCTCCTACGCCGTCTGGTGGATCCGTCAAAGCATCCTCCAGGCCATCGCTGAGCAGAGCCGCATCGTGCGACTCCCCCTTAACCAGAGTGGTGCACTGAGCAAGATCAATCAGGAGATCAACCGTTTCGAACAGATTCACCAGCGTCGCCCCTCAGTGACTGAGTTGGCGGAACTGACACAGATTGATGAAGCAAAGATTGAACAGACGGCGAAAGCCGACAGTCACCACATGAGCATCGACGCCCCCTTCGGTGAGGACGACGATAACTCGATGGCAGACCTCTTGAGCTCCGGCGATGACAGCCGTACTGACAAGCATGTCGATTACGAGTCACTCACCAGTGACCTGGAGAACGTGCTTCGCAGTGTGCTCAAAGACCGTGAGTTGAAAATCGTGCGTGAGTGCTTCGGCATTGGTTGCCAGGAGCGCGGACTTGAAGAGATAGGCGCAGAGATGGGTCTTACCCGTGAGCGCGTCCGTCAGATTCGCGAGAAGAGCATCACCAAGCTCCACGACTCCGGTCACGCCCGTATCCTGATGAAATATCTTGGTTAAAAACGATTAGAATTATGAAAAAGAGTGTTATTATGATGGCTGTGGCCTTCGGTCTGCTGATGACCAGCTGCGCCAGTAAGAAAGATCTGGCAAACTGCCAGACAGAGAACAAGTCGCTCACCGAGAGCCTGCAGGCCGCCAAGGAAGACCTGGCTGCTAAGAACGCCCGCATCAGCGCCCTGGAGGAACAGCAGCGTGGCATGCAGCAGTTGCTGAAGAACGCTGAGGACAAGTATGCGAAACTGCAGGAGTCACTCGACAAGAGCCTGACGAATGCCTCTCAGAACAATATCTCAATCGAGAAGCTCGTGGATCAGATCAACGAGTCTAACCAGTACATCCGTCACTTGGTGGAGGTGAAGTCGAAGAGCGACTCACTGAACATGGTGCTGACGAACAACCTTACCCGCTCACTCTCCAAGGAGGAGCTGAAAGAGGTGGACGTGCAGGTGCTGAAGGGTGTGGTCTACATCTCGCTGGCTGACAATATGCTCTACAAAAGCGGTTCATACGAGATCAATGCCCGTGCCGCTGAGACCCTGTCGAAGATTGCCAAGATCATCAAGGACTACAAGGACTACGACGTGCTGATCGAGGGTAACACGGACAATGTGCCCATCACGAAGACGAACATCCGCAACAACTGGGATCTCTCTGCTCTCCGTGCTTCCAGCGTGGTACAGGCCCTGCAGAACGACTACGGTGTGGATCCGAAGCGCCTGACAGCCGGTGGACGTGGTGAGTACAACCCCATCGCTCCCAACACAACGGAGGCTGGCAAACAGCGTAACCGTCGTACGCAGATTATCATCACACCGAAGCTTGATGAGTTTATGGATCTGATCGGGCAAGCTCCCGAGAGTAATTAAAAGATTATCGGGGTTCGCAATTGCGAACCCCGATTTTTTTATTTGTAGTTACGGATGCGGACGTCTATGCCGCTACCGGCGAGCGCCATGGAAATCTTATGTACGGGCGTGTCGTTGTAGTGGTATGGGAAAAGCACCTTGGGTTTGATGATCTTTGCGGCGTTGACACACTGTTCAACGGTCATCGTGTAAGGCTGGTTGCAAGGCAGGAAGGCCACGTCGATATCCTTGATGTCTGCCATCTCGGGGATGTCCTCGGTGTCGCCTGCGATGTAGATGCGGAAGCCGTCGAGGGTGAGGATGTAGCCGTTGTCACGTCCTTTGGGGTGGAACTCCTTGTGTTCGGGTGTGGTGTTGTAGGCAGGCACAGCCTCGATGATGATGTCGGAAGCATATTTGCGCACGTCACCGTTCTTCATCACGAGTCCGTTGCGAAAGTGTCCGAATACGGCCTGGTTCACGTAAATACTCGTGGCCGGCGTACGGATCTCGTGGATGGCAGCACGGTCGAAGTGGTCTTTATGCTCATGGGTGACGAGGATGATGTTGGCCTTGGGGAAGGTGGCGTAGTCGGTTTCGGGTTTGAGCCACATGCCTACGGGGTCTACTTCGATCTCGACGCCGTTGTAGTTGATCTCCATGCTGGCGTGCTTGATACAGGTGATGGTGACTTTCTTACCGCTCTTCGTGGTGAATTCGTCGGTCTTCAGCTGGGCTGAAGCGAGGAGAGTGGAAAGTGGAAGGAGGAAAGAGAATACCAGGATTCTCAAGGAAACAAATTTTTTCATAACGTTAATCTTTATAATGTTCTTTTCATTTTTCGATGGGTTCGAAGGGGAGGGTGACGACGAAGCGGGCACCGGAGGTGTAGCTGGTGTCGAGGGTGACGAGACCGCCTAACTGTTCGGCGAGCTTACGGCTCAGGGGTAGTCCGAGGCCGATGCCCTGCTTGAAGGAGTCGAGTTTGACGAAGCGCTCGAAGATGTGCTCCGCCTGATCTGCGGGGATGCCACAGCCCGTATCTTCGACGGTGAGGAGGAGTGTCTGTGCGACGGTCTTGGCCTTGAGGGTAATATTACCTTTCTCTGTGTTTTTGATGGCGTTGTCGGTGATGGCACTCATGATGCGGTAGAGCATGTTCTTGTTGGTTGCGATGCTGAAATCGGGTTCCAGCTCGCTGTCCACGCGAAGTGCCACCTGCGACGGTACGGCGTCTTCATAATCGGCGACGACGTTTTCGAGCAGTTGGTTCACCTTGACGATGTCGTCTTTGACCACAGTGGTGGAACTCTCGATGAGCGAGAGGCCGATGATCTCGTCGATGAGGTTCGTGATCTGCTGGGCACTTTTCTGCATCATCGCGGCCATGTTCTGACGCTCCTCGTCGCTCTCTGTGAGGGATGGGTCGGCGATGACCTGCGAGAAGCCACTGATGATGTTCAAGGGTGTACGCACCTCGTGGCTGACGTTCTGGATGAAGCGTGTCTTCATCTTGTCCGACTCGAGGGCATGCTGATAGGCAGTGTTGAGCTGTGCCAGATGACGACGGCGGGTGTTGAAGAGGTAGGCGAGCAATCCCACCAGGGCACCCAGCAGACAGACGATGATGCTGAGGGCGATAAGATGGTTGCGGGCGGCTTCGCGTTCTGCGTCGTAGACGAGCAATTCATCACGGATGCCCTGCATATTGTTGGAGAGCACAACGTTGTGCACAGAGTCGGTGGCCTCAAAGGCTTTCCGCTGGGCGTTGAACGCCTCTTCCCATCGGCCTGCCTTCTGGTATATCTGCGTGATGGCGTCGTAGCCGTCTTCGTTGAACTCTTCCTGTGCCATTTTGACGGCCTCGTCGGTCTTGCCTTGGGAGGCGAGGAAATAGACTTCGAGCATACGGCCGTGGACAGAAGTCTTACCCTCCTGCTCACCTTCCTTATAGGCCTTGTAGCCTTTGAGGAACTCGGGCATGTCGCCATCGTTGTAGTAGGCGATGGTGCGACGGGTATCTATGTCGAACACACGTTCCGGGGCGTATTTCTCTGCAATCTCCTTGGCCCTTGCGAGCATTTCAAGAGCCTCCTGCGGATTGTCGCCCATCTCCACGTTGACGATGTTCATGTAGATGGGTGGCATGTTCTCCCAGTAGCCCTCCTGTTCCATCAGCTGGATCACCTTCTGGAAACTCTCCTTGGCGGCATCGCGATTTCCGCAGATGCGGTTGATGTGGCCCTGCATGTTATAGGCCATATACATCTCCTTGTCGAGCTTCTTCTCTCGGAGCTCGACAGAGAGCCGGCGGGCCAGTTTGTAAGCTTCGTATATCTTCTGGCGGTTCATGAGGAACACGATCTCGTTGCAGCGCTGGTTGTAATAGCCGTGGACGTCTTGCCTGGCGAGCAGATAGTCTTCCAGAGCCTTGACGGCAGGGAAGAACTTGGCGGAGTCGCCCTCGTTGAAAGTGCGGTTCATTGTTTCACGCAGGGCCTTGTATTCAGGCTCATCCTTATAGTCTTGCGCCAGAGCGGTGGTGTGCAAGAAGACCGTCAGCGTCAGGGTCAATAGTAGAACTCTTGTCATAACCGTTGATTTCAGTTCAAATCGTTGGTGCAAAAATACAAAAAAAAACTGAAAAGGAAAACTTTTTATGGAAAAAATTGGTGTTAATATAAAAATTCCGTATCTTTGCCGCATGGATATACAGCCAATTGCGCATTTTGGGTCACCATTGAAGTCGAAATTCGGCATTCCGCGACAGAGCGGGCTGGTGGATGAACTGACGGGCAGGATCGTGTTTGAGAAGCCTTTCCGTCAGCCCGAAGCCGTCAGAGGCCTTGAGGATTTTGATTATCTCTGGTTGATTTGGGAGTTTTCTGCAAACCGCCAGAACATATCTCTTACCTCTCACCTCTCACCTCTTACCTCTAAATTGACCGTCCGTCCTCCGAGGTTGGGAGGCAATCGTCGCATCGGTGTGTTTGCCTCGCGCTCGCCCTTCCGTC
The DNA here is from genome assembly GCA_016284635.1 of Prevotella sp. GTDB lineage: Bacteria > Bacteroidota > Bacteroidia > Bacteroidales > Bacteroidaceae > Prevotella. The sequence continues at coordinate 4,618 of JAEEPF010000055.1, forward strand.
CGAATCCTTTGGGACTCTCGTGCGTCAGGATAGACCGTGTGGAGGAGGATGCGAAGTTAGGACCTGTGATCTACGTGCGTGGGGCAGACCTCATGGACGGCACACCCATCTACGACATCAAACCCTACGTGACCTATGCCGATGCCCACCCTGAGGCGAGAAGCGGATTTGTGGACGAAAAGCAGTGGGAACCGTTGCACGTAGAGATCCCTGACAAACTGGCTGTGAAGATTCCCGCTCAGCATCTTGAGGCCCTGAAGGCGACGTTGGCGCAGGATCCGCGACCAGCCTTCCACGACGATCCGGAACGTACGTATGGAATGCCTTATTTAAATATGGACGTGCGCTTCCGCGTGAAAGACGGTGTGCTAACGGTTGCTGATCTTGTGGGCGCGCCAAAGGTATCTCCGCGTCTCGTGGACGATGACCCCGTTGAGACACAACAGTGACACGAGGTTCGGAATGGCCATCAGTGCGTTCATACAGTCGGCAAGGTTCCACACCACGGCGAGGTTCATCACCGCACCTAGGAAGACTGCGACGATATAAAGCACCCGATAACCTAATACCCAGCGTTTTCCTTTCAGATATTCCACGGCCCGCTCGCCATAGTAGCACCATCCGAGGATAGTGGAGAAGGCGAAGGTGAGCAGTCCGAAGGTGAGCAACGGACGTCCGATGACGGGGATCTTCGAGAAGGCATCCTTCGTCAGCGTGGCTCCGTTGGAGAAGTCGATGTCGGGGTAGGCGAGCACACTGCTCACGATTACCAGTCCCGTGAGGGCACAGATGACCACCGTGTCCCAGAATGTACCACTCGACGAGACGAGTGCCTGGCGCACGGGATTGCGCGTCTGTGCCGCTGCTGCCACGATGGGTGCCGAACCCATACCGCTCTCGTTGGAGAACAGGCCTCGGGCGATACCGAAACGTGCTGCCATCATCACCGTCGAACCGATGAATCCGCCACCTGCTGCCTCTGGCGAGAAAGCGGCCTTCACGATCAGACAGAGGGCAGGCCAGACGTAGGTCGCATTGACGGCGAGGATATAGAGACAGCCTAAGACGTAAAACGCTGCCATCAGGGGCACGAGCATCGAACAGACACGGGCGATGCTCTTCACACCGCCAAGCACTACGGCTGCTGTCATTGCGCAGATAAAGGCTCCTGAGACGTATGGTGAGATGCCGTAAGAATCGCTGGCGACGGTGGCGATGGCGTTGGCCTGCACCGTGTTGCCGATGCCGAAGGCAGCAATGGCGGTAAAGATCGCGAAGAGCACGGCGAGCCACTTCCATCCCAGACCTTTTTCAAGGGCGTACATAGGACCACCGAGCATCTTACCGCTCTTCGTCTTCTCGCGGTACTTGATGGCGAGCAGTCCCTCCGCATATTTCGTTGAAATGCCGAACACACCGGTGAGCCAGCACCACAGCACGGCTCCTGGGCCTCCCAAGGCGATGGCTGTCGCCACACCGATGATGTTACCCGTACCGATGGTAGCGGCCAGGGCCGTGGCGAGCGAGGCGAACTGTGACACGTCGCCTTCGGCATTGCGGTCATGCTTCAATGAGAGTCTCACGGCCTCGAAGATATGTCGTTGCGGGAATCGCAGACGGATGGTCAGGAACACGTGTGTTCCCAGTAGCAGGATGATCATCGGCCATCCCCATAGGAAGTCACTGACAGCAGAGAGTATTTCGTTCATTTCTTAAATGTGATTCTTACCTTTTTGAACCCCATGGCCTTCATGAGGCTGGTGATTTGTTCGCGGGCATTGTCCTCAGCAGCGACGAGGTTCTCCTTCGTCAGTCCGTGCTGGAGCATCCGATTGTGCGCTTGACGGTACAGCGCCTCACGGTCTTCGGGCTTCCACGAGCCTGTCTCGAAGAACGGTTTCGTGCGGGCCTCGTCGATGAAATCACGGTCGAGTAGCGCCACCTGTGGCAACGAGAGGCTCACGCTGTCGCCTTCTGCCGTCAGCCATCCCGGCTCCACTTGGTGCATATTGATGCCTAAGCGCAGGGTGCCGTAGTAGATGCGCGACAGTTCATCGTCAGAGAAGATTCCCTTGCGCACGGTGTCCGCCAATTCTTCGAGACTCACGCTCAGGAATTCCCACTCACCGATGGCCTTGATGCTTTGTATCTGTGTGGGTGAGGCGTCGATGGCGTCGTCGGCACCTATTTCTATATGGTCGCCCTTCGTGCAACTGCGTAGCCAGAAGAAGGCTATGATCACCAGCGAGACACCCAACAGTATGATTCCAAGTTTGAATGATTTTCCCATAATTCACCTTTTCACTTTTTCACCTTTTCACTCTTCCATCCTGATGAGATTCGGAATATCTGTCGCGTCGTAGTGCTTGCGGAAAGCGACGGTCACCTGGTGCTCCTCGTAGCCCATCGCCGTCAGCATCGGTACGAGCACCTTCGCCGCATTGGCCTGGGCCGTCTCGAGGATGCCGAGGTTGGGGATGTCGTTGATGATCGCGGCACGCCCCTGCTGTTCGTAGGCAGACATCTCTGCATCGCTGAAGTTCGAACGCGCTAGGGCGACGTACTGCTTCACGTGCTTCTGGTCGATCTTCGAACTCGTCATCGTCACCTGCGGGTCTGGCAGGATGATCGTGATGTGGTCACCCCGTCGCTCGATGTTGCGCTCGGTGATCTGGCTGAAGTCGATCCACGCCTTCAGCTTCGCGTCGATGGGGATGGCAATCTTACGGTCGCCCAAGGGCAGCTTGATGTTGAACTGTCGTTGCAACAGCGTTCCCTTCAGACGCAACACATCGTCGTGGGTCACAATCTTATGCACTCGATACTCCGCCGTGTAGAGTTTCGAGCACTTCTGTATCTGGGTGATGAGCATCGGCAGACTGTCCACGCTACGGTAGTCTCCTGAACTCTGACTCCCGTCTCCAGACTCCTGCACGACCGTCCCCTGACACATCAGCACGCCAATGACAACGACGAATGCTACCAGCAGAAAGATAAAGAATTTCTTCATGTTTAAACAATGCTCTTTTATTTGTTTGCAAAGGTACAAAAAAATAAGGAAAACACCAAATAAATTTGGATTTTTGTTTTCAGGAAAAGACACCCCAACCTATCACCTAACAACCTAACAAAAGTCTTTTAAGTTTTAACGAAATAGTCTTATTAAATTATATATATTATATTATATATTAAATATATAATATAATATATATAATTATCAAATAGATTTCTTTGTTATGTTCCCAATTCCATTCCCAGATTATCCACCCATCGATTTTGCTTTTTGTTAGGTTGTTAGGTGATAGGCGTAAGACATGTGTAAGTCTATTGTTTAGTTATGTAAATATTATTTACTTTTGTCTAAGATGCTCTTGGACTGTCTTTTTAAGCCGTTTTCCACGCTTTTGACTTTACTTAGACTAAACTCTGACTTTAATTACTTTAAACTCAGACTTTACAAGCACTAAACTCCGAGTTTAAAGGGCGTCCTTTTCGTAGAACTCTTCCGATTTTCTATGTGTAAATAAATTTCACAAAATAGATTCGTTATGTGTAGACAAGTAGACAAATAGTTTTTTTTGATTGACTACCTGTCTACTTGTCTACAGTTAATGCTTAGGGCCCGCATCCCTGCGAGCCCTAAACAAACTACTAACTAATCAAATAACCCAATAACAAAACCAAACTTATGAAAAAACTAAAATGATAAACTTATGTGTGAATCTCTATTCACGTTGCAAAGTTACGCCATATTTCGTCTCATTGCAAGCATTCTCGCAATTATCTCTCCAACTTGTAGCGACAATCGTCCCCATAGGCGACAAATCGCCCCATCTCCCTCAAAACTTGTCCTATTAAGACGATTATTTCATCTTTTTCTTTAAATATTTGGTAGATTGAAATAAAGTTCGTATCTTTGCACAAACTAAAAACAGTATGAACGATGACATTTTTAAATCAGTTTCACAAGGAAGCAATGGAGCGTACGATGAGGAAAATCGCAGAATCCAAGAAATCTCCGATGAGCTCCAAAGACTTTGCAGACTATATGAGGAAGAACCTCGAGAAGGCAAAGGTAATGGAGGCCGCTTCGAAATAGAGCAACGAGTTACTGAGCAATACGCTAAGTCTGAGGGAATGTGGATTCCTATGGATAATGTGTTTGATCTTGGCGAACCTGGTCCAAGCGGGAATGAGAACGACACTTATGTTGCCAAAGATACCATCTTCAAGGTGAACAACCTGCTAAATAATGGCAGTATTCATAGTTTGCTGGACAAAATCATTCTTCATAATCTGGTATTTCCCAACACAGCTTATAAACTGATAGGTTTTGCTGGCTATGATGGTCGGAGCGTGATGCCTGTTTTGGAACAAGAGCGCATTTGTAATGCTCAGCCCGCCACTCAAATCATGATTGACACATATATGTCTGCCCTCGGCTTTACCAAAGAGAACGACGAAGGCCGATACTCCAATGGAACATACGTCGTTTGGGATGTCGTTCCTCGCAATGTCCTTGTGGATGCTGACGGCGATATGTACGTAGTAGATGCGGAAATAAAAAGATTATGCCAGGATTCAGTCTGACATATATTCACAAATTAATGTGTATGGAAAATGCTTAGGGCCCGCATCCCTGCGAGCCCTAAGCAATCACTAACTAATCAATAACCAAAATAACAAAACCAAACTTATGAAAAAACTAACTCTAACTAAATGATGTATGAATCTTAAATCTGATGCAAGGACAGTGCAAACCGAATGCAGAGAGCTCGCTCTATGCTGAGGTGCAGCCTGTTCTCGCTTATCGAAGGCAAAGTTACGCCATATTTCTTCTCATTGCAAACTTTCTCGCTTTAATTTCTCCAACTTGTAGCGACAATCGTCCCCTAAGGCGACAAATCGAACAAACTCCATCAAAATTTGTCACATCATTGTTTTGTAGTTTGAGAAATTCTTATTAAATTTGCAGCATGAAGTACAAAGTGATTATTACATTACTAATGGTTTTGTTCGTGGGGAGTGTTGGCAATGCCCAGTCTTTCCGCGATAATAACAACAAACTGCTTGGCAAAGTAGAGTCAGACGGCACAGTACGCAATGCCAATAATATGAAGCTTGGCAAGATATTCGATGATGGCGCCATCAGAGATAATAACAACATGAGAGTTGGCACTATCGATAAAGATGGTACTATCAGGGATCGGAACAACAGACGCCTGGGGACTGTTAGTTCTGAAGGAACAGTACGCGACAATAATAACATGCGTCTTGGCACTATCAGCTCTGATGGCGCTGTGCGAAACAATAACAATATGAGGATAGGCACAGCCAGTGGCATCAATGTAAAATATGCTGCTGTGTTGTTCTTCTTCGACCTTTTATGAATCTTATAATTTGGACTTAAAAACTTCGCATATATTTGCATATACTGATGAGAAAACTGCTTACCATCCTATTCCTCATAATAACGCTGGTTGCCCTGGCGCAACGCCAGCAGATATCGTACATTGAAGAGACGAAGAACTGGTATTACGTCTATGACGAGAAGGGCAAGAAGATCGGTGGGCTCTCACGAATCAGCGTGGGAGAAATCAAAGGCTGGGGTAGTGATTTCTTTGTGGCGAAGCGTTATTCCTACTACCACATCTGCGATGCAAAGGGAAGGACGCTGAAGACGATGAACGTCTCTGATGTTGGCGAGATCGTTGCTGTTACCAACAGCACCATCACCAGTCGTAAAGGCAGCTGGATCTTCATATGGAGTAAAGAGGGAAAGAAGATCAGTGCGAGAACGAAGAATTGATAGTCCGCATCACAAAAAGGGCAAGAAACGAAGGATAGACTATGAAGAAATTAATGTTTGGAGTCATCATTGTGATGGCATTACTGATTCTGGTAGGCGTGTCATGGGGTAATCCTATCAAGAAAGAGAATGTCCTGGATGAGAATGATACGTCATGGAGCTGGCATGTTGATGGCGGCTTTAAATATCCCAGCGCCTATAAACGATCAAAATTGTTTGTTGATGATGTTCCTGCATACGTAGAGGTATTCTCGGATGGTAAAATCCAATTATGCTATTGGCCATTACTTGGGATGTGGTCAACACAGATCGATTTCCCGGAAGAAGGGGTATGGCTTAGTCCAACAGAGAAAGTGAAGAATATCACATACAGATCAGATTCAATGGGAATCGCTTCTGGATATACTCAGAATGGCAATATCTATTATCTGAAACAGAAGATGATGCCAGGTACTGATGTTGTCCATAGTAAAGTTTTGGTATTGATATATCCACCATCAGAGCAGAAAAAGGTTTCGTCATTAATAAATGTTGTCAAAGACTGGTGATGAATTAAGAGGAACCTTTCTTTTTCATAACACCTAATTCCACTTTGTACTTTCCGACGTGATCGGCGGTCTCAATGTTTGACGGGCTGACTTCTTTTACCTTCACAGGAGCATCGACACTCACCCATTTAAAGATTGAAACAGGCTTCTTGCGGTTCGACATGCCACCATATAGATTGTCTTTAGTGAGCGGGATGCCTGCACCGCGTATGTCATTGACGAGATTGTCATAAAACTGATCGGCCTCGTTTTTCGTTTCAAAAAAGAAGTCATACCATGTTCTTTTGTCATACCAGTCATAATAACAAATGCCAATGGGAGTACCTTGATAGGTGAAATCAAAAGTTACGCCAGCATGGAGCCCTGGGTAGAGATTAACGCTTTCGCAGTTGCCAAAGATGTCTGTCACCACCTGCCAGGCCTGTTCTCTAGTGGGCATGGGGTCTTCTATACACGAGAAGGGGAAATAGAGCAAATCGCTAATCGTACGTTCTCTAACCTCGATTTGCGTAGGACAGGATGGCGCATTAAGATTACCTGCACGATTCTGTGCATTAGCATTTGTCGGCATACAAAGCATGAATATGCCTAGTAGCGATGCAAATAGAGTATCTGTTTTCTTTTCCATCATCATCTTTTGTTTTGGATATTCCTCACTTTTGCTGTTGAGACTGCAAAGTTACGCTCTTTTTCCGAAACCGCCAAGACTTTAACTGCTTTTTTCTTAAATATAAATAATGTGTAGGAAAAGAGACTGTACAACTAGTCTAACAAGATTAAGAATCAGCCTCGATGGCGCTGTGCGAAACAACAACAATATGAGGATAGGTACAGCCAGTGGCATCAATGTAAAATATGCTGCTGTGTTGTTCTTTTTCTACTTGTTATAAATTTGATAGTAACTTATTCTTTAGCCTTGAATTGTTAAAAATACCTTGTAAATCGAATAATTTTATTGATAACCTAACATAAAATAGAGAAAAAGTATTAATTTTGCACTCGTAATACATAGTTATGTCCCTATATGAGTAAAACAACTATGGGCAATAAATTGCCCCGAAAACTGGAACAGAAGATGCAGACGGTTGGTGAGCAAATCAGACTTGCCAGATTGCGTCGTGATCTTAGTGTTGCACAGGTGGCTGAACGTGCAACCTGTTCACCTATGACCATTGCCAGGATAGAGAAAGGTACGCCGACTGTTGCTATCGGTATCTATTTGCGTGTGCTCTATGCTTTGCAGCTCGATGATGACATCCTGCTGTTGGCGCAGAAGGATGAGATGGGGCGGGCCTTGCAGGATCTTGCCCTCAAACACCGTGAACGGGCATCAAAAAAAGTATAGCCTATGCGTACATTATTTGTATATGCAGATTTCGACTGGCTTGAAGCCCCAATGCTGGTAGGCAAACTTGGCTATGAATCCCTTCGTGGCTCGGATTCCTATTCGTTCACGTATGATAACAAATGGCTCCGTCAGTATGGTGGTTTATTCCTGAGTGCCGACATCAACAACTATCCAGGTCAGCAATACACTCAGCCGGACAGGGACATCTTCGGCTGCTTTAGCGACGCATTGCCCGACCGTTGGGGAAGGTTGTTGCTGAACAGACGCGAACAGATTCTTGCCACCGAAGAGAAACGTCCCATCCGTAAGCTATCATCCTTCGATTACCTGATGGGTATCGATGATTTCTCCCGGATGGGTGGTTTCCGCTTCAAGGAGGACAAAGATGGGGAATTCATCAACCGATGGAACAGCGAGAGCCATCAAGCTCACTTGAATGGCCGAGTCGTGACAGAGGAAGACAAAGTCAACTGCGAGAAATCGCTTCGTATCCCTCCCTTAGCCGATATAAGGGCTTTGGTCGCAGCCAGTATGGAGATTGAAAAAAGCGAAGAGCTGAATCGGCTTCCAGAAAAGAAGTGGCTGTTACAACTCGTTCATCCTGGCACTTCGTTGGGCGGTGCCCGTCCGAAGGCTGGTGTGATGGATGAAACGGGCAAACTCTGTATTGCCAAATTCCCGTCGAGGAACGATGACTATGATGTCGGTCTCTGGGAGCATCACAGTCATCTGTTGGCGAAGGAAGCAGGAGTCGTGGCGGCAGAGACGAACACCATAGAGACGGGCGTGAAATACCATGCCCTGCTCTCAAAGCGTTTCGACAGAACAGACGATGGAAAGAGAAAGCATTTCGCTTCAGCCATGACCCTGCTGGGCTTGACTGACGGTTGCGATGTAAAGACTGGCAATGGCTATCTTGACATCGTGGACTTTATCCTCCAGAACTGCTGTGACGTGGAAGACAACCTGCGTCAGCTCTATCGCCGAGTGGCATTCAATATCGCCATAGGCAATAGCGATGATCATTTCCGCAATCACGGTTTCCTGCTCACTCCTCGTGGCTGGACGTTATCTCCAGCATACGACTTGAATCCGACATTGAATGAATACCAGGCATTGCTTATAAACTCCACAACCAATCATGCAGACCTGAATGTCCTGCTTAACTCTTCAGAAGAATACATGATAGGCAAGGAAGAAGCAAAGCGAATAATCGATGAGGTGAAAGTTGGTGTGAAGCAATGGAAGTCGATTGCAGTTCGTCTTGGTATAGCCAAGCGAGAAATGGATGTGTATGAACAGGTTTATCAGCGTGCGCTTAAGTGAGCATAAAACAGTGGAATCCGTCCGCGAGATTGATGAACTCGCTAAAGATGATTTAAAATAATAAGGTGGAAGCGCAGAAGAAGCGCAGAATATATAGATTTTGATGAAAAAGTTCTGTCAAAATTGTGGAATCTGCGGTAAATTGATTACTTTTGCATCCGATAAACGATAAATCAAGAATAATGAAGACTTTTATCAAGCGAGAAATAGCATGTCGTATGGCGCTGGTCGTTACGATGGCAGTAGCTCTTGGAACCACGCTTACAGGTTGTAAGCAGAAGAAACAGACGGAGGATATCATCGTCCGCAAGACGGAAACACCGAAGCCGCAGGCACCTATCCGGATGCAGGATTACAATCAGGTGAAGGACGTGCAGTGGCTGGATCGCAGCTATCAGGTGGACATCCGCCGTATGGCCGATGACAGCCTGAGGATGGTGAAGGACGAGACGGGCCAGAAGTTTGTCGATAACCGCATCCAGCTGAAGGTGATCCGTCAGGATGGCAGTGTGTTTTTCAGTAGGACGTTCACGAAGGCCGATTTCAATGATTATCTTGACGACGACTATCGCGCGACGGGTATTCTGGAGGGACTGGTCTTCGACCGTGTCGAAGGTCTTCACCTTATCTTCGCTGGTAGTGTGAGCCATCCGCAGACGGATGAGTATATCCCGCTGGTGATCACGCTGAGTAACTTCGGGGATGTGACCATCAGCCGTGATACGCAGATGGACACCAGTGGCAGCGAGGAATTAAACGACAATAAGAGTGTCGTTGACGAGAACCTGGTGGAGAATAACGACAATCAGGCGGAGAATGATAACGACAACCTGGACAACTAAAACAACATTTTAAACGGCAAGCCGTTTGTGGGCGGCAGTTAGCCGTCAGAAAAGAGTTGTTTTTGTTCTTCGCAGAGCGAAGCGGCAAAGCCGAGCGGTCAATGTTGTCGTTAAAAGAAACGCCAGTTGTTGCAGAATTCTGCAACGGAGGGGAATAGGAGGTCTGCGCCGGCGTCGAGGAGCGTCTGGTCTGGTAAGGGGCCAGTGTTCACGGCAACGGTGAAGATCTTGGCGGCAACACCTGCACGAACGCCAAGAGGCGCATTCTCCACGACGATGGCTTCCCAAGGTTTTATGTTTCCAGCTTTGCTGAGTCCCATGAGATAGGGATCTGGCGCGGGCTTGCCGCGACGGACGTCGTAGGCGGTGGTGATGTGGTCTTCGGTGACGAAGGCGCCAAAGTCGCTGAGGATACGGTTGATGAGGGGACGCTGGCCACTACCCGTGACGACACAGCACAGGAGTCCGTCAGCCGTGATTTTCTGCATGAGTTCGAGCATACCCGGCATGACGGGAGCCTCGGGCAGTGAGTGGAAAATCTGCGTCTTCACATCATACATACGCTGGGCCTCGGCCTCGTCGATCTCACGGCCTTGTTGCTGGAGCACCATTTTCTTGATTGTGTCCACGCCACGGGCTCCTTCTGTGGCGTAGGCATCATCGGCGGTCATCTGGATGCCGAACTGCGCCATGGACTGTTGCCAGGCAATGGCGTGGTTGGGCATGGAGTTGTAGAGCACGCCGTCCATGTCAAAGAGCACGGCCTTGGGGCGCAATGCCTCAAAGCCGTGTTTTTCGAGATAATTCTTAACGGAGATCTTGTACATCATTCTTGAGCCAATCTTTCCTTGATGGCTTTGCTCTCAGCCTCGTAGCCGGGCTTGTCGAGCAGGGCGAACATGTTCTTCTTGTAAGCCTCGACACCAGGCTGGTTGAAAGGATTCACACCGAGCACGTTGCCACTGATGCCACAAGCAATCTCGAAGAAGTAGATGATCTGTCCGAGATAACGCTCATTGAGGCGGGGCACGGTGATGCGGATGTTGGGCACGCCACCGTCGACATGTGCCAGACGGGTGCCGAGCTCTGCCATCTTGTTCACCTCGTCGACGCGCTTGCCAGCGAGGAAGTTCAGGCCGTCGAGGTTCTCCTCATCGTTGGGGAAGAGCAGTTTCTTCTCAGGCTCCTCGATGCTGATGACAGTCTCGAAGATGGTGCGCTCGCCGTCCTGAATCCACTGTCCCATGGAGTGGAGGTCGGTGGTGAAGTCGACGCTTGCAGGGAAGATACCCTTCTTGTCCTTACCCTCTGACTCGCCGTAGAGCTGCTTCCACCACTCGCTCATGAAATGGAGCTTCGGCTGGAAGTTGACCATGATCTCAATCTTCTTGCCCTTCTGGTAGAGCCCGTTGCGCACGGCTGCATACTGGGCAGCAGGGTTCTCTGCGAAAGGTACGTCCTTGCCACAGGCCTTCTCCATGTCCTGGGCACCAGCGACGAGCTCGCGGATGTCGAAACCTGCACAGGCGATGGGCAGGAGTCCCACGGGAGTGAGCACAGAGAAACGGCCACCGACATTGTCGGGGATGATGAATGAGGTGTAACCCTCCTTGTCGGCACAGGTACGAGCTGCACCGCGCTTGGCATCGGTGACGGCTACGATAACCTTCTTGGCCTCGGCCTTGCCACGCTGAGCCTCACACTGCTTCTTCAGCAGACGGAAGGTGAGGGCGGTCTCGGTGGTGGTACCAGACTTCGAGATGTTGATCACACCGAACTTCTTGTCCTTCAGGTACTCGGTGAGCTCGAAGAGATAGTCCTCGCCGATGTTGTTGCCTGCAAAGAGGATTGTGGGATTCTTCTTGTCGGCCACGAGCCATGAGAACGAGTTGCTGAGGGCCTCGATGACGGCACGGGCACCGAGATAGCTACCACCGATACCAGCTACGACGATGGCCTCGCAGTTCTCGCGAAGCACGTTGGCACAAGCCTGCAGTTCGTCGAGGAATGCAGGGGTGATGCTCGACGGCAGATGGAGCCATCCGAGGAAATCATTACCAGGACACGTGCCGTCTTCCAGAGCCTGCTGGGCGGCCTTCACTTTGGGCTCAAAAGCCTCTACTGCGCCAGCTTCGAGGAAGCAGGCAGCCTTTGTGATGTCTAATTTGATGTTGCTCATAATTGTTGTTTGTTATTATTGTTATCTGAATGAATCCGTTAATAGCTTGATTTCAATCTGTGGGGATATACGCTCGTACAGTATATTATATACGGCATCGAGGATGGGCATGTTCACATGACAGTGACGGTTGATCTCCTTCATACACTTCGTGCCGAAATAGCCCTCGGCAATCATCTCCATCTCGATCTGTGCCGACTTCACGCTGTAGCCCTTGCCGATCATCGTACCGAAGGTGCGGTTGCGCGAGAAGTTGCTGTAGCCAGTCACGAGCAGGTCGCCCAGATAGACGGAGTCGTAGGCGTTGCGGTCCAGGGGATGGACGGCAGTGAGGAAACGGTTCATCTCCTGCACGGCGTTGGCCATGAGCACCGCCTGGAAGTTGTCGCCGTATTTCAGTCCAGAGCAGATGCCTGCCGCGATGGCGTAGACATTCTTCAGCACGGAGGAGTATTCGATACCCACCACGTCGGTGGAGGTCTTCGTCTTGATGAATTCACTGGTGAGCACCTCACAGAAGGCCTGGGCCTTCTCACGGTCGGCACAGCCCACGGTGAGATAACTCAGACGTTCGAGTGCCACCTCTTCGGCATGGGAGGGACCTCCGATGCAGGCGAGGTTCTCATAGGGCACGTCATAGACCTGATGGAAATATTCGGAGCAGACGAGGTTCTCATCGGGCACGATACCCTTGATAGCGGTGATGACGAACTTGTCGTGCAGACGGGTCTTGAGTTTCTTGAGGTGACTCTTGAGATAGGGTGAGGGGGTGACGAAGACCAGCGTGTTATACTGCTGGGCGATACGGTTCAGATCGCTGTCGAAGTTGATCTCGTCGATGTTGAAGTGGACGCTGGTGAGATAGGCAGGGTTGTGTCCCAGGCGCCGGAAGTCCTCGATACGGTCGTCACGACGCATATACCAGCCGATGTGGTGGGTGTGACTCACCACAATCTTCGCGATCGCTGTTGCCCAACTACCGCCGCCGATAATCGCTATCTTACCACAGTCAAACATTATTCTGCTGCTTTTTCGATCCACTTGGCAATGTCATCGACAGAAGGCTTCTGCATGTCGAGCTTGAATTTCTTGACGATGTCGCCAATCTTCTGCTGGAGGCCCTGAGCCTTCTCGGAAGCGATGTTCTGCACGAGGTTGAAGCCAGCCTTGCGGAGGATGGGAACCCACTCTTCGGCTACGCCAATCTCGGCCCACTCAGCGGGTGTGCTCTGAGGAATCTTCTTCTCAGGCTTCATCTGGGGGAAGAAGAGCACTTCCTGGATGAAGGTCTTGCCCGTCATGAGCATCACCAGACGGTCGATACCAATGCCAATACCGGAGGTGGGAGGCATGCCGTACTGAAGGGCACGCAGGAAATCCTGATCGATAATCATCGCCTCGTCGTCGCCCTTGTCTGCGAGTTTCATCTGCTCTACGAAACGCTCCTCCTGATCGATGGGATCGTTGAGCTCAGAGTAGGCGTTGGCCAGCTCCTTACCATTCACCATCAGCTCGAAACGCTCAGTGAGGCCGGGCTTAGAACGGTGCATCTTGGTGAGGGGAGACATCTCGACGGGATAGTCGGTGATGAAAGTAGGCTGGATGAAGGTGCCCTCGCAGAACTCACCAAAGAGCTCGTCGATCAGTTTGCCCTTACCCATGGTTTCATCGACATCCATACCCTTCGAGAGACAGAAGGCACGGATTTCTTCTTCCGTTTTGCCGTTGCATTCGAAGCCTGTCTTCTCCAGAATGGCCTCGAGGATGGGCAGACGGCGATAGGGAGCCTTGAAGCTCACGATATTACCGTCGATTTCACGCTCAGGCTTGCCATTGACGGCAATACAGATGGTCTCGAGCAGCTTCTCGGTGAACGACATCATCCAGTTGTAGTCCTTATACTGCACATAGAGCTCCATGCAGGTGAACTCGGGGTTGTGGTTGCGGTCCATACCCTCGTTGCGGAAGTTCTTGCCAATCTCGTAAACACCCTCGAAACCACCCACGATGAGGCGCTTCAGATAGAGCTCGGTAGCGATACGCATGTACATATCCTGATCCAAGGCATTGAAGTGGGTGATGAACGGACGGGCTGAAGCACCACCGGCAATCATCTGCAAGGTTGGTGTTTCGACTTCCGTATATCCGGCATCATCCAGTACCTTGCGAAGCGTCCGGATGACCGTAGCCCTCTGAAGGAATGTATCCTTGACACCCTCGTTCACCACGAGGTCGACATAACGCTGACGATAGCGGAGTTCAGGATCATCGAACTTATCGTAGGCCACACCGTCCTTGTATTTCACGATAGGCAGCGGTTTCAGAGCCTTCGACAGCAGGGTGAGCTCCTGGGCATGCACACTGATCTCACCCGTCTGCGTACGGAACACGAAGCCCTTCACGCCGATGAAGTCGCCGATGTCGAGCAGACGCTTGAACACATTATTATATAAATCCTTGTTCTCGCCCGGGCAGAGGTCGTCGCGGGTGATATACACCTGAATACGGCCCTTGGAGTCCTGTATCTCTGCAAACGAGGCCTTTCCCATCACACGACGGCTCATCATACGGCCGGCAATAGACACTTGGCGGGGCTCGTCTTCATCACGGAAATTGTCACGTATGTCGGTGGAAAATGCGTTAGTGGGGTATTCGGCTGCGGGATAGGGATCTATGCCCATGTTACGCAGCTCTTGCAGACTCTCACGTCTGCCGATTTCTTGTTCACTTAATTCTAAAATGTTCATCTCAAATATTCGAATTTTTTACTTTTATGGGTGCAAAGATACGAAAATATCCCGAAAAATGCAAGATTAGGGTAAATATTTGCAAAAAAAAATGTAAAAGATTTGGTTGTTTATCAAATTGTTACTATTTTTGTGGCAGAATAACTAAAGAAGTAGCTATGGATCAAAAAACAGTTAAGAAAAGGGTTATTGGAGTTGATATTAGTCTCGAGACCACATCTTATGCTATTGTAGATGTCAGAGGAAACATCATAGTCAAAGATAGTTTCCCCACAGAAGACTACCCGGAGATAGGGGCATTTGTGACGAAGTTGAGTGAAGGCATCGTCCAGATGATTGATGCCAATGGCGGTTACGATACCATCCGTTCGGTGGGTATCAGCGCACCGAGTTCAAAC
>JAEEPF010000228.1 GCA_016284635.1 Prevotella sp.
GAGCCGGTGGGCTTCACGGTGTCGATATGCGCATTCAGCATCACGGTCTTGCGGTTGTTGTCCCAGTCCTGACACCCCACCCAGAGGTTATTGCCTTCACGTCCGTGAGGCAGGTTCCAACGGTCCAAGTACTCGCTGAGCTTGTCAGCGGCCTGGTCCTCACTCCTGCTGATAGAGGGGATCGCAATCAGCTCCATCAGCAGTTCCACTGCGTCATTTGTGTAATTTCCCATATGTTAATGCCATTGATAATACCATGGATAGAACGAGTATGCCAAAGATAAAGGCCAGCGAGAGGGGCGTTGACACCTTGATGTCCGCAAACACCTCCAGCAGCATCTTCACACCCACGAAGCTCAGGATAATGCCCAGGCCATATTTCAGATAGGTGAAGTATTTCGCGATGGCCGCCAGGGCGAAGTAGAGCGCCCTCAGGCCGAGGATGGCGAAGATATTCGATGTCAGCACGATAAACGGATCCCGCGACACGGAGAACACGGCCGGTATCGAATCCACGGCAAACGCCACATCTGTCGTCTCTATCACGATCAGAGCAATAAACAACGGAGTGGCCTTCAGCCTCGGTTTTCTTTTTGCATCGGACTGACACGGAATTTCTCGGACTTCTTTCGCCAGAGTATCCTCTTTCCGTGTTATTCCGTGTAAATCCGATGCAAAAAAATGATCTCCGTGTAACTGGTCCGTCACCGGGAAGAACCGCTTGAACACCTTCACGAAGATATTCTTCGACGGATCCACCTGCTCATCCTCTTGATGCCCGAACATCTTGATGCCCGTATAGATCAGGAAGAGGCCGAAGATGGCGAGGATCCACTCGAACCTTTGCACCATCGCAGCACCGGCAAAGATAAACACGCTCCTCAGCACCAGTGCCCCGAAGATACCCCAGAAAAGCACCTCATGCTGATACTTCCGTGGAATCCCGAAGAACGTGAAGAGCATCAGGAACACGAAGAGGTTGTCCATCGAGAGCGATTTTTCGATCAGATAACCCGCCAGAAACTCCATCGCCTTCTCTTGAGGGGCAACAGGATAGAAGAACCAGATGCCCGCACAAAACACCAACGAGACAGTAATCCACACCACTGTCATCGACAAGGCTTCGCGGATGCTCACCTCATGCTGACCCTTCCGTCCAAACGACTTCAGGTCGACGTAAAGCATCACGACAACCAGCCCGTAAAACAATATCCACGCCCACAAGGGCATCACCATACTTTCCATTCTGACTGCAAAGGTACGAATTTCTTTTGAATTATGCGGTTAATTCAAAAGAAATTCGTACCTTTGCAGCGTTAACGTTAAGTGATATGAAGAACAAACCGTTTGGAGAGGCCCCATTATTACGTCTGGTCATCTGTCTGATGGCAGGGATTGTCGTGGGCGACAGTGTGGGAACTGTCAGCTGGCTCTGGCCTGCTTTTGTAGTAATGGTAGTGGGAACACTGCTGTTGTGGCGGTATGCCGTCGGGCAGTCTGCGGGCATTGCAGTGTGTTTCGTGGTATTAGGTTGGCTACTGGTGCAAAGGCAAGAGACGAAGTTGCGCGTGTCATGGCAGGAAAAGGAAGTTTGCTATGAGGCAGTGGTAATCAGTAAGCCTGTGGAGAAGCCCAAGACCATGGCTGTGGACATCCTGTTGACAGGCAGTCAACAGAAGCTGAAATGCTACCTCTATAAGGACGACAGGAGTCGGAGCCTGAAGATTGGCGACGGGCTGAGAATCCAGTCCCGTATCAGACCCAACAGCGAATGGCGCAAAGGCTCTTTCGACTATCGCCGCTATCTGGAAGTGCATGGCTTCACAGGCCGGACATTTGTGTCGAGTTGGAAATGGCAGAAGGTGGAACTGTCTTTAAAGAGTCTTTCACGACTGGACCGCACCCGACTCTATTTCCTTACACTCCGCAGCAGGTTGTTGGAGCGCCTCGCGACTGATCAGACCACCCCTAACCCTCCCGCTCGGCTTTGCCGCTTGCTACCAACGGGACGCAAGAACTCAGGAGGGGAAGCCTACGCAGTCGTGGCAGCAATGACTTTAGGCGACAAATCCGCCCTAACCCATGACCTCCGCGATATCTATGCCATCACAGGCGCCTCACACATCCTGGCCCTGAGCGGCCTCCACCTCAGCATCATCTTCATGCTCCTCACCCTCCTCAGCGCCCGCCCCCATTTTACCTTTTTACCTTTTTACTTTTTTACCTTTATCTGTCTTTGGTCCTTCGTCTTCTTAGTTGGCATGCCCGTGAGTGTCATTCGTTCTGCCACGATGCTCACAGTCTACGCCCTGCTGTCATTAGGCCATCGCGACAAGATGTCCGTCAACACCCTGGCCTTCACAGCCTTGCTGGTCCTGATTGTGAGCCCACTGTCACTCTTCGACATCGGTTTCCAGATGTCCTACCTGTCCGTATTCGCCATCCTCCTGATCGTGCCCTTGTCTGAACGTCTGTTCCCTGTGGGCTATCTGATGACGCACCGTGTCATCAGATGGTTCTGGGGGATGGTGGCAGTGTCATGTGCTGCACAGATCGGTGTCGCACCTTTGGTTGCCTATTACTTCGGACGCCTGCCAGTCTTTTTCCTGCTGACGAACTTCATCGTCATCCCAGCTGCCATCCTCATCCTCTGGCTCTCGCCCGTGGTGTTCCTCTTCCCTTCCCTCGCGAACATATTATTATATATAGTGTCTGGACTGAACACCCTGCTCACCACCATCGCCGCCATCCCTGGGGCGAGCATCGACGGACTGCACCCCACAAAACTACAAGCCACGATGACGTATGTGGTCATCGTGGCTTGTTATCTGTTGGTATTCCGGCTCTCCCGGAGAAGACGCGACTATAGGTAGCCCAGCCAGCGCAGGATATCGTTGAGGTTCGCCACCACCATCAGGAGGATGAGGATGCCGAAGCCCACGTATTCCGCCCGGATCATAAAGGTCTCAGAGGGTTTGCGACGCGTGACCATCTCGTAGATCAGGAACAACACATGTCCACCGTCGAGGGCCGGGATGGGCAGGATGTTCATGAAGGCAAGGATAATCGACAGGAAAGCGGTCATCTTCCAGAAGAGATACCAGTCCCACATGGGCGGGAACAGACTGCCGATGGCCCCAAAGCCACCCAGCGACTTCGCACCGTCAGCCGTAAACACGTACTTCATGTCACCCACATAACCCGCCAGCACGTTCCAGCCATATTTGATCCCCGCAGGAATACTCTCGAAGAACCCATATTCCCGTGTGTACGGCTTATAAATACCAGCCATCGTCTGTACGAAGAAGCCCAATTTCAGCTCCGGAGTCAGCACGACGGTGGCAGTGTCTTTGACCGCGTCGCGGTCAAAGACGATGGTCGCTGTCCTCACCTTCAGACTATCCGTCTTCGTCTGTGCAGCAGTCATCATATCCGCGAGGATGCCGAGTTGGTCCGTAAACTCATTATAACTGTCGACGGCCTTGTCATTGATGGCCACGATCTTGTCACCCTTCTGCAGACCGATGGAAGCAGCCGGGCTGTCTGCCATCACACTGTCCACCACGGCAGGAATCAACGGACGCACGAACGAGGGTTCTGCCTTGAGCATCCCCAGCAGGTTCAGGTCACCGGGCAGATTCAACGACATCTTCTTGCCATCGCGGATCAGGTCTACACGCTGGGCCTCGCTGATATCACGATAGAGGTCAGCCGAGAAATCCTTAAACTCGCCCTTATCTGTACCTATCAGGATATCACCGTCCTTAAAGCCCAAGGCCTTCGCCTCCGCATTGAACTTCATACCCAGCGTCATATCCTTCACGGGGATATACGTATCACCCCAATGGAAGAGGATCATCGAATAGATGAACAGCGCCAGGAGGAAGTTCACCAGCACGCCGCCAATCATGATCA
>JAEEPF010000229.1 GCA_016284635.1 Prevotella sp.
AGCAGTGATTAGCATCAAGGTCGCCGAGCCGCAGTTTGAGGGACAGACGAAGACGAAGCTCGGTAACTCGGAGGTCGCCGGTGCCGTGCAGCAGGCTGTGGGTGAGGCCCTGGCCAACTACTTAGAGGAGCATCCGAAGGAGGCGAAGATGATCTGTGACAAGGTGGTGCTCGCCGCTACCGCCCGTATCGCCGCTCGTAAGGCCCGTGAGAGCGTACAGCGCAAGAACCCGATGACGGGTGGTGGACTGCCTGGCAAACTCGCCGACTGCTCTAACAAGGATCCTCAGCAGTGTGAGATCTTCCTCGTCGAGGGTGACTCCGCTGGTGGCTCTGCCAAGTCTGGCCGTGACCGTCATTTCCAGGCCATTCTGCCGCTTCGTGGTAAGATTCTGAATGTGGAGAAGGTACAGTGGCACCGTGTGTTTGAGTCAGAGTCGGTGATGAACATCATCCAGTCGATTGGCGTACGCTTCGGTGTCGAAGGCGAAGGTGACCGTGAGGCGAACATCGACAAGCTGCGTTACAACAAGATCATCATCATGACCGATGCTGACGTCGATGGCTCGCACATCGACACGCTGATCATGACACTCTTCTATCGCTTCATGCCGCAGGTGATTCAGGGCGGACATCTGTATATCGCCACACCGCCGCTCTATAAGTGTACATATAAGAAGGTGTCGGAGTACTGCTACACAGAGCAGCAGCGCCAGGCCTTCATCGACAAATATGTGGCAGGCAACGGCGACGACAAGGCCCTTCACACTCAGCGCTACAAAGGTCTGGGTGAGATGAACCCTGAGCAACTGTGGGAGACGACCATGAATCCCGAGAACCGTCTGCTGAAGCAGGTGAGTATCGAGAACGCCGCTGAGGCCGACGAGATATTCTCCATGCTCATGGGCGACGACGTCGAACCGCGTCGTGAGTTCATCGAGAAGAACGCCACCTACGCCAACATCGACGCATAACCTAAGCGAAACACACTAAAAGTGTAATCACAGTAAAAGGGGCGACATCCATCACGAATGTCGCCCCTTTTCTGGTTCGCCCGACATGGGCATAATCTAACGGGTGCAAGTCCCGAGCGCGGCCTAATAGCGGCAAGCGCACAGCCAATGACAAGGTGCCAACGGTGACGTTGGGTCTGAAGGAAGTCAGCGGCAAATCACTGGCCTGACGTACAGGAACTTGATACCAAGGCGTTTGCCCGTGGGTGAGACTGCCAGAAAAGTCAAAGCCCCATAGCTATTCGGAACGGGTGGTGTAAATCAAGCAGGTATAAGTGTGAAAGATTATGTTCTTAATCGGGGAGGTCTCACGGACGCGGCTGTGACCGAATGTACTCAAAGCCGTGGAGTAAAGCTTGCCGTGAGAAGTCAGCCGAGGTCATAGTACCTGCCAATGGTAGCAGCAGGGAAGGACTGAACCCAACCGAAGTGTACAACCGATAGAAGACTATCGTATGAAAGAGAGAATGCAGAAAATGTCAACGCAGAGTGGCAGCTGCCCGCAGCAGAGTAGGCCGGAAGCCGAGGACGCTGTGGGAGTGCAGACTTTCATGCGCGTGGTTGACGGGTGTCTCACTACGGAGCAACCTAACCGATACGCTTTGTTGGAACAGATACTGTCTCCCGCCAACCTAAACGCTGCCTATAAGCAGGTGATGCGTAACAAAGGTGCGGCAGGTATAGACAGGATGGACTGCGACCGTCTGCTCGGCTATCTGTTGGAGCATAAGGGCGCACTGACAGAGAGCATCCGCCAGAGGACATATCGTCCTAACCCCGTCCGCAGGGTAGAGATACCCAAGGACAACGGGAAGAAGCGTCTGCTTGGCATCCCCACGGTAGTGGACAGGATGATTCAGCAGGCCATCGCCCAAGTGTTAGCCCCCATCTATGAACGCCAGTTCAGCGAAGGAAGTTTCGGTTTCCGCCCTAATCGAGGAGCGAAGCAGGCATTGGTGCGTGTCACGGAGATAGTAGGTGATGGCTACCGCTATGCGGTGGGCATCGACCTCGAACGCTTCTTCGACACGGTGAACCACGCCAAACTGATAGAGATACTGCAACGGACGATAAAGGACGATGCAGTCATCTCCCTCATTCACCGCTACCTCAATGCAGGCGTGATGGTTGGCACAAAGGTAGAGGCGACCCGTGAGGGTACACCGCAAGGTGGCCCTCTGAGCCCTCTGCTTGCTAATGTGCTTCTGAATGAACTCGATAAGGAACTGGAGCGACGAGGCCATCCCTTTGTTCGCTATGCCGACGACGGCCTTATTTTCTGTAGGAGCCTCCGTGCAGCAGAACGTGTAAGGGACAGCATCACCGTGTTTATAGAAGGCAGGTTGAAGCTAAAGGTCAACCGCGAGAAGACCGAATGCGCCTACATTGGCAAGTTGAAGTATCTTGGCTACGGCTTCTATGTGAGCAGAGGCAAGTGCCGTCTGCGTCTGCATAAGAAGAGCGAGGCCAAGCTGCGCCGCAAACTCAAACAGATTACTTCGCGGAGTAACGGCATGGGCTATGAACAGCGCAAGACCGCCCTGCGGAATTATCTGCAAGGCTGGGCGGAATACTTCGACTATGCCGACATGGGCAGTAAAGTCGCTGCCATAGACCAATGGCTTCGTCGCCGTCTGCGCATGTGTATTTGGAAATCCTGGAAGAAACCGCGAACGAGGGTAAAGAACCTTATCCTATGCGGCATAGAAAGAAGACAGGCTTACCAATGGGGTTACACGAGCAAGGGTTATTGGCGCATAGCCGACAGTTGGATACTCGCCCGAGCAATTGGTGACGAGTCACTCCGCAGGGCGGGCTATAGCTGGATAGGTTGTTATTACAGCGCATCCGCGCTGCCGAAAGGTTGAGGAACCGCCGTATGCGGAACCGCTTGTACGGTGGTGTGAGAGGACAAGTGAACATGAAAAGAGGTGAACACCTCTAATTAGTGTTCACCTCCTACTCGATAGTGGATTTTGTAACAGTTGTAACAAGTGTTACAATGATGGTTCCCAAAGTTGAACGCCAAGAATTTTTACTCCATTAGTAGGCATCTTTTCTATGTTGTAGCTGTGATTATGTAAGCGCTTCAATTTCCTCTATCGTGAGGCCGGTGTATTTGGCAATCAGTTCAATAGCCATGTTGTCGGCTTTCATTCTACGAGCATCCTCGATATGGCCTTTCTCCATGCCTTTCTCCATGCCTTTCTCCCAACCTTCATTATAGCCTTTCTTGGTGGCCGCCTCACGAAGAATACGTTCGTCGACAACAGCCAGCCAGAACTTCTCATAGGCATAGAGCTGACCTTCGGTCATAGCAGACCTCTCCACAAGCCCCAAGGCCTTGCGCGTCGCCTCGTTCTCCAAGAGTTCTGTGGGAGCCTCAATGGTATCCTCTGCAATCTCTGTCAGGAAGCGCAGCCATAGCACAGTCATCTTCTTCTCGGCGATGCTTTGCGGCTTGAACTTCGGCAGTTCGATAAACACGAGGCGCAGCCCCTCGATATGACGGTCGGTATGCTCGACATCGACGATGGCATAGTCGTGGTAGAACTCATCAGTCTCGTAGTCGAAAGCTTTGTCGTTCACCAGGCTCAGACAGTATACAGGCTGGATGAGCGAATAGTCCTCACCCTTGTTCAATTGGCGTACGATAGCCTTTGACGCATTGAGCAACACACGGCGCTTGAACTCCTCGTTCCAGTAGAGCTGCATCTCAACAATGAACTGGTGCCCCTGCTGGTCCTTGCATCGTACATCGACGATGCTGTCTTTCTTAGCCGGGTTCTCTGGTACCATCTCTGGTGTCAGGTACTCGACGCTCTCTATCTGCCCGTCTTCAGGCAGAGGGAGCAAGGCAGTTAGCAGGCTCATCACCAGATCGGGAT
>JAEEPF010000056.1 GCA_016284635.1 Prevotella sp.
TCCCCTCACTCCCTACGGCCATAATCCCTAGCAAAACTACGAAATCATAACCGCATGTACTAAACAATAACGATGTTTAACATCAGACATTTAGAACATTTTCTATAGTCTGATGCAAAGGTAAGAGGTACCTGAGTCATAGGAGCCGTCATACCCAAGTACCTGTCCCAGCGACTAGTCGGTCTGCGCGTGATGCTTGATTTCGATCTGGCTATACTTTATGAGGTAGAGACCCGTTCACTTAATCAAACCGTCAAACGTAATGCAAGACGCTTTCCCAACGATTTTATGTTCCAACTCACAGAACAAGAATGGATACTAATCTCATCACAATTTGTGACGACATCAAGGATGAAACGACCTAAGAATAGCCGTGGGGACAGGTACCTGAGTCATAGGAGCCGTCATACCCAAGTACCTGTCCCAGCGACTAGGTCATCCATAGATGTCGTTTCTACATAATTTTGGCTATCTCAAAAACCGTAATTTGTTGCAAAAATAAATATTTATTTTGAATTTACCAGTATTATTAGAAAAAAAAGAGTATCTTTGCAGCAGAAATACAAATATATAAGTTATGACCACATTACAACTGAATGCTGAGATACTGCGCAACTTGGGTGCTCTGGCCGAGGACGAGAGCATGTTGAAGCGTGTAGCAAAGTACCTGCGTAAACTCGTGGCAGAGAAAAAAGACGACCCCACTTTCATGCCCGAGGAGGATTTCTTCCAGATGATCGACGAGGCAAAAAAGGGTCCTTCTAAGAGATTTGAAAGCGTCGAAGACCTCGATAAATACATCCGTAGTCTATGAGTCGATATTTCGTAGATATCAAGGAGAAAGCGCAATTCGATCTTCAAAAACTTTTGAAGGATGAGCCTGCTTATTACAAGAAAGCCTTGAAACTAATTGGAGAACTTTATGAGCATCCCCGTACAGGCACTGGCAAACCAAAACAACTTACAGGAGATCGTGAAGGACAGTGGCGACGTAAAATCAGTGACAAGCATCGACTAATTTACGAGATTCACGACCAAGTAGTTGAGGTGGTCGTTATATCCGCTTGGGGACATTACGGCGACAAATAATAGCTGCTCCATTCTCATTCAAACGCCAGAAATTGAGCCTCCAAGTTTTGGGTGCTCTGTTCTACTATAAATGTACAAAAAAATTAGCCTCGCCACCAGAATTGGCAGTGAGGCTAAAGTGTAGGACACAAAGGGTCAGGCACCCCTGTGTCGTGTGGAGGAGTTACTCGCCGTAGTCTCCTTCTTCTCCTTCTCCGCCGCCGGGGATGCTTCCCCCTTCTGATTCACTTTCTGCCAGAAGATACGGCGTTTCCATCACAATCGTCTCCACTTCGGGAGCAAAATACTCTTTTTTCATTGTCTTTGTTTGTTTTAAAAATTAATAAATAAATGTTATCTGTAAAATCTGCGAAATCTGCGAAATCCGTGGTTTACTTCAGCACCACCTTGCGGCCGTTATTCACATACACACCGCTTCGGGTGGGCCTGCCTTGCAGCTTCCGGCCCTGCAGGTCATACCACGCGCCAGCCGAATTATCCATTGTCCATTGTCCATTTTCAATTGGAACGATGCCCGTAGCCTCGTCATCGATGTCCGAGAATCCTATCGACATCAGCTCGTCGTTTAGTACGAGGTTAAAGTCAGGATCCTCCATACCGCGAGCCATGGCGGCGACGATATCTGAGGGCGCCTGCAGGTAGCACTTGCCGTTATAGATATTCACGTAGTTATTCACCTTCTTGAACGTACCCTCCTTCAGGTAGAGGTTCCTCAGTGCACCGTCTTCGCTCTCCTCTTCGACCTGGATCGTGCTGCCGCTGAGGTTACCCACGAGCATGTTCTCGAACGACGTCTTGACACCTTTCGACGGGATGCTGTAGGTCGTGTTCGCCTTGCCGGCGAGGTAGAGCGGCGTACCGGCTGATGCCTCTACCACGCGGTTCAGCCAGAACGTCTTGGTAGGCATGTCGTAGCCAGTCACCACGTATGCCTTCAGTCCCTCGACGCCCGAGAAGTCAAGGTCCACGTCGCTGCAGAGGGTCGACTTGCCGGTGCTGCTGAGCGTGATGTCCACAGCGCTGCCGGCCTTCTCATCTGCCACGCTGGCGGGCATCTGCAGATAGGCCTTGCCATTGGCGATGTTCGCATAGTTGCTCACCTTCTTGAACTCGCCGCTCTTCAGGTAGTAGTTCCTCACTGTGCCGTCCTCGCTGGTCTCGTTCACCTGGATGGTGCTGCCGCTGAGGTTGCCCACGAGCCTGTTCAGGTAGTACGAATCCGTCGAGGTGGCGATGTTCAGCTCATAAGTACCTTCTTTGGCGGCCTTGATCACGATCGGCGTCTCTGCCGGCACATTGTACACGCGGCTCATCCAGATGGTGTTGCTGCCGTAGCTGCAGCCGATCACGGTGTAGGCCTCCAGATCCTCGTTGCCTGTGAAGTCGAGAGCCTCCGTGCCGCAATAGGTGATCATACCCGTGGCGCCGATGGTCACCGTGGTCTGCTTCGGGCTGACCGTCAGCTCATAAGAGTCGGAAGAAGTAACAATATTGTCGCCGCTCATTGTGGCGGTGATAGTGACCGTTCCGGTGCCCAAGATGTGTACGAGGCCCGTGCCGCTGTCGACGGTGGCCACCTTCTCGTCGCTCGACGAATAGACCAGGGTGCCATCACCCGTCACTGTCGGCTCGACGGTGAAGTCCTCGTCGCCAAAGGTCTTCTCATACGTCTTCTGGCTGAACGTCACGCTGCTTGTACCCTCGACGATGCTCCACGCTACATCCACCGTGCCGGTGAAGTTACCCTTGCCGGTCACCTTGGCGGTGTAATTGCCGACGTTCGTACCCTTGTTGTCCGTCACGTCGAAGCCATCTGCCGGCACGGTGATGTCGCCGGCCTTGACAGTCTGCACCTGAGCAGCCTGCTCCTGCTCGTTATACGCGAGCTTGTCACTTACCAACGTGACAGCCGTCAGCTCTGCAGGACTGATGGTAACGGTGAGGCTGGCTGCCTCGATGTCGTTGTGGTTGGCGCCGCCGTCCACCTTATAATACACGGTGTACTCCTTGGCGTCGGTGCCGGTACAGATGTCCTCGGTCCATGTCTGCTGGTCGATCGAGTAGAGGATCTTCACGTCGGTCATGTCGCCGGGGCCGTCGACAGTGGCGCCGCTGCTGAGCAGCGTCTGCGGCTGGCCGTTATACACCAGGTTGCTGGCGGCGGTCGGTGCGGTCAGCGTGACGTCGGCCTTAAAGATATTGAAGGTGGTAGAGGCGGTGCCGTCGTAGTTGCCAATGCCAGTGACGGTCACTGTCGGCGCGTTTTCATCTGAGAGAGAGGCAGCAAGAATATTGTTGCTGAAGCTGACGGTGTAGTCCGTACCTTGGGTCAGCGGGGTCGAACCGTCGTACACTTGGATGAAAGTCTCAAGGGGCGAACCGGTGTAGGTCGGGTCGACGACATTGGTGATACAACCGTCCTTCAGCAGCTTCGCGTACTTGACCGAGATCACGGCGTTGGCGCGGATCATCTTGAACGAGTAGGTCTTGGCGCCGGTAGTCGCGTCTTCAGACTCGAGGGTCAGGGTGATGTCCTTCTCCATGTCGATGTCAGTGCGGGTCTTGGCGACGGCTGCGTCCCACTCGCCGGTGACAGTACCGATAGAGAATCCTGTTGGAGGGGTGATGGTCACAGTCACGTCGGCGCCCTCGGCAGCCGAGGTCACGGGTGATACTGATTCGCCAACCGTAAAGCTTATGGTGCCAATGCCACCGCTTTCGACTGAGCTCAGGCTGTAGGCGGATTCCACAGCGCTCGCGGTCAGTGTCATGCCGACCAGCGCGAGCAAACTAAATAATATTCTTTTCATATCTTATTTTCTTTTATTGTTTCTTTTTCTCCTTGGAAACGAATCTCTTGTTTTTTATTTGGAAACGAATTTGAATAATGACCATAATTTTATCCACTAATATGAATAATAATAATTCTCCTGAACCATTTATTCTTTATTATTTATGAGTTAAATTATTCATATTATTCACATTCGTTTCTTAAAAACATCTCATTTGTTTCTTAAAAAATGAATTCGTTTCATTCAATCTCTCACTTCACGACCACTTTCTTGCCGTTCTTGATGTATACTCCCTTCCTGTTCGGCTTGCCTTGCAGCTTCCGTCCACTCAGGTCGTACCAGCTATTGTCGCTAACTTCGTTAACTCCGATAACTTCTTTAACTCCTGTAGCATCGTCGAACACGATGTTCAGGGTGCGGGCGCTGGAAGCGCCAATGCTGAGCCAGCACTTGTTGGCGCCGATGGCGAGGGCGTTCTTCACCCAGACGAAGGCCTTGCCGTTGAAGGCATAGTTGTTCTGGTTCTCGGTGCTGGCGGCGATAGTGGTGCCGGTCAGGGTGCCCTGGAACTCAGGTGCTACGGTGATGGCGAGGTCGGGCTCTTCGTCGGTCGGGACGAGCAGGAAGGTCAGCGTCTCCCTCGAAGTGTTCTTCACCAGCAGCGGGGTGTTGGCGGCGGCCACGGTCAGCTCGGTGGCGGTGGCGGTCTCCTGGCCTACGCTGGTGATGGTGTAGAGCTTGGCGTCGGCAGACGATTCCGAGAGCTTCAGGGCCTTGTCGCTGTAGTAGGTGACGCTCTCACCGGCGGCCACCTCTATTGCGTAGCCTGCGGGAAGCTGGCCTGCGTTCTTCAGCTGTGTCAAGAGCTGGCTGAGGGAGGGATCGGCCTCATGTTCGAAGGCTTCGATGTTGGCAGTCATCTTCATGCCGCTCTTCAGGCTCGAGAACTTCACGTCCTTCACGTCGCCGTAGCTGTAGTCGCTGCCGTTCTTGGTGTAGGCGCGGACGTGATAGATGGCGTCTGCGGCGTCGGGCGTGATTTGTGCGCTCCAGCAGTTGTTCCGGTCGAGGACGCTGGCGGGCACCTCGTTGCCCAGGCTGCGGTAATTCACGGCAACTATCGTCTCGACACCTTCAACGCCGATGGTCAGGTTGTCGCCGGTGGCGGTGGTGCTATAGACGAAGCCGGCTTCGGTGAAGGTTCCGTTGGCGACGGCCTGGATGTTGATTTTCTCGCCGTCGTTGGAGCGGGTGACGGAGGTGATGCCTGCAGGAGAGAATGCAGGAACGGTGGCCTCGTCATAGAGGGCGCGGAGGGTGGTGTTGGCGTTCATGGTGAACGTCAGCGTCTTGCCGGTGCTGATGACGGAGCCGTCGGCCGTCCAGTACGAGAAGGTCTTGCCTTGCACGTCGGGAGCGGTGACGGTGGCCGTCTCGCCGTAGCCGTAGGCGTCGGAGAGCTGGGCGTTATACTTGCCGTCGGCATAGACCACGAGCTGGGTCTGCGGGGCGGTGATGGTGCTCAGGTCGAGCTGCTCGTCCGTAGGCTGAGACTCGAGCAGGCGGTTCGGAGCCTTGCGTGCGGCTGCCGTGTTCTCGTCGAAGCCGAGAGTCATCTGGCGTGCGCCGGATTCCAGTTCCTTCTTCACGGTGCTTTGGTTCGGGTTGTTCACCGTAGCGGCGACAGCGTCGGTGTAGAGGTTCTTCACGTTGCCGCTGTTGTCCTTGTAGCGGATGTAGCCGACGCCGTAGATGTAGTGGTTCTGGTTGTTCTTCTGTGCGAAGCGCAGGGGCGGCATGGTGGCCATGGAGCCGGAGAGGCCCTTGGTCTGTGCGGTAGCCTCCCAGTAGATGGGGTCGTACTTCTCGACGTTGATGGGCTTGCTGTCCATCATGTGCTCGGCCAGTGTGCGGGGGCTGATTTCGTCGAGGACGCTGTTCTCGCGCTCTGCCCAGTACTTCTCGGTAGCCGACATGTCGGCCGTGGTGGGCTCGCCGTTCAGGATGCTCACTACCGTCAGCATGCCGATGGCTATGGCCTTGGCCTCGGCGTCGTATGAGTAGGTGCGCTCCTTCTGCTCGTAGTAGGATATGCCGGAGTTGTCGCCCATGCGTATGCCTGCGTCAAGCAGCTTGTAGCCGTCGGGCAGTTTGTAGTTCATCTGGTAGAGGATGTTGTCCATCGTGTAGGTCTGGCCGCCCTGCTGAGCGTAGTCTTCGTGCTGGCTGGTGGCCAGTTCGATGGTCGGTGTCTGTACGGGGTTGACGTAGATGGCGCGTGTCTGCATGCTGCAGGGGATGAGGAAGCCCACGATTTCGAAGGCAGCCAGGTCGTACCACGTTGTGCCTCCGTCGGTGCTGTACTGCCACTTCTGGAACTCAAGGTCGCCCCAGTTGTGGAATGCCTCTACGGTCACCTCCTGGCCCTTCGTCGGGAACTCGGGGAATCCGTTGGCGAAGGTGGTGAACGACGTGCCTTCCAGCTTGCCGTAGGCGATGTCGAGCTGCAGTTTCGTAGCACCCGGCTTCTCGTATCCGCAGACGCACTTGCCGGCGGGGTTGAACTCATGTTCCACGATTTCGATGTCGTCGCAGCCGCAGACGGCGATGTGCAGCACGCCGTTATACTTCATATAGCTCTGCAGCGAAGGGAACCTGCTGATGGGGTAGCAGGTGTACTCGTGTACGTGCTTCCACTGGGCGGCCAGGCCGATGTCGGCGGTCAGCTTGGTGTTCATGTCGAACTCAGAGCCCCTGCCGAAGAGCACGCCGCTCTCGCTCACGGCCTTGGCCACCGTCCACTTGTCGAAGACGAAGCCCTTGCGTGTGGGTTCGCCGCTGAGGGCGAGTGTCTGGCCGTAGGTTGTCTGGGCCTGGGCGTCGAAGCCCGTGCCGCCGTTCAGGGCGAAGGTAGTCTTCACCTGTATGGGTTGCCATACGGCGGTGAACGTCATGTTCTCGTAGATGGAATACTGACTGCCCGGGGTGTACAGCTGCTCGTTCTTGTCAGGGGCGTTGCCCTCCAGCGTGCGCCATGCTGTAAACTCCTTGCCCTCTGGAGCGGTCGGAGCTGCCAGCAGCCTGATTGCGCCCGGACTGGTCACGTTGCCGTCATCGTCGGTCTGGCACACGGCAATCTGATACGTCACGCCCGGGTTCTCCCTGTTGTAGTCGATGTTGACCGTCTCGCCGCTGTAGAGCGGTGCCGACTTGGCGTCGGTCACGAATGCGGCCACCTTCGTCGTGGCGTTGCCGCCGACCAGCAGGTACTGCCCGCCGGTGATGTCTTTCCAGTCGGCCGTCGTGCTCACCACGGCGCTGCTCATCGTTGCTGCGTCGCTGGCGGCAGCCTCCTCGGTGGTGAAGAAGGCCACCTTCGTCGGTGCGAACGACGACAGCATCTTCATCGACCATACGTCCTTGTCACCCATCTGCGAGTTCTTCGACATGCGCGAGTAGGTGAACGACTCCTCGCCGTTCTGCGTCACGCCGAAGCGTACCCATACGTCCGTAGCGGCGTCGGTAGGCTGATAGAGCATCGTGAACGTCTTCTGCTTCTGCATGTCCATCGTCATCGTCAGGACATCCGTATCGACGTGGGGCATGGTCACCCACTTCATCACCGTGTTCGGCGAAACGGCGATGCCCTGCTCCTTGGCGTAGTCGATGTAGTCTTTATATTCGTCCGCGGTGAACTCCGTCATCGCGGCCTTTTCGCCCGTGCTCAGGGTCACGCCGAAGTCGTAGCCCTCGGTCTTGTCCACCAGGAGCACGAAGCGCTCGTCCTCCTTCACCTTGTCGTCAGCCGTCAGCGGCGAGTAGTCCTCCTTCAGCAGTGTGGCCGTGCCGCCTGCGCTGCTGCCGCCGGCCAGCGTCACGCCGGTCAGCGAGTAGTACAGCATCTTCAGCTCCACGTTGCCCTTCGGCATGTCGAACTCCCACACGCCTTCGGACTCGTTCCAGGTCACCTCGACGGGGGTCACCTCGATGGGGGCAGTGATGAAGTAAACCTTGACGGCTTTGATTTGGAGGGCGCCGGTAGCGGTGAAGGTCAGGCTTGTGTTGTTCACGCCGCTGACGGTGGCCACATCGCCGCTGATGTTGGTGGTGCCAACTTCACAGTAGAAATTATCGATGTAATAATAGCCTTTGGTTAATTCCACCTTGGTGATGATCTCGCCGTTCAGCGCTTCGATGGTGGCGTACTTGTTTTCAGCCAAATAGAATCCTTTTCCGGAGCCTTTATCACCTACGGTAATTTTGAAGTGCTCACCGGTGTAGACCGAGACTTCATGGTTGGTCGTGAACGACTCGCTAAGCTCCTGTGCCCATGCGCCCGTGACTGCCGTGAGTAGCAGCGCGAGCGTCATTAATATCTTATGTTTGGCTTGCAGCCGAAAATTCTTCCGTTCGGCAAAGTTCAAGCAAGCTTGACTTTGCTCTCTCTTAATCGAATTTTTCATATATTGTATTTCTTTATGTTGTTTATACCTATTATATATTTAATAGCCTACTCTTACGTACTTGGTTTCAGGTGTGCCAGCTTCAGTGTATTCAGTCCAAGCTGAATTATCGTCGCTGGTCTCAATCTTGCCGGAGAAGCCTGCTCCCTTGGTGAGGGTGACTCTGGAGGGATCTATAGCTTTTTTACCAGCACACCCAGCCCACAGCTTGCCGCCATAGACGGTGACGGTTGTACTACTACCAGTAATTCCATATTTATTTCCCTTACCTACGGCCTTGACATCGCCTCCGTAGATATTCATTGAGCCACTGGAAGCCAAAGAAATTCCGTAACCGCCATTGGCGGCGGTGTTTTCGGCATCAACCGACCCGCCATATACGTTAAATGTTTGTATAAAATTGAAGCCGCCACAACTGTTGCCAGAAGAAGTCGCTTTTACCTGGCAGCTGTGAACTTCCAATGTGGTTACGTTCGTAATGGCATGACCTGAGTAATTAACAACCAATTGGCCAGTCTGATTGGCTTGGCCATAAATGCTGAGATTTTTACCGTTATCGGAACCCACAATCTGGTTGGTGACAGTCAACTTGGCGCCGTCCTTGATAATCAGGTCGACATTACCATTTAAAGAAATTTTTCCATTGATGGTGACTTCTCCCTCCACCACATAGGTGCCTGCTTCCCAAGTGACATCAGCGTCAGCATTCGCCACCGTGGTAACCTCTGCCGGAATCTCCGTTGCCACCAGTTCCTTCTTCGTGTTATCCCACTTCAGATAGGCGTTGCCCGCTGCGCCGCCCTTCTTCTCGGCCTTCACGCCCTTCAACATGCTGCGGTCGCCGTCGTACTTCAGCTTCACCTTCGTTCCGGCCTTCACGCCCTTCAGGGGCAGCGACTGGAAGGAGCCGTCGGTTCCGGCCTTCACCGTCCACTTGTCGGCATCCTGGGTGCCCTCGGCGTAGGTGACGGCGTAGGTGGGCTCGGCGGCGATGGTGACGGTGAGGGCGTTGGCGGCCAGGATGTCGCCGTCGTTGAAGTTCTCTTCGTCGGTGTCGCTGTCGTTGCCGCGCACGTAGTAGTAGACGTAGGCCTGGCCCTGGGCGAGGCTCTCGGCGGTGGGCACGTCGGCTGTCCACTTGTCGGCGGCGAGGGCCAGCAGGGCGGCGTCGTCGAGGGCCGTCGGGCTGACGTAGTACATCACGGTGCCCTGGGCGGTCGTGGTGCTGCCGATGTTGGCCACGGTGCCGGCTTTGACGATGGCGCCGTCGGTGGTGGCGGGCACGTCATTGATGGCGGTGGGCTCTGCGGTGAGCGCGGCCTGGGGGTAGTACTCGGGCACGACAAACACGTTGTCGCCGGGCATCGTGAACGTGCCGGTCTTCTTGGCCTTGTCCCAGGCGATGTCGACGGCGGTGGCGGCGGAGGCGGGGCCGTAGTTCACCACAACCTGACTTATCTGTTTAACATTAGTAGCCCCGATTGTCACGCTCGATTGATTGATATTCGTGACGGTCACGGTGCTGCCGCTAACCTCGCAGGTGCCCGGATTAGCGGTCACTTCACCACCTTGGGAGTAACTTATCGTCAGCACCAAGCTTTCGATGTTGTTCCCGCCGGAGTAGGAGATGGTCATTGTTGCCCCTTCCCATCCTATATAGGCTCCATCTTCATCGCCCGCATTGGTGCAGGTGATGGTAACGTCGCCTGATTTGTAGGACGTCTGTGATTCGTTCGTGGCGATGGTGACCTGCTCGGCCCACGCTCCGCCGACTGCCGTGAGTAGCAGTGCGAGCGTCATTAATATTTTATTTCTCATATTGTTCATATCTTTATGTTGTTTATACCTTTTATATATTTAGTAGCCTACTCTTACGTACTTGGTAGTAAGCACGTCACCAGGAAGTAGTTCGTTCCAATATGAACCATCGTTGCTGGTCTCAATCTTGCCGGTGAAGCCATCGCCCTTGGTGAGGGTGATACCGCGATTATCAAGAGCACTATTATCAGCACACCCTGCCCATAGCTTGCCACCATAGACTTTGACGGTTGTTGCAAGGCTCTCTGCACACGTAATTCCATAGCTATCGAGATCATTTCCCTTACCTTCGGCCTTTACCTCGCCTCCGTAGATGTTCATAGAGCCATTTTCTCCCAGACATATTCCACAACCACCATCCGTAGCTGTGCCTTTGGCATCAACCGAACCGCCATAGACGTTAAATGTTCCTATATCACCGAAACCGGCACCATAGTCGGAAGAAGAAGTCGCTGTTACCTTGGCGCTGTGAACTTCCAACGTGGGAATCTCGTTAATAGCATCACCACCAGAGTGATTAACATCCAATTCGCCAGTCATCTGGGCTTGGCCATAAATGCTGAGATTATGGGTGTTGCCATTAAGATGGTAAACAGTCAACTTGGCACCATCCTTGATAATCAGGTTGACATCACCTGATAATTCAATCGTTGAAGTGAAGTCGACTTGTCCCTCCACCACATAGGTGCCTGCTGACCATTGAGTGTTTTCACTCGTCACGGTGGTGAAACTCTCCGGCATCGGTGTTGCCACCAGCTTCTTCTGCGTACCATCCCACTTCAGATAGGCGTTGGGGTTGGCCGCCGGTGCCGCATCGCTTGTAGCCTTCACGCCCTTCACCTTCAGTCGTCCGGTGTACTGCAGCGTCACGGTCTCCGAGCCGTCGCCCTTCAGTCCGCCGATGGGCAGCGCCTGGGCCTCGCCCTCGCCAACCTTCACCGTCCACTTGTCGGCATCCTTCACGCCGTCCTTCAGGGTGACGCTGTAGCCAGCGGCAGCAGGGACGAAGGACTGAAACACATCATCTACCCAGGCCCCGTTATTGTAGGCAAAGCATACTTCATAAGTCTTCCCAGCTTCGAATTCTCCTAAAGTGCTCAGCGAGATATTTGTCGTGCCGGATGAAACTTCAGTTAAACTCAAATTCATTTCGTCCCACTTGTTGTCCGCAGCGCATTTCACTTTTAGGGTCGGAGCATATGATGTGATACCGGGTACATTAGCCGGATCGAAATAATAAGTCAGCGAAATAGATTTATCGCCAACCTGAGGTGTCCCATTGATAACAATGGAGTTGGGGGTTGTTGCCCACGCGCCCGATACTACTGCTGCGAGCAGCACGAGCATTGAAAGTAATCTTTTTTGTTTCATAAGCTTTAAATTTTAAATTGTTATACTTAATATGAATTATAAATCTTTTCTTTTTGTCTCATCCGCGTGATCCGTCTTCGTTTCATCTTGTCTCTGAGACCAAACGGATAAAAACAATTCGCCGAGCCCATCTCTCGATGTCTCGGCGGATATTATTCTGTTGAGGGGGAATGTCGGGCCTAGGCCCCGATGGTCACTTTTTATATTTCTTGCACTCGCCCGTGATGCGAAGTCTATACTTTGTACTCATCCCTCGATCTCCTTGATAAGGTCATCAAGACTGTCGTAGTCATATACACGGCCCTCATCGAGGTCGCGCAGCGAACGCTCGTAAGAAGAGAGCCGCTTGGTGCGCGGTACGGTAATAATTTTCAATTATCAATTGTCAATTGATGAAATATCCGTTTGTCTCAGTAAGTTAAAGATCGACGAGCCGAAAATTGCGTTTTAGCGAGAACAATCAAGCTTGCTTGAATTGTCGAGCGTGAGCAATTTATCTAATGCAATGGAGCTAGTAGTGCGCCAGCGTGTAGCCGGGGACAGATGACGGTACAGCGCTTGCGATTTGAATTATTATTGCTAGTCATTAGCAGTTTTGTTTTTTCCTACAAAATTACGAAAAAATCCAGATTCCACAGCGCCCGAATCAGCCGCATCGGAAGATTTTGAAAATATGTCCTCACTTTTTTACGATTTGTCCTCTTTTGTAAATTTGTCCTGCCAAAATTGTAAATTTGTCCTGTCATGACCACTTGAAACGGCACAAAAAATCCGCCGAAACTCCTTTCGGCGGATAATGATTTTCTTTATCTCCTGACAATCTCGCTAAACATTACCCCCACCATTCATCCAGGCCGTGACGCTCTGACCGGTGCGCTGCAGGAACGCGCGGCTGAAGGTGCGATAACTGCCGAATCCGCTCTCCAGCGACAACTGCTGAATCGGGATGTCCTGCCCGGCAGCGGCGAGCTCCCGGCAGCGGCTAATGAAGAGGTTGATGCGCAGACTGTTGATATAGATATTGTAGGTAATGCCCTTACGGGAGAAGTACTGGCTAAGGTATGAGCGGTTGGTGCCCACGGCCTGTGCCAACGTCTGAAGCGTGAGATCTTTCTCCAGATAGAGTCGCGTGGCCTCGCAGTGCTCCTTCAGCAACTGCTCCATCTGGTCAACGTCGATGCTGATAGGATCGACCGAAGGCTGTTCAGGCTGTGTCGGCATTACTGGCATCGTCTCTGGGACATACGCAGATTCTGCAGGCGCGGCATCTAACTGCGGCAGTGTCTCCACGCGCCACAGCAGCAGGAAAATCAGCACGAGGTTGGCAAGATGGAGGCAGATGCTTAAGTCCATGTCTTCAGCGACTTCGTAAAGCACGAACACCAGAATACACAAGAACGCCACCACCTGATTCAGCCACACCCGCTTGTGCTCCAGGTCGGCATAGTTGTCGTTCAGCCAACGGTCATACCTGTGGATGGCCAATACCATATAGACAGCAAAGGCTATGCTGAGCAACATGAGGTAAGACTTGATTATCAGTTCGAGCTTGTCGCTGGGAAAGGTATAGTATAATCCGAAGAACGCCACGAACGGCAGCATGGCCGCCAGCACGGGCCACAAGGGGCGGCGGCGGTCCTGCAGCATGGAGAGCATGGTGCCGGCAATGGTGGTGAGCAGCAGTATGGAGTCGATCAGGACAATCAGCTGATAGCCTAAGGAATCCAAGTTGTTGGAGTAGATGAAGAACAGCAGCCACCACAAGTGCGTCAACGCCGAGAAGGTGAAGAACGCTGCCGCCCAACGCCGCAACCGCACCGGCGGCGTAGTGCCCGGCGCAATGGCATTGACTGGACACAGCAGCAGGTAGAGCGCCGCCAGAAGCGGCACCACTCCCGTCACGCCGAAGAGCGTGAAAAACAGTATCGACTGTACTGGTGTCTGCCCGAGTATCTCCATCTGTTTATAGTTGTATCACTGCTTTTTGGCTGCAAAGATACACATTTTTTCCGAGATTCCACGCACGATTCCCTAAAAAAAAAGGAAGAACCGAGGCTATCGCAATGACCTCGGCTCTTGATTACTACCTTAGATAGCCGTGGGGACAGGTACCTGAGTCATAACAGCCGTCATACCCAAGTACCTGTCCCAGCGACTATTAACAGGGGGCGCAAACGACACCGCCGGGCCCATCCTCATCGGATGTCCCGGCGGAAAAATGTATGTCTTGGGGAAATGATGTCGGCGTGCGTCTCAGAACAAGTCTGAGTGGGTGCCTGTCTGCAGGAACAGGAGCGTCAGTTCCATGTCGTTCTGATTCCATGTCATCAGCCAGTCGGGCTCGATGTGGCACTCCCAAACACCTTGCAGCTTGCCCGAGAGCTTGTGCGGGCGGTATTTGGCGGGCAGTGAGCCGTTGGCAGCAAGAAGGCGCATCGCCTCATTGATGAGTTCCATGTCGAGCCCGCGCTTCATACAGAGGCGGAACTGCTTTTTGAAACGGTTCGAGATTCTAACAGTGTACGCCATAATCTACAGTCCCATTTCCTTGAAAAACTCATCGACCGAGTTGTAGGTTTTCAACCTGCCGTGCTTCGCGTCATCAAGAGCTTGCTCGATGTCCCTCACGGCCCTGTCGTTCATATACTCGCCCGTCTCCGGGTCGTAGATGCGGGTCTTGGTCCTTTGCTTTTTCACCTTCGTCACGCCTTTCAGCATGCTGATGGCCTTCTTGATGTCGTTCACCATCGACAGGTCGCTGATGCTTACCAGCAACTGTGCTTCTACAGGGGCTTGTGTCGTCGTTGTTGCCATAATTCTCGTTGTTTATATGTTTACGGCTGCAAAGATAGTGCAAAATTTCGATTAAGCGAACAAAATGAGAATTAATTTTCATTTTTGAGCGTGAGAAATTTATCCAAATCGAGCGAAATACCAAAGGAAAACTCGTTTTTCTTTGTATTTCATTAGCCGTGGGGACAGAGGTACCTGAGTCATAACAGCCGTCATACCCAAGTACCTGTCCCAGCGACTATCAATAAGCGGACTGCTACGGCTTGTTGGCGCGGAACATCGCGATTTCCTCGTCGTACATCTTGATGATTTCTTGTAGCAGCGGATGGCTACGCTTCACAATAAGCGCGATGTAGTTCTCTTCGTCACCATCCTTCACCATCTCCGTGCAGGTGTAGTACTCGGCCTGCTGCCCGTGTACACATGGGGACAGGAACGTTGTGTATGGCCCCAGTGAGACATATTTAATAGACCTATCGGGCTATCGTCCTCACCTTCGAGGGTTTGATGATCTGTGCACCCAGCAAGAGGCGGTAGTCCTTGTAGTTGTTGGTGATGATGACGCGGCACTTCTGCTTCCGAGCCAACAGCGTAGAGCTTCTTGCCCACAATGGAGTAAAGGTAATGCAGGCAGTCGCTGTCGGTCTGGAAACGGGCATCGCCACTGTAGGCACCGATGAGTACGTTGGTGTCCACAAAGATAAGAAATAATTTGGAAATCATACACAACTAAGTGAAAAAAGTGACAAAGTTTAACGAAATCACGCTTTTTCACTTATAGTAACTGATCCGGACGAAATGGCGGGGTGGGGCGAAGGGGTTCCAGGAGATGTGGAGCCAGCCGCGGCCGGTGAGGAGCTGGTCGGTGAACTCCCAGGACTTGAAGAAATCGACTAAGCGCTGGAACTGGGCAGGGTCTTGGGGACGGATGTCGGCGGCCTGGCCGAAGAGGTGCTGGGAGTTTTTGACACCACCGACCTTGCGGTTGACGGACTCGCAACGGAAGCCGGAATTGATGATGATGGGGCCGACGATGATCCGGGCAGGCTCTAACAGCTGGTGACAGCCATAGGTCATGTTCACCACATCCTGCACAGACGGGATGTTCTCAGGGTACTTGCCCAGATGGAGGAACTCACTCAGCATGAAGTGCCTGGAGAGTGTCACATTTGTGTTTATCTCGGTGATCATAATTTCTAATTCCTAATTACTAATTCCTAATTTTTATAGCGCTTGCTGATGATCTTAATATAGTGGTCAAGTCCGAAGATCGAGCCGGCCAACAGGAACGACTGGGCCACATAGTAGAGCAGTCCCGTCGCCACGTCGTCGATCTCGATCACCTGATACGCCACGAGGGCGATGCTACTCACAATGAGCAACACGGCACAGGCGTACTGGGAGACTTTGAAACCTTTATTATCCATATATTGATATGCTTTCTAATACCCTGCAAAGTTACGAAAAAATCCCGACACGGCCAAACTTTTTTGAAACTTTTTTGAGCAAACGCATGGGAGGATAGCTATAACTACTACAACTACAATTACAACAACTACAAATTATTAAAAAGAGAAGAGTGAGGGGAATTTATAAATCTTTTTCTAAATTTTATATATAATATATATTATTATAATAATATATATTATATATAAAATTATTTTAGACCCTTTCACCGATTTGCGTCAGAGTGATTATTATAGTTGTAGTAGTTGTAGTTGACAGGTGAGAATTAATGCTCGATACTGAATATTTGCTATCATGTAGTAAATAGTTCTAAAACGGATAAAATATCTAACAAAATGTTCTCTTGTTTGCGAAAAATGTGGTACCTTTGCAGTGTTCTAAGGAAATCCTGTTTGTCTTTGCCGGAACAAGCCCTTCTCCCTCTGAAGGAACAGGCGCCTCCCTAGGAGGATCAAGGCTTTTCACTGAGCCGATGAAGGCTTCTGAGACACAGAAACAAGGGGTGATACTTAGCGGAATGTGTAATTTAAACAAAACAATGTAAAGTTATGGCAGTAAACACTATTGCATTTCCAGTTGCGGCCCGTCAGAACACGAACGACGGTTCTTCCGCCTACGGCAAGTGGTTCATCGTTCCCTACTGGCCCGAGACCCTGACCCTGCGTGGTCTGATTGAACGAGTGGCTTTCGACCAGAGCGTGTACTCGCGCGACATCGTCGAGGGCGTGATCCAGAAGCTGACCACCGTGATGGTGGAACTCCTGAAGAGCGGACAGCCCGTGAAGTGGGACGGCCTGGGTACGTTCACCCCGAACATCACGTCGAAGGGTGTCAACCAGGTCAAGAACGTGAGCGTCGACCAGATTGAGGGCATTCGCATCAACTTCATCCCCGAGAACGCCAAGGGTGAGGAGCTGACCTCGAAGAAGTTCAAGGATCTCTGCACCTTCGAGGTGCTCGGCTACCTGGTGTCGACGAACATCGGCACCCAGCAGAAGCCCAAGTACCAGCGCGTGCTCTACCCGATCGACTACCAGGCTTCGGGTTCCGGCAACAACGGCGGTGGCACCCAGAGCGGCGGTTCTTCGCAGAGCGGCGGTTCTAACAGCGGCGGCGGCTCGCAGTCTACGGCCCTGGCTTCGCCCACGATCAGCGGTACGACTCCGTTTGCTGAGACTACCTCGGTGAGCATCAGCGGCCCTGCTGGCGCGGAGATCCACTACACCACCGACGGCAGCACGCCAACGTCTGAGAGTACGCTCTACAGTGAGGCATTCACGCTGAGCGACACCACGACCGTGAAGGCTGTTGCCATCAAGGACGGTGAGTCGAGTGAGGTTGCGAGCAAGCTGTTCACCAAGTCCAGCGGCGACGGCGACGACATGGACCAGAACTAACTCCGTAAACAGAGATGGGACTCGCAATGCGGGTCCCGTTTTTTATAACTACTACAACTACTACAACTACAACTATAAACCGAAAGGCGTGTCTGATTAACGGTAAATTATTAGTAAGGTTCGCACGAGACGAAAAACTGAAATAAAGTTAAAGGATTGCATTTTTTCTCCAAAAAGTTTGGAGCGTATTGATATTTGACGTACTTTTGCAGTGTACTATTAAAGTGGTACACTATTACACAGGAAGATCGATAGGTTAAAAG
This sequence comes from Prevotella sp., assembly GCA_016284635.1. GTDB lineage: Bacteria > Bacteroidota > Bacteroidia > Bacteroidales > Bacteroidaceae > Prevotella. The sequence continues at coordinate 17,454 of JAEEPF010000056.1, forward strand.
CCACAGATTTCACAGATTAACAAGAAATAAATGATTAACAAGATTAAATATGATCGAGGTAAGTAACATCAGTTTCAAGTATGCTGGAGGGAAGGGGCTGGTATTCGACGATTTCAGCCTGAAGCTGAAGGAGAACAACATCTACGGCCTGCTGGGCAAGAACGGCACCGGCAAGTCGACGCTGCTGTATCTGCTCAGCGGACTGCTGCGCCCTACGGCAGGTCGTGTGATGAATGACGGCTTCGACGCTTTCAGGAGAGTGCCTGAGATGCTGAGTGAGGTGTTTCTCGTGACGGAGGAGTTTGAACTGCCGTCGATGAAGCTTTCGACTTACGTGAAGCTCTACAAACCGTTTTATCCTCATTTCTCCGATGAGATCCTGCAAGGGTGCCTGGCAGACTTCGAACTGCCTGCTGACGTACATTTGAAGGAACTCTCAATGGGTCAGAAGAAAAAGGCGTTTATTGCCTTCGCCGTGGCTGCGAATACCAATTGCCTGCTGATGGATGAGCCGACAAACGGACTGGACATCCCGAGCAAGTCGCAGTTCCGTAGGGTGATTGCCAGGAGTATGTCGGATGAGCGCATGGTGGTGATCTCCACGCATCAGGTGCACGATGTGGAGCAGTTGCTGGATCATATCCTGATACTTGATCATAACAACATGCTGCTGAACGCTTCGGTACAGGAGATTCAGGATCAGTACACCTTCGAGTATCGGTCGGCACAGGAGATGGACGGGACGGAACTCTATTCAGAGCCGGCGCTTCAGGGCAACGCCGTCATTGCAGAGCGCAAGGAGGGTGATGCCGAGACGCAGGTGAACCTCGAACTATTGTTTAACTTTAAAACGCAGATGAAATGAGTACATTTAATTTTCCCCGATTCTGTCAGGCGCTGAAGTGCCAGTTCATGACGTCTTACAAGGACTGGCTGGTCGTGTTCGGCATCTATATCATTGTCGTGACGTTCATGAATATTCTCTTTGTGAGGATGGCCGATTTCGAAGGCATGACCTATAGTGCGGCTGTGGCGAAGTATGGCGAGGAATATATGCAGATGAACTATCCTTATCTCATCAAGGCTAATGCAGTCTTCGACATCATATTTCTCAGCTTTGCCATGCTGTTTTGCTCCAGTTTCTTCCTGTCGCATCTGAAGAAGACTTCTTGGCGCTCAGCCTATTTCATGTGGCCGGTATCCAATCTGGAGAAATTCATCATCAGTCTGCTGCTCTATGTGGTGCTGAGTGGTGTCATTACCGTGATTTGCCTGATGATCGCCGATGCGCTGCGCGTGTTGATGGATGTCTTTACAGGGCGTGTCGTCGTGTGGGCTATCCCGATCATGTTTGACCCGAAGACGTTTAATCTGGGAGACGGGCCTCATATCCTTCTTTCCTTGACAGAAATGCTGCTGATTCAGTCTGTCTATATCCTTGGCGGTGCGCTGTTCCAGCGTCAGAAGTTCATATTGACTTCATTCTTTGTTATCGCCATCGGATATCCCCTGATAAAAGGCAATCACTATTTCTATACGGCAGAGGGTGCGCAGAGTCCGGGCATGTGGATTTGTATCGTCTTATATCTCATCTCTGCTTTGACTGCCTACTGGGAAGCTTACAAGAGATTCTGTCGGATGCAGGTGATAAACAATAAATGGTTGAACGTATGACATTCTCAAACGATAAACCCATCTATATCCAGATGTCGGACCGTCTGTGCGATGAGATCCTCTCTGGTGTGTATCAGGATGACGACCGCATACCGTCAGTCCGTGAGTATAGTGTGCTCCTCGAAGTGAATACGAATACGGCAGTCAAGGCCTACGAGCAGCTGGCTCGCGAGGAGATCATCTACAACAAGCGTGGTCTGGGCTACTTCGTGACCAAGGGCGCCAAGAAACAGATCCTCAAGGCCCGTAAACAGGAGTTCATGAAAGAGCGCCTGCCAGAGCTCTTCCGACAGATGCAACTGCTCGACATCACCATCGAAGACGTTGTAGATGCTTATAAAGATATAAAGAGTGTTAAATAAGGCGGCTTCTCTGAAATGATTTGCAACTTTTCCCGTATAACTTACGACAAATAGTCAGAAACCATTAAAAGGTAAAAAGGTAAAAAAGTAAAAAGGTAAAAAAGTAAAAAGGTAAAATAGATTGTTTTCATGATACATCTACAAGACATCAACAAGACCTATCAGGGCGCGCAGCCCCTTCACGTGCTGAAGGGCATCTCGCTCGACATCGCGA
>JAEEPF010000057.1 GCA_016284635.1 Prevotella sp.
TGAACTGGAGGCTAAAAGGAACCTCGAAAATGCAACTAAGGGCGTTGCTCCAACAGAAAACTCGTGGCCACCCAGTCCATCGGCGGCTCGAAACCAATTAACGCCTCACCATCCGGTTCTTGGCGGAACACCATTAGAATAATGTTCGGGTACAAAGGTACATCTTTTTTTTGATATGACCAACAAATCTGGTAAAAATATCGCGGTAAGTCCACATATTTACACGTTTACAAGTCCTTTTTCAGCAATCTTCCTGAAACACCTGACAGTAACTTCTACATCCGATGCCGACAGGTGCCAGTCTATATCTCCAGTGTCGACATTGATGATCTCTGCGAGTTCCATCAACTTTGGCCATTTGTATTCCCTGCCGTATTCGTATCGTGGAATGGCACAGTACTGTGTCATACGGATCATGGTGTCCCACATGGGAATACCCATATCAAGGGGCACCCCTTCGTGGGCGGCATCGGCGAGGACGAAAGACCGGTCAAAACTGCCGTTATGGGCTACCAGCAGACTGGCTTCCTTTACCGCTGCCGCGAATATTCTGAGGGCATCGGCCTTGCTGCTTGTACCAAGCTGTGCAAGCCGTTCTCGTGTAAGACCGTTCACCTCGATTGCCCCTTCAGAAACCATGTCGGGATCCTTTGGCCATTCAAAATAGAAGGTCTGTTCATCAAGTTTCCGAAGCTTGCGGTCAAGAACCTGCCAGGATAAGGACAGAATGACATTCCAGCCACTGTCAAGGCCGCTCGTCTCGCAATCGAAAACGATGATCCTTGACTGCTGTCGCAGAAACCTGGACCACTCCGCGACCTTCCGCTGCTGCATGAGCTTCTTCTCGCGTCTGGCCTTGCGCCGACGGCGCAGGTCTTCTTCGTGTAACTTATTAAGGCGGGTGGCAGCCTTCTCGCTGTCTTCACGGACATCATTTGGCGAGTAATATACCGCCATCTGCTGACAAAAGCCGTTGGTGTATTTCAGTACACCCTTACGGCCACGCATGACAACATAGCCGCTTTTCAGCCAGTTCAACTCCGTCTTCTCGTCTGGAGTGCGAACATTCTCATCGTAATGCCATCGTGCCATATTTATTCTATAATTTTTTTGTAGATAAAAACTTGGATAGTTCAGAGTACATCGTTGATGTCCTTCTTCTTGCTCTTCGGCTTCAACCTTATGGTCTTTCCCTTCTTCGCCTCATAGTGGGAGATGGTATCACTGAAAGACTTCTCCACCACATCCCGGATGCTGAAGTTCTCAGTCTGGGCAATGAACTTGATTTTCTCTACAAGTTCCTCACTACAGATTACCGTGAAGTGCGTCCAGCTGTTGTCCGGGGCGGCACCTCCCTTAACTTTCTCACTGTTATTTGTTGGGGTGACTGACTGCTCAGTGTCCTCCAGCAAGCCGTCGACAAGACTCTTGCTTTGTCCGACGGCGACATTCTTAATCTTCTGTGACATGACTATTTTTCGTTTTTGTTATAGAATCTCCAGATGGGTTTCATAAATGGCTTGAAAGCGGGAAAGATCAACTGCCTAACCTCATAGGTCGGCATGTCTATAGTCGAATACCCGTTCAAATGAGTAGAGAGTTTGATGTCCGGTGTGACAATGCCCAGCTTGTTGTCGAACAGTTCCATTGCATCCTCGCGGGCCTTTCTGACCGTTCCCCGTTTCCAGAAGAGATTAGACACCTTGTTGGGAACGAAGAACATCTTGGCAGAGAAGTTCTTTCTGAAGAGCTTCGCAAAGATGTGCGTGGCATCTACGCTGTCGGCGTTCAGCTCGAACGGCACGACGGCGATATCAGCGGCCTCATAGAGGATCTGCAATGCCTGGTCATTGATATTGCCCGGGCAGTCAATCAATATGCAGTAAGGGAGTTTCTTGGCCCTTTCCATCATAGCCCTGACCTTGGCTGTGTCAGTAGTGTTGAGGAAAATGCAATCCCAGGGAACATCACTCGTGTTCGAGGCATCACGATCCCTCTTACGGTGGCGTGATAGCGATTGTTGAATGTCAGCATCGATGACAACAACAGGGATATTCCAATACACAAAGTAAGTGGCTGCGGTAGCGCAGAGCTGTGTCTTACCGACACCGCCCTTCAGGTTAGTAAAAACTACAATCTTATTTTTCATACCTTCAATGTTTATATGTGGTTCTGTTTATATGTGTACATTATATTTATTATAAATGCGGATCAACCGTTATTATAATCAAACGGTGTTTTAGGAGTATAACCGTTGGCTTCTGGAATACAGCTTAACCGTTTATCCTCCGGATTCTCAAACCGTGTAAATTCAGCCCGGAATGTCAAAAGTACATCACCGGTAGCGCCTTTGCGGTTTTTTGCGATGATGATTTGAGCTAACCCTCGTAAATCATTACCATTTCCGTCCTTTTCAATACGATAGTAGTCAGGACGATGTACGAAAATAACCATGTCTGCATCTTGCTCAATGGCACCAGACTCCCGGAGATCACTGAGTTGCGGACGCTTGCCCTCCACCCCTTCGCGGGCTTCCACGCCACGGTTCAACTGGGATAGCGCAATAATAGGAATGTTCAACTCTTTGGCCAGACCTTTGAGTGATCGAGAAATGAGTGAAACCTCCTCTTGGCGGCTACTGAATCGCAGTCCGTTAGCGTTCATCAGTTGCAGATAGTCAATCATAATAAGTTTTACGCCATGTTCGCGTACTACTCGCCGCGCTTTGGTCATGAATTCCATGATAGACAGACCTGGAGTATCATCAATATAGATGGGTGCGTTCATGAGTGAAGGGATAATTTTATCATAACGACTGAGTTCCTCTTCAGATAATTGACCATACTGGATTTTTTCAGTTTCAATTTGGGTGACATTGGAAATCAGACGATCGGCTAATTGGACTCTGGACATTTCAAGTGAGAAAAATGCAGTCGGTATATTATAGTCTACCGCAGCATTTTTCAGGAGGCAAAGCGCGAAAGAAGTCTTTCCCATGGCTGGACGTCCGGCAACAACAATAAAATCAGAATCCTGCCAGCCGTTTGTATTTTCGTCAAGTTTGGAATAGCCGGTGGGAATACCGGTCAACTCCCCTTTGTTCGCGTATGCACGCATCATTTTTTTATTTGATTCTTCTACAGCCTCCCAAACGTGACTCATTTCACGTTTTATTCCTGTAGTTGCCAGTTCAAACATCCTTCCTTCGGCGAACTGCATCAGTTCGTCAACATCGACAGTCGATTCCAAAGCACGTGCTTGTACTTCGCCGCCGAAAGAATCAAGCTGACGTAATAGATGCATCTGGGCAACAACCTTCGCATGGTACTCGATATTTGCCGAGGATGCCACTCGGGAACTCAATTCTGTTACATAACTCGGCCCCCCCACTTCTTCAAGGTGGCCATTTTTCCGCAGCCGGTCTGCTACAGTCAGGATGTCCACAGGATTTCCTTCAACTGAAAGCTCGCGGATAGCGGTGTAAATTTTTTGGTGACGAGGGTCATAGAAACTCTCGGACTTAAGGATCTCGTAGACAATGACGTAGGCGTTCTTGTCAATCATCAGTGCGCCAAGCACGGATTTTTCACACTCCAGGTCCTGTGGCGGAACATGACCATAGGTGTTGTCTGCAAGCTGCTTGCGCTGTTCGCGTGTTGTCTTATATTTCGGTGGCATGGCTATAAAATTTTATTCATATCGAACAGATTGCCAATGGTATTGCTCGCCACAATGTTTTTGTTTGGCTGAACCTGATCTTCTTCAATTAACTTCATCTCACTCTTCAGGGCGTTGATTACCCATCCTATTGGCATAATCTTACCATCAGACTTTTTTCTGCGACTTTGCAGTCTGCGTAGAAAGTCCATGATATTAGGTATTGTCTTGACTGCCTTTTCAAGCGTCTCTTTATTCGGGTTAATTTGTTCTGGACTAAACCCCATTGTCTCCTTCATATATGCATATACTTCCGGGAAAAGAATACTTGAAGAAGTCTTTGCTATTAAAGCCTTTTTTTCAAGTTTCTCATCGCGGAACTTTGGCTGCGAAACAGGTATAAAGGTTATTGATGTAACCGGACTTCTTTTGTTGTCCGAATTCACGCGGTTCTTCTTGTATTTAAAAGTCCAAGGACAAGATTCGTTCAAAGCCTTCTGTGCAGGCTTGATGACCCGTTCTTCAAGGTGGTCTATCCGGTCTCTCCCGTTTTTACCTTTATAGTCATCTTCAGCAATGCCTAATCTTTCCTTCAGATTTGCAATCGATATGGAAATAGTGCCGCTTCTCTGGCTTATAAGCATATAGAACCACATAGCATAGACTGTCCGTAACATAACGAGTTTGTTCAGTTCACAATGCCTTATTCCATGTGCCATTATGCGCAGTTGGCTCCAGAAACGCAAATCGACCTTAAATTGCATAGTCCCGATGTTTTCAAGCACTTCTGGTTTTTCGATGATTCCACAGGCACGCCACACTTTTTTCTCGTAATCGTAGAATTCTATGGTCATCTCACGAAGGTTGGTCAAATCATCTCTGATTGTCTGCAACGAGAAATCAGAGAAATAAACATCACTGACTGGCATATTCAAAACCACATCATCATTCTGGTATTCCAGACATCGATGATTGTCTCTGTACCCGGTTCCATTTGGGTCTCGTTGACAGAACTCCAGGATGCGAATTACAAGTCTCATCTGATGGATCGTCAGTGAAGACCTGAATTTCGCCCATACAAACAACCAGGATATAGACAGATCCTTATTGTCTGTTCTTAGTATGAGTTCTGACTTCTTCATCTATTATTATACGCGCGAAGGGTGACTCATAATGTAGCTGTTGGCTTCATCATTCAGTTGGCCATCTGTCTTGACCACAGAGGCGCGAATCCACTTGTCAAGTTCCGCTTTCTCGAAAAACACGAAGCGGTTGGGCTTGTAGTGAGGGATCTCCTTTCTCGAAGTGAGCTTGTACAGAGTGGATTTGCTCATGCTAAGATAGGCAGCAGCCTCGTCGAAATTGAATATTTCCTTCTGGCATAGGAAAATGTTCTCCAAGGCATCTACCCGTTCCTGAACTTGCTGCTGTGCAAAGATCTGGTATGCCAGAACTTGAGCAGGGCTTTGGCCGTCAAGCATCTGCTCTGCAAGAACAAGTGCTTGATCCATATTCTCTACGTGTTGTTGTTTACCTTTATCTTCCATGTCTTTATTATTTTAAATCAAATTCTGCTGCAAAGATATGTTTCTTCCTTTGGCGAACCAAAATATTCAAAACAAATCTCTTGATTTAACAAATTCAAGACCCGAAAGCCAATTTGGAAACAACATGTACACCACTCCTAATCTCCTTTAGGAGATTAGGGCATTTTTTTTCATTACTTAAAATTCGTCTCATATCGCTACATCTGTAAACCAACCAGTTCCGCTGGCACGGTGACAAGGAAACGGCTGCACATCCCGCTGGTTTACAGATGTAGTCTTCTCCGGAGAGCAGCTAATCTACGAGATGGCAGCCGTTATAAATTGACTGAACCAGTTTCCCACGATGTCACGAGTTCATACTCGCTGGCTCTTGGCCAATAAAAAAGCCCAAGCCATAAGCTGAGCAGATACGGATGCTCATACCGGATAGAAGGAACTATCATCTGTAAACCGTTGGCAAAGGTAAGAAGAATTTTTGAAACCACCAAACAAAAATTAAAAAAACTTATTTTTTTCTTACCCACACAGATTCCCGCAATGTGGGTACGGGGGTTAAAGTTGTGGGGAAAGGAATAGGCCCCAGAGGTTAAAGTTGTGGGGAAAGGGGGTTAAAGTTGTGGGGAAGAACCTCTCGGAAAGCCTTTGTTTATCGGGGATAGCTGAGATGCGGTAATAGTAATCAGTATACCTTACTTTGGGTAAGTAACCCTTCGGTGCATACGGGACGGTCGGGGCGTGCCCCTCCCTTGGCGCCATGCGGCCCCGCCGTGCCCACAACTTCGCGGGCCGGGTACGGAGGAAAGCAAGCAACCCCTTGAGGGGAAGGGGTGTCACAAATATATCCGGCCTTTCCTGCGTGTTAAAATATGTTTCCTATTACAAATTTTTGTTTCATTATAAGTCTTTTATCTCATCCGCTTATACTGAACTGATGTAGCGGGAAAATCCAGATGTGTTGGTATAGGGGTTAAAAGTGTGGGGAAGAACCCCTCGAAAGCCTTTGTTTATCGGGGATAGCTTAGATGCGGTAGATAAGCAGGCTAAAAATACTGGCAAAATCAAGATCATCCAAAGTTTTCTGAGAAAACCTTGGCGGTGTCGCCAAAAAGATGTATCTTTGCAGCAGAATTTAAAAACAAAACTCGTGCCGCAAGGACAGCCTCGAAGGCCGGAAAATAGCGTAAAAATGTCATTTTCTACACTTTTTCTACACTTTTTGAGCGAATCCGAAGACCTAAGTTGTTGATATACACCATTATATGGGTTTTAATCGATTCTCGGTCGGGGTACCAGGTTTAAAAGCGGGGTTTGCAGGCACAAGAAAGATAAAGCATGAATGACACAAGACGAGAAATGGCAAGTGTAGTATGAAGGAGTTTCTGAATAAGATCTATTATAGTTTTTGTAAATGCGAGGAATGCTTTTTTCCTTATGGCAGAAAGGGCGGTTATTCTAGTGTGGTAATGATTGAGATGCTGGCCTCGTACCAATTTGGGATTGCGTCTGCATTTTCTGCAGTTACAAGTCTCTTATACCTCACCTTTATCCGAAGGCCATTCGACTACTATTTCTTAATTCCTATCCTGACGGCTATTATAGGATTTTGCATTTTAGATTACTTTACAAAGAAAAAGGTCTGGAAAGAACCAAATGAAGAGATTATTGCCCTCTATAAAGAAAAAGGTATTGACGCAATCAATTGGTTTTTGATAGGAATAATTGTTTGGCTGTTATCAAAGCTTTACATTGTTGGAGGGATAATCCTATTAATCTTGTGTTTTAACAGAATATGACGATGCAACGGTTTGTATTTCTCACAATAGGGACAGTCCCCATTGTGAGACGGAGTCCAATAATGGCATTACAAAACTGCCGCGTGTTTTAGTTAGTTTTTGATGGCTTTGTTGATAAAGTCGTTGATGGTAGTACCTGTAGTTGCTACGAAAGCAGCTACCCGTGAATGCAACTCTGACGACATTCGCAGGTTCAGTCTTCCACTATATGGCTTTGCAGGCCACATTTAAACAACTCAGTCTTGTCGTATTTTCTGAAGCATCTCGCGGGCTTGGGCGACCATCTCGGAGAGCTGGGGCGTAGGGTTCTCCACCTCGGCGGCACGGTCGAGGAACTGCTGGTAGTAGGTGCGGGCCTGTTCATCATCCTTGAGGATGTAGGCGTAGGCATTGGCAATGTTGAAATAGGTGGCGACGGAGGTGGGATTATAGGTGAGATGCTCCTTCCAAGCGGTGACGGCCTCAGGATAGTGCTGCGTCAGATAGTAGCCTTCGCCCTGAGAGAGTGTAATAGCCTTCATGATGGTAGTATCTGGACGCAAGAGTTCCTTGGCGAGATTCAGATAGTTCAGTCCCTCAGGATACCGCTTGGTATCAACGCAGACCACACCAAGACGATAGGCACAGCCCGCGTGCTGCATGCCGCTGATGAGGAAGGCCAACTGAAGATATTTGTAGGCACGTTCGAGGCTGTCGAGCTGCGAGCAACACATGCCGGCGGAGTAAAGGGTGTTGAAGGTGGAATCACCCTGCTCAAGCAGCCGGTCGTACAACTTGCCAGCTGCCTTGAAGTCGCGATTCATAAACCACGCATCAGCCAACGCCCTGTTCACCAGGATATTCGTAGAGTCTTTCAGCGAGTATTTCATTCCACAGATAACGCCCTTCTCTGGCTGATTGGCTTTGGCATAAGCAAGCGTGAGTCCTGCCACCACCTCGCCATCCATAGGGAATCGATTCACCAGCTGGCCAGCCCAATAGATAAAGGAATCATTATCGCCCTGCTTCTGATAACTATAGGCGAGTTGTCGGAAAGCATCGTGGGAAAGACTGTCCTCAGGCATGTTCTTCAGCAGTTCTGCTGTTTGGCGATAATTGGCACGCTTGTAATAGCAGTCAGCCAACTTCAGGCGGACATCACGGGGAATCTTGTCCTCAGGCACATATTGACGGAACTCGGCATCCATCACGTCGATGCCCTCCATTGAGAATCGCACGCTATCTTGGGCTTCTGCGATGGCGTAAGCCCGTTGGTAGCACTTCAGCGCCTCGTAAGTATTGTACTGCTGCATGCAACTGTCGCCTGCCTGCACATAGATCTGCAAGGAGTCACCCCCCTCGCCCTGAGCCGGTAGAACCATCAACAGGGCGAGGGTGATCATTGAAAATAGTCTTTTCATTATTATGACTTCTTAAGAGTGATGATGACCACGCCTTCCTTGGCCTTTTCACCATACTTCTCGACGGCCTCCTGACCATCCTGCATATAGAAGCGTTCGATGGTCTTGGGATTGATTGAATACACCTTCTTACCATCCATGATTTGACCATCAACGATGAAAAGAGGACGTACAACCCTGGATTTCTCCATCTCGACATCCATTTCGACGATCGACCCGTCCTCTTCGCATATATGGTCTTCCCTAGCCTCTCTAACGCCATCGAAACGGAAACTTAAGGGGACGGTGTACTTGACGCGAACGAGCTCACCATTCTGCTTGCCAGGTTTCCACTTCGGCATAGCGTTAATGACACGCAGGGCCTCAGCATCAAGCATGGGATCGACGGACTTCACGACTCTCGCATTCGAAACGCTTCCATCCTTCTCCACAACGAAAGTAGCAATGACACGCCCCTGAATGCCAGCCTTCTCTGCTTCTTCAGGATACTGGACATTCTGGTTCAGGAATTCAAGAAGAGCCTGAGCGCCACCAGGATACTGAGGCATTTCTTCCACTACGTCGAAGACATCGCCTTGAACAGGTTCGAATGTCCCCTCAGCAGTAGGGGCTTCAGGCGTTTCAGCCTTCGTTTCGTCTGTTTCCACAACCTGGAGGACAGTCCTATTATCCCCCATTTTGATGGTCGTATTTTTCCTGCCTTTCTTCGTTATCTGCTTCTGGGGGCCATCGTAACGGACATCGACCACTTTCTCGGCATTGACGGCGAGGGCTACGGCGACGATGGGAATGAGAGCCAGCAGTTTCAGGAGACTGCGGCGACTGGATTTTGTATGTAACATCATATTGATTCGGTTTTTGAGGGTACTGTGACTGATGCCGTTGACAAGGGAGTACCCGCCGATGCCTGCGGCTTTTGTGATTAACAGGTATTGATATTGACGCGCATTGATCCCTTGAGAGAGTACTGCACCGTCGGCCTCGTATTCGTGGATGGCCCTGAGGTCAGAGCGCAGCATCCACATGGCGGGATTGAACCACTGGAGGGCGGTGAGGGTGTCGACGAGGAGCAGGTCCCACGAGTGATGGAGCCGGATGTGTCCCCGTTCATGAGCGAGAATAGCTGCATCGTTGGTTTCGTAGTCACTACGGTTCATGACGATGTAGTGCATCCAGCTGAAGGGCGACAGCACTGCGTTACCGGTCACGCAGATGATGGTGCCATCGGCCTGGAGATGCTGCTCGCTATGCTTGATAAGACGGATGATTCTGAACAACGACCAGAGGGTATGAGACAGCGTGAGTGCCACACCTATTATAAATAGTATAGGCAAGACAATCTGCCATAAGGACATTGTTGGTTGTTCGACTGCCGCTTCGGCTTGCCAGGCACCTACTGCCACGTGTGCTGTCCGTTGTACCGTCATCGTCTCGTGGATGGTAATCACACCGAGAGGAAGGACGTAGGAGGCAACTGCCGTCAGCAGAAGCACGATGCGGTTCACACGATGGAACGTCTCACGGGCGAGCATCAGGCGGTAGAACATGTAGAATACCGCGATGAGCACAGCCACCTTCAGGTCGTAAATTAAGAAATCAACCATAATCTTCTTGTCTGTTTGACGACAACTTAGACAACAAAGACAACATTTGTTTTGATGGCATGCCATCATTAAGTTGTTATAGTTGTCATAGTTGTTTTTTTATCATTTTTGTCGTTCTATCTGGTCTATGAGCTCACGGAGTTCTTCGACGCTGATCTTCTCTTCCTTGACGAAGGAGGAGACAGCCGAGAGGTAGGAGTCGTTGAAGTAGTTCTTGATGACGCCAGCGATGGACTTGCGACCATACTCTGCCTCTGTGATGAGGGGATAGTACTGGTAGGTGTTGCCAAACTGCTTGTGGTCAAGAAAACCTTCCTTCTCCAGGATACGAACCATCGTGGAGAGTGTATTGAAGTGCGGGCGGGGCTCGTCGTAATACTCTAAGAGTTCCTTGACGAACATCGGACCGTGCGCCCAATACAGATCCATGATCTCCTTTTCCTTATTTGTCAGTTTTTTCATTGTCGTTTGCTTTTAATCTTACAATCAAATATGCGTCGTTATCAATATCTGAGTGCAAAGTAACTAAAAGTTTTCGTTATATACAACTAAATCGCTTAGTTATTAAACTAAATTAATTAGTTAATAACATATTTAACATCTATTGACGCAGAAAAGCCAATTTTAGGAGTAATCTTTTCTCCCCCTGAGTTTTTGCGTCCCTTTGGTAGCAAGCGGCAAAGCCGAGCGGGGGGAGCCAGAGGGGGTCTGAGCAGGGGAATGTTGCTGCAGAGGAAGAGGCGGAGATTGAGGCGGATCAGACCACCCCTAACCCCTCCTACTCAGGAGGGGAAAAGGTTACTAATAATCCTCTAAAATCTGCTTTAAGCGCTTGAGGCGTTCCTCCTTTTTGTTGCGGCGCCACTTCTTGGGAATGAGACGAGCCAGGAGGGGGAGCAGATTGACGGCGCTGGGGTCGGCGGCAGCCAGTGCGGCTTCCGTCTTGTTGATCTTCAGTTGTTTCTTCAGCGCCTCAGGCAGCACATCGTGGGGTCCGTGTCCGAAGACGACGACCTCGCGGACATTCAGCAGTTTGGAGATAAGATACACGGTATCGCGCACTTCCGTGAGATTGATCATCCGAGGCTCGTAGTTGACGTGTGAGAAAGCCAGCGAGCGACAACTGTCAGACACGCTGAAATAGCCTAAGGAGTCTGTGGTCGTAGTGCCGTCCTTACTCACCACGTTGGCGCCAACGACGGGAATAAGCGTCTCCACGTCGACCACCACAAGCCTCCGCTGGGCGAAAGCCTGTGTCGCAACTGCCATGATAAGCAGCAAAAGTGTGCGTCGTATCATCATCATCGGCTGCAAAATTAGGCATAAGCCCTCGCGCAGCCAAATGTTTTCAGACTATTTAGTGATTATTCAGACAAAATTAAATAAATAGTTTAGCCACAGATTACACAGATGATCACAGAAGAAATGATTATCACAGAATTATTACCCATGTGAATCTGTGTGAATCTCAAAATCTGTGAGAATCTGTGTAATCTGTGGCTAAATAACCCCCAAATACGTAAACGTTTGCGAAAAAAACATTCCAAAAGCGATGGTCAATTCACGAAAAAGTGCTAACTTTGCCGAAGTTTCACCTATTTAATTAATTAACAACTTAACAAACCAAACGCATTATGACCAAACAAATGAAACGACTGGGCACATTGTGCCTCCTGCTGATGCTTGCGATAGTAAGCCGGGCAGACGGTTTCAAGGACTTTGGCGCCATCGTCAACAATCAGGATGGAACCCTGTTGACGGCTGAAGAGCAAGTCCAAGGAACAGCAATCAATTTTGGTGTGGCCGTTGCCGACGACGGAACCGTCAGCCGTGTGGCTGCCGACGACGCCAGCGCAGTTGCCACCGTCAGTGGAAAGTACCACAGCGAGCACGGCTGCACAGCCCTGCAAGTGGTGGTACCCAACGCCTCGAACGTGAAGATCACGGTCGGACAGTGCACCTACAGCCCTGCCACCATCAACGTGACCGACGCCGCAGGCAATGTGGTAGCCACGAAGACGCCCAACGCCCCAGGCTGCTGGAAGAACGACAGGAACAACGTCGACGTACTCTACTACACCGGTGAGGCTACCACTCTGACCATCACGGGTATGGACTATTGCCCCTTCGTCGGCGTCAGCGCGCTGACTGAGGAAGAGATCGCAGCCCTCAACGCAGAGTACACCCTCTCCTACTTCGACTACGACGGTACGACGCTCATCGGCACCCAGCTGGTCAAGGGCCAGGAGCCCATCGGCGAGTTTGCCTTTGGTGCCGACGATGTCAGCGCACTCGATGGCGGTGCCTTCCGAGGCTGGTTCAACAAGCCCGAAGGCGGCAGGAAGTACAAGGTAGAAGACATCGTAGAGGGCGATATGTCGCTCTATGCCGTTGCCACAGCCATCGAGTTTGCCTTCCCAGGCACTTCATTCTCCTATAATCTGGCAGATTCCAACTTCGATCCTGCCGACCACGAGTGTATCGACATCATCGGCGACAAGGCCTACTACCACGATGCCTCTCACGGATGGGCATTCTACAACGGCGAGAAGATCAACCTGAAAGTCGCTGGCGATGCCACCATTACGATTGTCAACTGCCAATATGGTAACGGCACAAACATCGCTGTCGTTGATGCCAATACGGGCGAAACCATCGGTTCGCTGCCTGCCAAGTCGGATGCCGACGGCGGTGTGGCTTCCTTCGAATATGAGGGCGGACCTACGACCCTCTCATTAGTGATGGAGTCTGGCGGTGAGATGTATCTCCACAGCGTGGCCATCGCCAACCATAGTGGTGGTAGCAGTGAGCACGAACCGGCAACCCTCGACAACGAGCCCGTCAGCGCATTCTTCGACTTCGGTCTTGGCATCGACGGCCAGAAAGCTGACTTCGGCGAGGCTAACGACTACTTCGTCACCAGCAAGGTGACCTACGGCAGCAACCTCTCTATCTACGGAGCCCGTCAGGATCAGACGCAGTTCATGCCAGAGACCCAGCAGAACGAGCCCGAAGGCGCTGTAACGGCAGCCGACGAGAGCAACGCCATCCGCTTCATCATCCAGCCGAACTACGGCCTCACTTTCACCCCGAAGAAGGTCTCCCTGAAGACCACCCGCTTCGGTACGGACAACGGTCTGCTCGACTTCGCCTGGGAGAATCCCGACAAGAGCACCGTCATACTGGCCCAGGCCGTGAAGCCTGAGCGCAACGACAACGTCAGCGAACTGTCATACGACATCGAGGGTGCCACACCCGGTGAGGGCAAGTGCGCACTGCTCATCAACCTCTATCACCTGCAGAGCGGCAAGCAGATCGGCTTCGGCGACATCCTCATCGAGGGTACGCTCAGCGGCACAGAGAAGGAAGTGCCCATCCTCGCCACTGTGACCATCAACGGTGAGGAGTTCAAGGCCGAGAAGATCTTCGACGATGCTTACGAGGCAACGATGGAGCTCTCGAAGAAGGTGCCTATGATCGGTGAGACCAACCCCATCGAGGCTACTGCCAAGAAGGGTGAAGTAGGCATTATCGGCTATGTGGGCGACGACACCCAGTGCGTCGTGACCATCCCAATGACTCAGGGTGAGACCACACTCGACTATGTCCTGACCTTCGTACAGAAGCCCGACTTCAATCTGACATACATCGACACCGACAAGCAGACGGTGCTCGGCATATATACCCGCGAGAAGGACGAAGTGATCGGCGAGTTCGACGTTGACTACAACAACGCTACCGCTCCTGACGACATGAAGGTGCGCGGCTGGTTCAAGAAGACCGCAGGCGGCGAGAAGTGGACTGCTGAAGATGTCGTCACCAGCGACATCACGCTCTACGCTGTCGCAACAGAGATCGAAGCACCCAGTACTTACAAGAAGTACGTCTTCGACCTCACCGACAAGCTCTTTGATCCCGCTGACCACGAGGCCTTCAATCCCTCTGGCAGCTTCTACTGGCACGATGCACAGCACGGCTGGGCCTTCAAGGGCGACGCTGAGAACAAGATCGACCTGCTCGTAGGTCCGAAGGCCATCGTATCGCTGACCCTCTGCCGCTACGGTAATGCCGGTGACATCATCATCACCGACGCCAACGGCCAGCAGATCGGCACGCTGCCAGGCAAGAACAATGAGGATGTGGATGCAGAGATCGTTGCCTTCAACTACGAGGGCGAAGGCGGCACCATCACCCTGAACCTCAGCACCGAGGGCGAGATGTATCTCCACGGCGTGAAGATTGTCAACACCAGCGAGACCAACTACGAGAGCCAGGGCCAGTGGTACTTCGTGAAGCCCGGCAGCGCAGAGAGCCTCCTCGAGGTGCTCGACATCGTTAACGGCGCCAATGCCGACAAGGACGCTGAGCGCTCATTCATCTTCGTGCCCGACGGCACCTACGACCTCGGCGAGACTGTGAAGACCGCCATCAGCGGACATAACATCTCAATCATCGGACAGTCGACGGAGAACACCATCATCGTGACGGCTCCCGACAAGAGCATCGAGGGCCTCGGCAGCGCCGATATGTTCAACGTCAGCGGTACGAACCTCTACCTGCAGGATCTCACGTTGCAGAACGCCCTCGACTACTATGGTGCCCTCGACAACAAGCAGGTGGGCGGACGTGCAGCCGTCATCAACGATGCCGGTAACCGCACCATCGGTAAGAACATCCGCATGCTCTCTTGCCAGGACACCTACTACAGCTCGAACGACAATATGCAGTCGTACTATGAGGACTGCGACATCCACGGTACCGTCGACTTCATCTGCGGTGGTGGCGATGTACGCTTCCAGAACACCACCCTCTCGCTAGAGCCCCGTCAGCTCGACCTCAAGGGCAGCCGTACCGTCGTCGCTCCTCGCGGAACGGTGAAGTTCGGCTATGTCTTCGACAACTGTAACGTCGTAGACCTCGCACTGGGCAACGGCACCTGGAACTTCGGACGTACCTGGAACAACCAGCCCATCACTGTCTATCTGAACACCACGCTCGACGACAATGCCGCCGCAACGCTCATCTCTTCGCGCTGGATCGAGAAGGGTATGAACAATACCGATCCCGTGCTCTTCGGCGAGTACAACACGCTGGATGCTGCAGGCAACAACATCACGCCTGCATCGAACATCATCCACTCTCACGGTGGCGACTTCGAGACGATCATCAATGCTGAGCAGGCCGCTGGCTTCACTTACGAGATGATGTTCTCAGAGAACCTCGAGAAGCAGTGGAATCCCGCTATGCTGACCCGTCAGCTGGAGGCTCCCGCCAATGCCAAGTTTGAGAACAACGTCGTCAGCTGGACACCTGCCAACAACGGTGCCATCGCCTACGCCATCTTCCTCAACGACGTGTTTGTAGGCATCACCGAGGGTTCGAGCTTCGACCTCAGTGGCATCGACTTCATCCCAGGCATCGAGAGCATCACCATCCGCGCTGCCAACGCAATGGGTGGATTCGGTCCTGCAGCTGTTGTGAGCACCGGTACTGCCGAACCAGCAGAGGTCACCCTGTCGGAGGCCGGCTATGCCACCTTCTATGATTCAAAGACCAACTATGCCCTGCCCACAGGTCTGAAGGCATACGTCGTCAGTGCTGCTACTACGGATGCTCTGACCTATAAGGAGATACCTATGGTTCCAGCAGGCACAGCCGTTATGCTGAAGTCTGACGATAAGAGAGGAGGCAGCTTCATTCTCCAGCCAACAGGCGTAGGAGGCTTCTTTATCGGTGAGAACCTGCTCGAGGGCAGTGACGAGGCCACGACAACCACGGCCTCTGGCGACTGCCTGTTCTACAAGCTCGCCTTCGGTCATTCCAACTCTGACAAGTCTAATGTCTTCGGCTGGTACTGGGGCGCTGAGGGCGGTGCTGCTTTCCAGATCGAGGGGCATCGCGCCTGGCTGGCTATCCCGAAAGCAAAGGCCTCTGCCCGTGGCTACAGCTTAGAGGGTGACGCTACCGGCATCAACCGAGTGGCTGCCGACGGTCAGAAGGGTGAGTACTACAACCTGAAGGGCCAGCGCGTCGCCGCTCCCACCAAGGGCCTGTACATTATTAATAATAAGAAGGTCGTGATTAAGTGAGAATAAAACAATAAAAAATAAAAGTTATGAATAGAATCAAATTTCTGATCGCCTCTGTCTTTGCCACTATGGCACTGACAGCCTGCACGGGAATCGAGGACACACCCGTTATCCCCGACACGCCGATAACGGACAATGTGGACGATCCCCAGGAGGAGGTCACCGACCAGCCCGCCAATGTTCGCGAATAACTCGCATCATCATCCATCCCGTCAGCCCGTGCCCGCAAGGCACGGGCTGATTTCTTTGTCCCTTGTGTCCTTTGTAGTGTGAATTGATGTCTGGGTCTTTACAGGCACTAAACCCAGACTTTAGTCTAAGGGAAGTCCCGCTTTAGTCTATGTAAACTAATCGCTCCATATCTTCTTTTCATTTTGCATATATAAGTCACATCTTTACGATGATGCCTTCAATAGCTTGTTCCAAATGCCTTCCGTGAGTCTTACTTTAGCCTTGTACAAGTGATAACAATGCCTACTATATATGCATACAAGGCATCAGCATAACTAAGACTTGGCATATCTATCACCCTAACTTGGCCCATCTCAATGTCCCATGCGGAATAAAACTAAAGGAAGCACTGCCGATGGGCAATGCTTCCTCTACTATTTATTAAGGTGTAAACCTCGGATTACTTCTTGGCGGGAACGGCTTCCTCCTCCTTGATTGTGCGACCCAGTGTCAGGTAAGCCACAGGAGCAGCGATGAAGATAGAAGACAGCGTACCGAAAATGACACCCAGGATCATAGCGAACGAGAACGAACGGATGGAGTCGCCGCCGAGGATAAAGATGGCGAGCAACACGATCAGCGTCGTCACAGAGGTGTTGATGGTACGGGCGAGCGTCTGGTTCAGCGAGTCGTTGAACAGCTGCTGACGGTCGCGCTTGCCATAGAGGCCGATGTTCTCACGGATACGGTCGAAGACCACCACCTTATCGTTGATGGAGTAACCGATCACCGTCAGGATAGCACCGATGAAGGTCTGGTCGATCTCGAGTGACATCGGAACCCATCCCCACAGCACACTGTACCAGCCAATCACGATGAGGGCATCGAGGGCGAGGGCAACGGTAGAACCTACTGAGAAGGCCACGTTGCGGAAGCGCAGCAGGATGTAGAGGAAGATGGCGATGAGGGCGATGATGACGGAGATGATAGCACCATAAGTGATATCCTTAGCCACAGACGGGCCCACCTTTGCAGAGCTGATGATAGAACCACCCTCGCGGACATCAGGATTCTTGAAGTGCTCCACGTTCTCCTGGCTCACGAGTCCGGCCTTCTTCAGGGTGTTGAAGAGGATGGTCTCAGCCTGGTCGTCAACCTCAGGATTGTTAGACTCGATATCCCAGTTGGTAGAGATACGGACAGTCTTACCGTCGGTACCCAGGGCGATAACGCTGGTGTTAGCCTCCTTCTGGGCATTCTCACCCATCGTGTTGATGAAGGCACCGGCAAGAGCCTGGCGCACCTCCTCAACGGGAGTCTCCTTATCGAGAGTCACCACGTAGTTACGACCACCCGTGAAATCGATACTCTGGCTCAGGCCACGAACGGCGAACGAGATGCAGAAGATAACAGCTGCAGCGCCCCAGATGATGAACGACTTCTTATAGACACCCATGAAGTTGTAGTGCACGTTCTGCATCAGGTTCTTCGAGTAGGCAGTGACGAAGGTCAGCTTGGTCCACTTATCCTTGTTCAGCATGTGATCGTAGACGACACGTGTCATATAGACAGCGGTGAAGAACGATACACAGATACCGATGATCCAAGTGGTGGCGAAGCCCTTCACAGGACCTGTACCGAAGTAGAGCAGGATGATACCTGTGATCAAAGACGTCAGGTTCGAGTCGAAGATGGCCGAGAAGGCATTTGAATAACCCTTGTTGAGGGCTTCCTTCACTGAGAGACCCTTGCGGAGCTCCTCCTTGATACGCTCATAGATCAGCACGTTAGCATCCACAGCCGTACCCAGCGTCAGCACGATACCGGCGATACCAGGCATCGTCAGTGCAGCCTGGAACGAAGTCAGGATACCGAGGGTGAAGAACAGGTTGAAGAGCAGGGCGATATCGGAGAGGATACCAGGAATCCAGCCATACAGCATGATCATGTAGATCATCAGCAGCACGAAGGCCACAACGAATGAGATGACACCCTGCTTGATAGACTGGGCACCGAGTGACGGACCGACGACCTCCTCCTGTACGATACGGGTAGGAGCCGGCATCTTACCAGAGTTCAGTGTGTTGGCAAGGTCCTTTGTGTCCTCGATGGTGAAGTTACCTGTGATCTGAGAGTTACCACCATCGATCTGAGTCAGGATACGGGGAGCAGAGTAGACAGCGTCATCGAGGACGATGGCCACAGCCTTACCGATGTTCTGCTTCGTAATCTGACTCCAACGACGGGCACCGTCAGAGTTCATCTGCATGGACACACAGGGATGACCCATCTGGTCGAAGTCGTCCTTACCGTTGGTGATGACATCACCCTCCAGCGGAGCACGGCCAGAAGGCTCTGTGATCTTCAGGGCATAGAGCTCGAAGATGTCACCCTTCGTATTCTGACCACCAAAGTCCTCAGCCTTGGCACCCCAGCGGAGCTTCAACTCAGCAGGGAAGATCTGACGGGCGAGGTCAGAGAAGATGATCTTGTCGATCTCAGCAGTATCGCGGGCATTGGCATAACCAACCACAGCGAGGGTGTTGCCCTGTGTGGGCTGGAAGATAGAGAACAGCGGGTTCTGCTTCTTTGCCTGCTCGATAGCCTTGGCATCGGCACCATTGTCCTTCTTAGCCAGTTTGGAAGCCAGGTCGTTGGCAGCAGCCTTCACGGTGTCGGCAACAGCCTCAGCAGCAGTAGCGGTGGTGTCTTCCTCGACCACCTCACCACCCTGGATAGCATAGCGCTGGTTCAGCTGAGCCAGCAGCGGGGTGATCTCCTGAGAGTTGTAGGTCTCCCAGAACTCGAGGTTGGCACTTCCCTGGAGGAGCTTACGCACACGCTCCGGCTCCTTGATACCAGGCATCTCGACCATGATACGGCCGCTCTGGCCTTCGAGCTTCTGGATGTTAGGCTGGACGACACCGAACTTATCGATACGGTTACGAACCACGTTGAATGAGTTGTCAACAGCTGAGGCAACCTCTGTACGGAGTGCAGCCTCCACCTCAGAGTCAGTGCTCTGGGTGCTCACCTTGCCCTTCATCTGCTGAGTAGCGAAGATAGCGGCGAGGGGACGGCCATTGCCTTCTTGTTTCCAATACTTAATGAACAGGGAGATGAAGTCGTTCTGACTGGTTTCCTCTTCCTTCTTGGCCAGTTCCATAGCCTTCTTGTAGGCAGCGTCCTGCTTGTGGTCGGCGAGCACGTCGACGACATCGGGCACAGACACCTCGAGGATTACGTTCATACCGCCTTTCAGGTCAAGACCCAGGCCAATCTCCATCTCACGGCACTGCTTCAGCGAGTAGATGCCCATATACACCTTCTCGTTGTTGATTGAGTCGAGGTACTCCGCACCTGCTTCCTCACCCATGGCGGCAG
>JAEEPF010000058.1 GCA_016284635.1 Prevotella sp.
GCCTTCTTGGCCTCGTCGTAGGCGGGATCGGTCTTCTCGATGCCCACGGGCTTGCCTTCCTCCTCGGGATAGTAGCGCAGGTTCTCGAGCAGCAGGGCCTCACCCATCTTCAGGGCAGCGGCAGCGTCGGCAGCCTTAGCGCAGTCGGGAGCGAATGCCACGGGCACGCCCAGAGCCTTCTCCACAGCCTCGCGGATCTGACCGAGTGACAGTTTGGGGTTCACCTTTCCTTTGGGCTTACCCATGTGCGACATGATGATGGTGGCACCACCGTCGGCCAGGATCTTCTTCAGGGTGGGGAGGGCACCGCGGATACGGGTGTCGTCAGTAATCTTACCATTCTCGTCAAGGGGTACGTTGAAGTCTACACGTACGATTGCCTTCTTACCGGCAAAGTTGAATTCGTTGATAGTCATAATGCTAATATTATTATTAATAATGTGAAAAACTTCGTTTTAATCGAGAGTGCAAAGTTACTAAATTTAAGGCACGAATGGCACGAATGACTTGTTTTTTTTTGATTTATTATCTTTTTTCGTGTTAATTCGCGCGATTCGTGCCAAATTATCACTACCTTTGCAGCCGAAATGAAGAAAGATACAGTGATTATCCTGAGCGGTGGCATGGATTCCGTGACACTGCTTTACGACCAGCAGGAGCGCATCGCCCTGGCCGTGTCGTTCGACTATGGCTCGAACCATAATGCCCGTGAGATACCCTTTGCCCGTCTGCATTGTGAGCGGCTGGGCATCCGGCATATCGTCATCCCGCTGGAGTTTATGAGCCAGTATTTCAAGAGTTCGCTGCTCGAAGGGGCTGATGCGATTCCCGAGGGACACTATGCCGACGAGAACATGAAATCGACGGTGGTGCCCTTCCGAAACGGTATCATGTTGTCGATTGCCGTCGGTATCGCGGAGTCGAACGACCTGAAGTTTGTGATGATGGCGAACCATGCGGGCGACCATACCGTCTATCCCGACTGTACGCCGCAGTTCGTGAATGCCTTCGACGAGGCAGCACGTGCGGGAACGTATGTGAATGTGGGACTGTTGACGCCGTTCACCCATTGGACGAAGGCCGACATCGCCCGCCGGGGGAAGGAACTGGGCATCGACTACGCTGAAACCTGGTCATGCTACAAGGGCGGCGATCGCCATTGCGGCAAGTGCGGCACCTGCGTCGAGCGCCACGAAGCCCTCCTCGAAGCCGGAATCGATGATCCGACTACTTATAATAATTAACGACAACTTTGACAACTTAGACAACCTTTTTCAGGCAGAACTTCTGCCTGTGGCGACATGTTGTCGCCAATTAATGTTGTCTTAGTTGTCCTGGTTGTCGTTATTAAAAAAAGACGTTGTTGTTATCCGAAGAGTTCGCGGAGGGCTTCCTCGACCTTGCGGACGGGATGCAGGCGGATGTGGAACTTCTTCGCGTCGAAGCCTTGAAGATTGTATTTGGGAATGATCATATCGCTGAAGCCTAACTTCTCGGCTTCGGCGATTCTTTGTTCTATGCGATTGATGGGGCGCACCTCGCCACTCAGTCCTACCTCACCGGCCATACACCAGCCCGACTCAATGGGCGTATCGACATTGCTCGACAGCACAGCGGCAATGACGGAAAGATCCATCGCAAGATCGGTCACCCGCAGGCCGCCGGCGATGTTGATGAACACATCCTTCTGCATCAGCTTGAAGCCAACGCGCTTCTCGAGTACGGCCAGCAGCATGTTCAGCCGTCGCTGGTCGAAACCGGTGGCAGATCGCTGGGGCGTACCGTAGGCGGCTGTCGATACCAGAGCCTGCGTTTCGACGAGGAATGGTCTGACGCCCTCGATGGCAGAGGAGATGGCAATGCCGGAAAGACCGTCGTGATCCTGTGTCAGCAGCAGTTCCGAAGGATTGGAAACCTGTCGCAGTCCGTTCTGTTGCATCTCGTAGATACCTAATTCTGATGTGCTTCCGAAGCGGTTCTTAATCGAGCGCAGGATGCGGTACATGTAGTGCTGGTCGCCCTCGAACTGGATCACCGTGTCGACGATGTGCTCCAGGATCTTCGGACCTGCCAGCGTTCCCTCCTTCGTGATGTGGCCGATGAGGATGACGGGCACGCCGCTGGTCTTGGCAAAGCGGAGCAACGACGAGGCACACTCGCGGACCTGTGCGATGGAGCCTGCGGAAGATTCAACATCCTCCGTCATGATCGTCTGGATGGAGTCGATGACCACCAGTTCCGGCTGCACATCCTTGATATGCTCGAAGACGTTCTCCAGGGAGTTCTCGCAGAGGATGAGGAAATTGTCGTTCTCGCCGCCAAGCCTGTTTGCACGCATCTTCAACTGGTGGGCGCTCTCCTCACCGCTGACGTAGAGGATGCGTTTTTCCGGCAGGCGGAGCATCGTCTGCAACGAGAGGGTGGACTTGCCGATGCCAGGCTCACCGCCGAGGAGCACGATCGAGCCCGGTACGAGACCACCACCGAGCACGCGGTTCAATTCCTCGTCGTGCAGGTCGATGCGAGGATCGTCGTGATTGGAGATTTCGCTCAGTCGGAGGGCTCGCCCGACGGCAGCGGCGGATGATTGGGCGGAGCGGCTGTTCAGACCACCCCGTCCTGCGGACACCCCTCCTAACTTAGGAGGGGAAGAAGATACCTTGATCTCCTTAAACGTGTTCCACTGTCCGCAAGCCGGACACTTTCCTATCCACTTCGGCGACTCCTGGCCGCAGTTCTCACATACGTATGCTATCTTGTCTTTTGCCATATTGATTGCAAAGTTACGACTTTTTTTGGAATTTGCAAAAAAATGTCGTACCTTTGCACACGATTATGAAGAAATTATTGATAGGAATAGTGGTTGCACTGCTGATTGTGGGCTGCGGAATGTCGTATGACGAGACGAAACGCCTGAAGCAGGAGAAGCGGACGCGG
Organism: Prevotella sp.; assembly: GCA_016284635.1. Lineage (GTDB taxonomy): Bacteria > Bacteroidota > Bacteroidia > Bacteroidales > Bacteroidaceae > Prevotella. The sequence continues at coordinate 2,938 of JAEEPF010000058.1, forward strand.
GAGTTGCGCGAGGACTCGGCGGCCTTGAAGGTGGCCGTGATGCCTACGCTCGACTGCCTGCCGCTGTTTGTGGCAGAGGAGCGCGAGATGTTCGATACCGTCGTGGATATCCGTCTGAAGTACTTTACGGCTCAGATGGACTGCGATACCGCCCTGCAGCGTGGTAGGGTGGAGATGGCCGTTTCCGACCTCGTGAGGGCAGAGAGGATGAAAGGAGTCAGGAGACAGGAGTCAGGAGTCAGGAGACAGGAGACAGGAGTCAGTAGGAATATGACGATCGGATATGTGACGGCGACCAACGCCTATTGGCTGCTCATCGCCAACCGCAACCAACGTATCACCGACCTCAAGCATCTCGATGACCATATGCTGGCGATGACGCGCTACTCCGTGACGGACTTGTTGGGCGACCTCGCCGTCGATAGTGCCAAGCTGAAGACGGAACGTGTGTTCCGCATTCAGGTGAACGATGTGAATGTCAGGCTGGATATGTTGGAGAACAACGAGATGGATGCCTTGCTGCTGACGCAGCCGCAGGTGACACAGGCGCTGCTGCTGAAACACCACGTGTTGCTCGACACCCGCAAACTGGATATGCAGATGGGCGTCATCGTCGAAGACAGCGTCGTGATGAGCCATCCGAACCGTCAGCGCCAGCGCGAGGTGCTGATCAAGGGCTACAACAAGGCCTGCGACTCGTTGAACCAGCACGGTATGAAACATTATCATGACATTATCAGAAAGTATTATAAGCTGTCTGAGCAGGCCCTTCGTCAGTTGCCTGACACGTTGAAATACGAGCACGTTCAGGCTCCTCGTGAGAAGGATGTGGCGCGGGCAAAGCAATGGCTTTCAAAAGTGAAAAAGTGAGAAGAATGGTACAAAACGAAGCACTCAACCTCATATTGACCCAGTTGCTGAGTCGCAACCTCGGCGAGGCCATCACCGCGATGGATAATTTCCTCGCCGTCTATCCCCATCAGGTCAATGCCGACCGTCTCTTCGCCATCAGGTCAGACTATCAGCTGATGGCCGACTACTGGCGTCGTGGCTTCAAGGATCCGCAGCTGCCAAACCTCTATGACACATTGCTGAAGCGCATGTATGTGCTCTACGCCAATATCGCCAGTGCCTACAGCATCCGCCACACACCCCTGTTCTCGTCGCTCTATTATCGGTCTCACATGGCCGCTCGCGACTGGGCCCCGCAGAACATCCGCGAGGAGCTTGAGTCGTTCGTCTCTGAGGTGGCGATGCTCCAGCTTGAAGCCCCTCATACCGCTGAGCCCAAGCGTAAGCAGCTCTATCAGAGGCATCACCGTTCTTTGATCGAACTCTTCGACTATATCCTCACCTCCGGCGTCTGGACTGACGGCTTCTCCTCAGCGATGGAAGAGATGTTGCTCTCTCCAACTGTCGATACGGCCGACAGTCAGCTCCTCGTCACAGCCGTGATGCTGGCGGCGGTCAGCTGCTTCGACATTGCCAAGTTCCGTCTCCTGATACACCTCTATCAGAAAGCCGTCGACGAAGAGGTGCGCCAGCGAGCCCTCATCGGCTGGACTTTCGCCCTCGATACCGAGATCGCCCGGAGCATCTACCCAGAGGCAAATACCCAGGTGGAGTCCCTTCTCGAAAATGAAGCCTGCTGTCAGGAACTCGTCGAGTTGCAGAAGCAGCTCTTCTATTGTATCGATGCTGAGCGCGATCACGCCACCATTCAGAATGAGATCATGCCCGACCTGATGAAGCAGCCCGGCCTCCGCATCACCCGCAACGGGATAGAAGAGACCGAAGAGAGCGACCTCAACGAGATCCTGCATCCTGATGAGACAGAAGCCAATCTGGAGCGTCTCGAGGCTAGCTTCCACAAGATGCTCGATATGCAGAAACAGGGATCGGATATCTATTTCGGCGGATTCTCCCAGATGAAGCGCTTCCCGTTCTTCAACGAGGTGGCCAACTGGTTCATACCCTTCGACTTCAACCATCCTGACCTGGAGGCCATCTCCGAGAAGTTCAGAAACAGCCGGTTCCTCCAGAACGTCCTTCACGGTGCCCCCTTCTGCAACAGCGACCAGTACTCATTCACGCTGGCCTTTGAGCAGGTGGCCAGCAAGATACCGCCCAGTTATATGGAGTTCGTCGAGAACAGTGGGTCCTCGTTCTATGAGTTCGCCGCAGAAGAGAAAAACACGCCAACCTTCATCCGGCGTATGTGCTTGCAGGACCTGTATCGCTTCTTCCGTCTGTGCAAGGATCGCGATGCCTTCCGCAACATCTTCGACCCAGAGCAGCACGACTACCTCTTCCTGTCGAAGCCTGCCTTCAGTCAGACACATATCGAGACTTCTTTCAACGATGTGACTGCTTTCCTGCTGAAGAAGAACAGGCGTACTGAAGCTGCCGCCATGCTGGATAATTACGGTGAGCACCGTCGTGACTTCCATTACTATATGATGTCCGCCTATCTCGGTCGTGACCCCAAATCCAACTACGCCCAAGCCCTCACCCTGCAGCCCGACAGCCAGCGCGCCCTCGCCGGCTATGCGAGAGCGCTCTTCAACGAAGGCGACTACCAGCAGGCCCTCGACACCTACGATCGCCTCCTCTCCCTCGCCTCCAACCTAGATTCGCCCGTTCAGCCCACTCCCCCCAAGACCAAATCCTACCTCCTCAACAAGGCCGTCTGTCTCTCCAATCTCAAGCGCTACGACGAGGCTGAGCGACTGCTCTTCCGCCTGAACTACGAGTCGGAAGACGATGCGAACGTGAACCGCGTACTGGCCTGGACACTCACCTGCAACGGCAAATACGAACAGGCGGAGAAACTCTACAATCAACTCCTGTCAGCCGACAAACCCGCTGCCGACGATCTGCTGAACTTCGGCTTCTGCCTTTGGTTCAGCGGACATATCGACGATGCCGCTGACTGTTTCCACCGTTATCTGAAGGAGAGCGGTGAGTCGAAGGAGTCAATGATTGAAAACGAATTGGAACTGATCCGTGCGAAGGGTATAACAGAACCAGAGATCCAGATGATGCTCTATATCCTCTGAGCCCTTCTCACTCTAATTTCCTTACTCACCCTTTCCGTCAGCCAGGTGCCTAAAAGGGGAATCCCTACGCCAGCGACGGTGTAGAGTATCCAGAAAAGATCCTGCTGCGAGTAGTCGTGTATCACCATGTGGCAGCCGATCTGTCTTGGATCGAGCCCGTACCACCAGATCTTCACCAGGCTCACCACCTTGTATGAAATAATATGGAAGATGAAGATATTCAGCGTGTGGTCGCCTGTATACACCAGGAACTTCTTGACATAACCCTTCGTGCAGTCTATCCATCGACTGATATTATAGGTCATGAGGAATCCCAGCAGGGCAGGCACGGGCAGCGAGAGGAACTGCGTATAGGTTGAGCGCCAGTTCATGTTGGCCGTCAGATATTTCGAGAACAAGAATACAACCACACCGCAGACGACCGTCATCGGCAGCGAGACATACACGCGGTCTGTAGCCTTATGGTATTCCTCGACAAACTGCCGGAAGATGAATCCGCAGCCGAAGAAGAAGCATCCCATCATGTCGCGATAACCGCCCTGTACGAGATTGATCACACGCAGCCCCTCGTACGTCTTCCAACCGCAGAGCAGGAGCATGATCAGGCAGATAAGGTATGGTGTCGCTCTTCGCAGCCCGGCCCATCTCGCCCATTTCTCACATCTTGATAGTCCCGCATCCACCACCTTATATATAATAAGGTATAGAATGCTGGCGACAAACAGTCCCCTGAAGAACCAGAACGCCCCGCAAAGGAAAGCATCGTAGCCTGCCATTGCCGTGACGATAGTCCACAGGTTCTGCTGCATCTGGTGCCAGGAGTAGGGGTGAGTGACGCCCCCCGCCTCGTTGCCGAAAGTCTCGTTGAGGATGCCTAAGTCGAACATCCAATTATGAATGATGAGGAAGAAGACAGCCCACTTGACGAATGGCCAGTAGAGTCCCTTCACTCTTTTTTTGACAAACGTCGCCTCGTCGTTCAAGTATTTCAGCGAGAAGAAGTAGCCTGCCGTAATGAAGAACAGGGGCATATGAAACTCGAAGATAAACCTGCACAGCCATCCTGGAGCCTCTGCGTGGGCGATGACCATCAGGATGATGGCGATGCCCTTAGCGATGGAAATAGTCGTGTTCCTCATAAGAATGGTGTGAGCAGATGTCCCAGCCAACCTCTGAACCGTTTCCAGGTGCTGCGGCTTCGTTTGTATTCCTCTTCGGTCAGGAGGTCGCACTTCTTCGTGTCCTCGATGAACTTATCCTCCAGTTGGCGTGTTACATCCTTGTCGATAATCAGGGCATTGATCTCATAGTCGAAGCGCAGGCTGCGGGCATCGAGGTTCGTACTGCCGACGGTACAATACTTGCCGTCGACCATCATAATCTTCGAATGGTGGAAACCTGGACGATAGCGCCAGATCTTCGCTCCCCGCTTCATCAACTTGCGGAGATTATAATACACGACGTCAGGCACTAACGGCACATCGTATCTCGACGACATGATGATATCCATCTTCACGCCCCGCTCCGCACAGCGCTTCAGCGCTTTGATGACGGATGAGGTGGGGCAGAAGTAAGGGTTGACAATCTTCACGGAATCCTGAGCGTTATCGAGGGCACTGATGTAGAACTGCCGCATGATCTTGTTAGTGGTGTGGGGCTCACGGGTTGCGATGCCCACCATTTTGTTGCCGGCCTCTTTACCCCGGAAGTACTTCTCGTCCGTCAGTTTCTCTTTCGTCAGTTTCTCCCAGAAGCGGACAAAGATATCCTGCAACTCGTTCACCGCCGGACCTTCGATGCGACAGTGCATATCGCGCCATTCGCCCACCTGTTCTGTGCCCACGAGATAGTAGTCGGCCACATTCATACCGCCCGTATAGCCGATTTCTCCGTCGATGACCACAATCTTACGGTGGTCGCGTGGCCAGATGTGGTTCACCCAGGGGAAGCGGATAGGGTCGAATTCGTAGATCTCGATGCTGTCTTCGTGGAGTGCCTTCAGGTGTGTTTTCTTAAGCGGCTGGTTGTTTGAGTCGTTTCCGAAGCCGTCGAAGACAGCACGCACCTCCACACCCTCCTTCCTCTTCTCCCTGAGGATATCGAAGAGCAGACCTGCGATGGAGTCGTTGCGGAAGTTGAAGTATTCCAGGTGTACGCTGCTCTTCGCCTGGCGGATGGCTTCGAACATATCTGCAAACTTCTCCTTGCCCGACATCAGCAACTTGACCTCGTTGCCTTTGGTGAAACGAATACCATATTCGCTCATCTGTCTGACGATGAGCGAATCACTGGTCTCCGCATGTGTATACAATGATATCAGCAGGAATGCGATGATTCCTGCTGATCGTCTGAGTAGTGTCATTTCCTGTGTTTCAGTCTATATTCGAGTGGCGTCATTCCGAACTTCTCCCTGAAGATGTTGATGAAGTTCTCGGCGGTCAGGAAGCCGATGTTCGTGGCCAACTCACTCATATTGATATTTGTGCGTTTCAGCAGTATGCAGGCATGCTTCAGTCGCATGTCGCGCACGAGTTCTGCCGGTGTCTTGTTGGTGATGCTTCTCACGCGGTGGAAGAACGGCACACGTCCCATGCCCATCGCAGAGGCCATCTCTTCAAGACTGATCTGTCCGCGACTCATATTCTGCATCACGTACTGTTCGATATTCTTCAGCAGTTGCTGATCCATCGCATCGAGCATCGAGTAGTCTGACAACGTTTCCTGCTCTTCGGGCACTTCCTCGACGACGGGCTGCTGGGTGGCCAGTTGGGTGTCGTTGCGCTTGATGACTTTCGTGTCCACGCGGGCCATCGGATCGTCGGCGGCGATGATGTCATCGTTGTCGTCACTCTTCTTGATCTCACCCATATCGATGCTCTCTGTGGCCGTCGTCATACTGGCGTTGCGGTCTTCGAGCATACGGGTCTCTGCGCCTTCGATGAGGTCGCTGTTCATCTCGATGGGACCGAGGCCGAGGATCTTGTTGAAGCGCATCGTGGCATCCTGCAGATTGAACGGCTTCGAGAGGTAGTCGTCGGCAGAGAGCGTGATGTTCTGCGACCGCATATCCTGTGGCGTCAGCACACCCTCCGTCATCAGCACGAACTTGATCTTCTGCGTCCTCGGGTTCATCTTCAACTGGTTACAGAGGTCGCTACCAGTCAGTCCGGGCATATCCTGCTTACAGACGACAAGGTCGCACTGCATTTCCTCCAGATCGGCAGCAGCCTTCTCGCTGCTGTTGTAGGGGAAGAAGTTGTAGACATATTTGAAGCGCGAGGTGGCGAACTTCAGGAAGTCGTCGTTGTCGTCGATCATCACGATGGTGAACTTCATCGTCGGTGCGTCGAGGGCAGCCCTTGACATCGTAACCTCAGAAGTGAGGCTCTCGGTGCCGATGTCGGGCAGTTCGATCTCGCCGCGTCCGTTGAGTTCCAGACGGTCGTGGACAGCGTTCTTCGCACGTTCCTCCGGATGCTCCAGGCTGGTCTGCATGTCACTTACGCGGGTGATGATCTGCAGCATCTGCGAGTGGAGGGCGTTAAGCTGTTCGCGCTCCTCGAGTGTCTTCTCCTTCTCAGAGAGGTTGCCGATGATAGAGGTCATGCGGGCCATCGGCTGACGCAGATCCTCACTGGCGGCCTTGATCTCCTCACGCTGCAGGGCGAGTTCACGGATGACAGCCTTCTTGCGGGCCTTGATGACTCTCAGCTGCTTGATGCCGATGCGCCAGAAGTAGATAATCACGAGCAGGATGATGACGTAGGCGAGAATCATCCACCATGAAAGCAGCCAGTGGCGGGCGATGTTGATCTCGAGTATACGCTCCTGGTTACTGACGGCACCCTCGGCACTAACGGCCTTCACGTGCAGTGTATACTTGCCGCTGGGGAGGTCGCGGAAGGTGACACCGTGCGTCAAAGCATTACCGTTGCGCCAGTCTTCGTCCTTGCCTTCCATCCAGTACATAAACTGCAGGCGCTCGCTCTGGTTGTAGTTACCGGCAGCGAACTTGATGGTGAATGTATTCTGGTTGTGACCCAGTTCGAGTTTGTTCGTCTCGTTGAGGGCCTGTGGCAGCACGATACGCTCCTGGTACATATGACCAGTGAAGATTTCCTCTTCGCCGATAAACAACTGTGTGAGCATCACGCGTGGCAGGGCGTCAGTGTCGTCGTTGGCCTTCTCCACCACCCAGTTCACACCGTAGAGGCCACCGAGCAGTACGTTGCCGTCCTGCTGGGTGATGATGGAGCCTGGGTTGAACTCATTGCTCTGCAGACCGTCGGCCGTCGTGTAGTTGTAGAGGCCGTAGTTGTTTGTGCCTTCCTCGTGGTTACGCTGCACGACGATACGGCTCACACCACTGCTGGTGGTCACCCAGATGTTGTGGTTCTTGTCCTCTGCGATACCGCAGACATTATTGTTACTCAGTCCCTGTTTCTCCGTCAGGTAGTTCAATGAGTCGTTCTCGAGGTTCAGGATGTTCAGACCTTCACGTGTACCGATCCAGATCAGTCCGCGGGAGTCTTGCATCACCTGGGTGATATAGTTGTTGGTGAACGACTTCAGGTTCGACTTGTTGCCTGTGAGCATCGTCCTGTCCGTTGTTGAGAGGTTTAGGATGAGCAGACCCTCTGCCGTACCTACGTAGAGGTCGTTACTCTTGCCATTCTTGTTGTAGAACAGGCAGGTGATGTTGTTCGTCGACAGTTTGCCGTTCTCGCGGGTGTACGACGAGAACGTGTTCATCTTGGGGTTGTACACCTGCATACCGCCGTTGGTGGCAATCCACAGGTTACCGATTTTATCCGTGCAGAGCGCGTTGATATGGTCGTCGATGAGAGTGGCGCTACTGTCCGTTGCCAGCGAGTAGATCTTCGACACACCGTCCTTTATGCGGGTCAGACCGTTGCGCTTCGAACCGATCCATAGGCTGCCGTCCTGGGTGGTGGCCAGACACGACACCTTCATACTTGCCAGATTCCCCTCGTAGCCGATCACACCCTTGTCGCTCGTACCATACCAGATGTTGCCGCTGGCATCCTGCGTGATGGCTGTGACGTCGCCGATATGGCGGGCACCGAAGCGGTAGATGTACTGTCCGCAGAAGGCAACGCCCGACTTCTCCGTACCTACCCAAAGCAGGTCGGTATCGTCTACATAGACACTCTGGATGCTGATCTTGTCAATCTCCCCCGGGTTCATATTGATATTACGTGGCGTTACGCTATTCACCTCATGCGTGTTCACGTCCATCTTCAGCAGACCTAACTGGTCACTACCAATCCAGATGTTTCCTGAGCGGTCGCCCGCCATTCCGTTGATGTTGCGGTCTACGCCATAGCCAGTCAGTCCGAGCGAGGGCCCGATGTTAGTGTCCCACATGTTGGCGCTCTTGTTGTACATATACAGCGTGCCCTGTCCGTAGAGCCAGATGTTGTCCTGCTGGTCTGCAAACGCCCGCAGCGACTTCGTCCGGCGGTTCTTCAGTTGCTCAAGTCCCTCCGTCGCCCAGACGGTATGCTGCTGGTGCATCACATCGCAGCACACCAGTTTACCGTCGTCATATACGATAACTGCTCCGTCTCTGCACTCACTGATCGAGCAGACCACACCCTGCGGGATGCCCTGTGCGTCGTTCGTATAGCCAAACTCATAGAGCAGCTGCTGTTGCTGGTTGTAGCACACCACGCCCTTGTTGGGGATGGCGCCCCAGAGGTTCTTATGACGGTCGATATACACGATGCTCGGGATGGTCTCGATACCCATTCTGGCGAACGTCTGCTTCATGTCGCGCTCGAAGGTCTCCGTCTGCGGGTGATAGATGCAATAGCCCGACGATGTCTCGACGAGCAGGTTGCCGTCCAGCATCTCCTGGATGGAGTTGATGTAGCTGTCGTTCAGGCTCGAGCCGTCCTGCGAGTCGCTCTGGAAGTTGCGGAAGGTGTAGCCGTCGAAACGGTACAATCCCGCAGGCGTTCCGAACCACACGTATCCCCGCGAATCCTTCAGGATGCAGTTCACCTGGCTGGAGGTCAGTCCCTCCCGCGCGTCAAGTGTCTTAAACAGGAAGTCGCCTGGTGCCGCATTCAGCGTCACCCTCTGCAAAACCGTCACTGCCACCATCGGCAATGCCAGCATCAATCCGATCAGTAATTTCTTTATCTTCATTGCGGTAGCAAATTTTCCATTATCCATTTTCCATTATCTATTCGGGCAAGCCCGCTTTATATCATGCACGAGTAGTGGTCTACGACGCCTAACAGATGATTGTCGTCGTCGACGACCAGCACAGAGTGCACTTTATATTTGTTCATGATCCTTTGTATCTCTGTAATCTTCGTGTCAGCCTTAACGGTCTTGGGTGTACGCGTCATAATGTCGCTGACGGTACGGTCGAAGAACTCTGCTTGCCACTTTTCCATCGCGCGGCGGATGTCACCATCGGTGATAAGACCTACAATCTTATCGTCAACCACCGCGACTCCCAGCCCCAGCTTGCCTTTGCTCACGAGGATGATCGCTTCGCCCAGATGCATCTCCGGTGGCAGCACCGGCAGGTCTTCTTTGAACATCACATCCTGTGCCGTCGTCAGCAGCCGTTTGCCCAGTTCACCGCCTGGATGGAACTGTGCGAAGTCCCTCGGCTGGAATCCCCGCTTCTCGATGAGGGCTATGGCCAGCGCGTCGCCCATCGCCAGTTGCGCCATTGTCGAGCTCGTCGGCGCCAAGTTCATAGGACAGGCCTCTTTCTCCACACCCACGTTTAAGTGGCAGGTGGAATATTTTGCCAGTAGCGACTCTGGATTACCGCTCATGCCGATGATAGGAATGTGCATGTGGAGCACCATCGGTATGAATCGCAGCAGTTCGTCCGTCTGGCCCGAGTTCGAGATGGCCAGCACCACGTCGTCAGCCGTCATCACGCCCAGGTCGCCGTGGAACACGTCCAACGGGTTGATAAAGAACGATGGCGTACCTGTTGACGACAGCGTAGCCGCGATCTTCGCGCCGATATGTCCGCTCTTTCCCACGCCAGTCACGATGATCTTCCCCTTGCAGTCGTACATCAGCTCGACGGCCTGCTCGAACTTCTCGTCGAGCTTCTGAATCAGTCCGAGCACGGCTGCTGCCTCGTCCTTGAAACACTGTATGGCGTAATCTCTTGCGGTCAATTTGTTTACGATTTACGGATTTATGATTTACGATTTTATGAGCTTAGCGACTAATGGCTCGAGCTTGTCGAGTTCCAGCATGTTAGCGGCATCGCTGAGGCCTTTGTCCGGATCCGGGTGTACCTCGAAGAAGAAGCCTGTGGCCCCGAAAGCCTTGGCGGCGAGAGCCATCTGCGGCACGAATCTCCGGTCGCCGCCCGTCTTGTCACCGGCTCCTCCCGGACGCTGTACGCTGTGGGTACAGTCCATGATCACCGTCGGCACGATCTCCAGCATATCCGGTATATTGCGGAAGTCGACGACGAGGTTGTTGTAGCCCATCATGTTGCCCCGCTCCGTCAGCCACACCTCGTTGGCGCCTGCCTCGCGGGCTTTCTCCACCGGGAACCACATGTCTCGCCCAGACAGAAACTGCGCCTTTTTGATGTTCAGCGTGCGCCCTGTCTTGGCGGCAGCTACGAGCAAGTCGGTCTGGCGGCAGAGGAAGGCGGGAATCTGCAATACGTCGCACACCTCGCCGACGGGTTGTGCCTGCCACGATTCGTGGATATCCGTCAGCACCCGCAAGCCATACTTCGTCTTGATGTCGTTCAGCATCTCCAGTCCGCGCTCCATCCCTGGGCCTCGGAACGAGTGGATGCTGGTGCGGTTGGCCTTGTCGAACGAGGCCTTGAAGATGATGTCCGTGCCCAGTTTGCCGTTGATTTCCACCAACTTACGTGCCACCGTGTCGAGCAACTCTGCCGACTCGATGACGCAGGGACCTGCTATGATCGTTACCTTGCCATTCATAATAATGCTGCAAAAATACGCATTTTATTCAAAACTGCCAAATTTTTTTGCATTTATTTAATAAGGTGTATGTCTCTCTGTGGGAATGGGATGGTGATGCCGTTCTCGTTGAGGGTGTCGTAAACACATTTCAGCACGTCGCTGATGACGTACGACCTCTTGGGTGCATCCGCCCAGACGAACAGCTTGAAGTTCACGCTTGAGTCAGCCATTTCCGACACCACGCACTTCACCTCCTTCGAGCGGTCCATCCATGTGTGGCGCAGGCCGTTGACAGCCTTCTCCACCAGTTCTGTCACCTGTTTCAGGTTCGAGCCGTAGGCTACACCAAAGGGCACCACCGCCAGCACGTAGCCGTGATTCCTCGTCAGGTTCTTATAGTTGCTCTTGAACAGCTGCGAGTTCTGGAAGGTGATCACCTCGCCATAAAGCGAGTCCACCACTGTCGACGTGTAGCTGATCGTGCGCACCTTGCCCATCGTGTCGTTCACCTGTATCCAGTCGCCCACTTTTATGCGGCCAGCCATCAGCGAGGCACCGTAGTAGATGTTCTCGATGATGTCTTTCGAGGCGAAACCGATACCTGTGGAGAGTCCGCCAGAGATGGCGACGAGCCAGGTGACGCTGATGTTGAGGATGGAGAGGGAGATCATGAGCCAGACGCCCCACACGAACACCTGGATGACGTTCCGTCCCATCACCTCGCGCGAGGCTGCCGTCGTGGGGTCGCGGTGCACATAGTGCAGCCGCAGCAGCGAGAGAATGGTGCTTGCGATCCAGCGGAAGAGGAACCACAGACAGATGACGATTGACAGTTTCAGGATCGACACCTGCAGGTTCTCCAGATTAATGAACTGGTAGTTGAAGATACGCCAGCAGAGTTCGTTCAGGTTGAACACCTTCGCGGCCCAATAGACGCTCACCATCAGCGACAGCACACTCAGCACGGGCATCACCACCTGTTCCACCAGCCGATAGCCCCACGTCTTCGTGGCAGGCTTCTCGGCCAGTCCATGGCGCTGGGCGTAGTTGTGGATATACTGGCTCACGCAGGTGATGGTCAGCACGCACGTCAACTGCATGATCCACCAGATGAGCAGTTGTACGGCCAACAGCGTATAGCCCGACCAGGCGCACACCACGGAGGCGGTGAACACCGTCAGCGAGATATACGAATAGAACATATCCGAACGGGGGATGTTCTTGTTGTGACGACGGATAACGCTCCACTGCCACAGCGCACAGCAGAGTAGGATAGGGGGCAGGAGCATGTTCACCAACTCGTTGGGCACCAGCACGATGCGGAACACGATGACGATGAAGCCGATGATGATCAGCGGCGAGTAGACGCGGAACGCGCTGCGTATCTGGTCGCCGTCGACGCGCAGCAGCAGCGAGATGAGAATCACGCCCAGCAGCCACGCATACTCCACCAGCAGCGTCGATGCCATCACAAGGAAGTTCTGCCCCGTGTTGTTCACGAACAGTCCCTGTATCAGCGCAAAAGTCACGGTGGTCGTCGCCATAATGATCGCAGGCCGTTTCTTGCGGTATTCGGGCGTGTCGAAGCGTTTGGGCAGCAACAGGCGGAAGAACAACTGGTTCAACAGGATGGCTACGAGTACGAAGACGCCGATGGCGATGAACGTGCCCAGAATCCACTGGCTGCTCCAGTCGGAGTTCTCGTTGGCGTAGAGATCGTACTTCTTCTCCATCGCCTCCGTCAGGTTCCTCCAGTTGCGGCTGAAACGCGACATCAGCGTGAAGTAGTTGGAGGTGCCGTTGATGAAGACGCTCTGCTTGATGTCCGAATAGCGCTTCTGGGCGTAGTCGTTCAGTACGCTCAGACGGTTCTCCGTGCGGTCGTAATAAGAAATGTACTTTTCCAGCTGGCCGGAGCCTTCCTGCAATAGTCCCCGGATGCTCTCTGCCAGCATCACGCATGAGTCGCGCTTTTGCACGCCCTCTTTGCCCAGCACCCTGTCGGGCATGATCTTCAGGCTGTTGATGAGGCTGTCGTAGCGGGCGATCTCACGCTCATTGGTCGAGAGGAACGTCTTGAAGGGCAGTTGGCGCGAATGGAACTCGTGGTATTGTTCCGTCGCTTCGTGACAGGCATAGGTCAGGTCGAACACGTTCTCCTGCTGTTGCGAATAGAGCATCAGCGCGTTCTGGTCGGCCCGTTTCATCGTGTTCACCAGCTCCTGGATGATGCGCTTGTTGTGCTGTTTCCTTACTTGTGTACGTTCCTTTAGTTCAGTGTTGTAGCGCATCAGCTCCGTTTTCAGGATGGCGAGTGTCTGTTGCAGGTCTTTTTCCTTCAACACCGCCCCTGCCTCCGTCAGCATGAATGTGAGCAGAACGCCTATTATCAATAGTCTTTTCATATCCTTAAAGTCTAATCATAAAGTTCAAAGTTCAAAGCTCAAAGCTCAAAGTTCTTGCAAAAGTACAAAAAATTCTCCTTTCCTCGCATATTTTTCCCAATAATCTTGCAGATTTAGACAAATTTGACTACTTTTGCATTTGATTTTAAACAAAAACACTACGATTATGCTCACACTTATCGCCGACAGTGGCAGCACGAAGACCGACTGGGCCTTGACGGGTATCGACCCCTCACCGCGTCGTGTGTCAGCCGCCACGCGTTTCCACACACAGGGTATCAACCCCATTCATCAGTCCGACAACGAGATCCGTCAGGTCCTGCACCAGGAACTCCTGCCTTATCTCTCTATCGAGAATATCAGTCATGTCTATTTTTATGGCAGTGGTGTTCGTCCGGAGAAAGAGGCGCCGATGGCGCAGTTGCTCCGCGAGATGTTCTCATGTGCAGAGGTCGTTGAGGCCCATTCCGATCTTTTGGGTGCCGCACGGGCCCTCTGTGGCCATAACTATGGCATTGCCAGTATCTTAGGCACAGGTGCGAATTCTTGTCTTTACGACGGAAAGAACATCTTGCAGCATACACCAGCCTTGGGTTATATCCTGGGTGATGAAGGGAGTGGAGCCGTGCTGGGTAAACGCTTCCTACATGACCTCTACTGCGGTCTGTTGTCTGAAGATTTGAAGGCAGAATTTGAGAAGAAAACAAAGCTTACGCTGCCTGAGATCATCAATCGCGTCTATCGTCAACCGTTGGCAAACCGTTTTCTCGCCAGTCTGACGGAGTTTATCCATGACCATCTCTCCGATCCAGATGTTGAAGATCTCGTGCGCCAGAGCTTTATCGACTTCATCCGCATATATATTGCCCCGTATGAGCATCAATATCTGCCACTTTCATTCGTCGGCAGCATTGCACATTACTTCGCTGACCAGCTCTCTGAGGCTGTAGAATCCCAGGAATACACCCTCGGGACCATCCTCCACAACCCCATCGAGGGGCTCGTAGAGTATCACGGATAGAATGTAATGTAAATAAATTTCAACACATATAGGGCGGACTTGTTCCGTCCTTTTTTCTATATTTTCAGTGAATTTCGTACTTTTTGGCTTTTTGTAGCCCAAACATTGAGTTTTAATAGTCCAAACTCGGACTTTCATTAGCCTAAAACCTGCTTTCATCAGTCTGTTCTACTTGCTGTGTAAACATTTTCAGTCTGTAAAATAGTATTACCAAAATGTGTGTATGCAGAGGGTCATAAGTGTCATTAGTCATTAGTGTCATTAAGGTTTTGGAGAAAAGAATGAAGTATTAAATATTATATATTATATATAATATATAATATTTAAATTAATAGAAGGACTCCGAAATGCTTAATGACACTAATGACTAATGACACCCTTGACACCAGTTAGGGAATATTTTGTCTTTTCCTGAATTGTTTTTTTTCTTTGCATTTTCTTTAGAAAATATTTGGCGGTTTCAATTATTTTGTGTACCTTTGCAGCATGTTTAAAGGTACTATAAATATTGCAATTAAGTGTCTTGTGATGCTTGTGATGGCGGTGGTAATCACTGCCTGCGGCCAGACTGTGAAAGAGTCGGCCAATCCTTTCGTGACTGTAGAGAATGGTCATTTCGTTAAGGACGGTAAACCATATTATTATGTGGGTACGAACTTCTGGTATGGGGCTATCTTGGGCTCGGAAGGGCAGGGAGGTGACCGTGAACGGCTCGCCAAAGAACTCGACCTGTTGAAGGCTCAAGGCATCGACAACCTGCGTGTGCTCGTGGGTTCGGACGGTGAGCGCGGCGTGAAGACGAAGGTGGAGCCGACATTGCAGATCGCACCAGGCGTGTATAACGATACGATACTGGCTGGTCTGGATTACCTCCTTCAGGAGATGGGCAAGCGCGATATGGTGGCTGTGCTCTACCTGAACAACTCTTGGGAGTGGAGCGGTGGCTATGGCTTCTACCTCGAACAGGCTGGGGCAGGCAAGCAGCCTAGACCAGACGATGTCGGCTATCCCGCCTTTATGAACGCGATGGCGCAGTATGCCACGAACGAGAAGGCCCACGAACTGTTTTACGACTACGTGCGCTTCATCATCGGACGTACAAACCAGTATACCGGCAAGGCTTACAAGGACGATCCTGCCATCATGTCCTGGCAGATTGGCAACGAACCGCGTGCATTCTCCAAGGAAGTGCTGCCTGCCTTCGAGAAGTGGATTGCCGAGGCTGCAAAGCTCATCCGTGAACTCGATCCGAACCACCTGATCTCCATCGGTTCAGAGGGTGCCTGGGGCTGCGAGGGTGACTTCGACTGCTGGGAGCGCATCACGGCCGACGAGAACATCGGCTATGCCAATATCCACCTCTGGCCATACAACTGGGGCTGGGCAAAAGCAGACTCCCTGATTGAGAACCTGCCGAGGGCCAAGGCGAACACGAAAGAGTATATCGACCGTCACCTCGACATCTGCGCCAAGATCAAGAAGCCGTTAGTGATGGAGGAATTCGGCTATCCGAGAGACGGCTTCCAGTTTGCCCTCGGCACACCGACGCAGGGTAGGGACGGCTTCTACGAGTACGTCTTCTCGCTGGTGGCTGACAATGCGGAGAATGGCGGCTACTTTGCCGGCTGCAACTTCTGGGGATGGGGCGGACTTGCCCAGCCCAGGCATGAGCAGTGGCAGGTGGGCGACGACTATACAGGCGACCCAGCGCAGGAGGCTCAGGGACTGAACTCAGTGTTCGCCAACGACTCGACGACACTGCAGGTGATCCGTTCACAAGTGGAGCGTATGGACAGATTGACGAAATAGTATCATCATTAGGCAAAAGAAAGTACGGGTGTTTGCGGGAATTGTCGTACCTTTGCACCGCAATTTGAAATCAACTAAAAGCAAGATGAAAAGATTACTATCAATGATTCTCTGTGTGATGGCGTTTTCGACGCTGTCGGCACAGATTCGCGGCTCGGAAATCCAGGTGCTTGTGCAGCCAGACCATCAGGACTGGACGTATAAGACGGGTGAGAAAGCCACGTTCACTGTCAGTGTGCTTCGTTCGGGTACGCTGGTGGACAACGTGAGCATCGACCTCGCCGCAGGCCCTGAGATGTACCAGGACGTGAAGAAGCAGACCGTACTGAAAGACGGGACGACGAAGTTGACAGGTACGATGAAGCAGCCCGGCTTCTACCGTGTGGACGTGAC
>JAEEPF010000230.1 GCA_016284635.1 Prevotella sp.
ACCTCGCACTCCCAGTCTATATGCTCGTCGCTGGCGATCTCACGACAGGCCTCGATGCCTTTTATATCGCGCTCCCCACGGGGACCGTCCTGATAGAGGAACAGCTTCGAAGGTCGTGCCTGTCGCACGGCCTCGAACACCTGCTGGAAAGTATCGCTGCGGTTGAAGAACAGCAGCAGCACGGCGATGTCAGTTTTAGCCACAGATTTCACAGATTCTCACTGATTAAAAATTGTACTACCATTTACACTTTTAGAGCGCAAAGATACAAAAAATTTGTGAGAATCTGTGTAATCTGTGGCTTTTTTCGTAACTTTGCACCAAAATAAAGTTCAATACGCTATGCAAGCAATCATTTTGGCGGCAGGAATGGGCCGCAGACGATTAATCAGGTTCTCGCGTGGGGACTAAAAATGTCAAAGAAATGAACAACGAAGAACTGCGTGCACGATTTAATCCCGAGGGCTCGATGCTGCGGCGTCAGCAGATGCGGATGCTGGAGATACTGCTCGAGGTGGACAAGATCTGCAAGAAGCACGACATCAAATACTGGCTCAGCAGCGGCACGCTGATAGGTGCCATGCGCCACGACGGCTTCATCCCCTGGGACGACGATCTCGACATCGAGATGATGCGCTCAGACTATCTGCGGCTGATGGAGGTGCTGCCCTCGGAACTTCCAGAGTGGCTCGCGCTGCAGAACGACGAGACCGATCCCTACTATTTCTTCTTCTACGCCAAGGTGCGTGACCGTCGTTCAAAGATGCTGGAGCATAACAATTATGACCGTATGTGGCAGGAGCAGGGCATCTATATCGACATTTTCCCCATGGAACAGCATCCCATTTGGCTCCACAAGCTGACGGAGAAGTCCGTAGGCCACATGTATAAGATCTGGCGCACAAGCACCGATGACTCTAAGGCCATCAAGTCCGTCCGTCGCATCTTCGACTTTAATAACAAAGTGCTCTTCCCCTGCCTCCGAACATTTCTCTTACCTCTTACCTCTCACCTCTCACCTCTCATAACCAGCGGCATGGGTATCCCCTTCCACAACCGCCGTTATGCCAAGGAGATCTTCCCCCTGACCACGCACGTCTTCGAAGGCCATCAGCTGCCTGTGCCCCACGATGCCGATGCCCATCTGCGCCACCTCTACGGCGACTATATGAAACTGCCTGATCTCAGTAAACTTGCCGTCCATGTCGGAAAGCTCGAATTCCTTTCCCCTTAAAAAATGCGATTACCTCTTTCAAGATGACTGCCCCCGCTATGCGCATCACGGCGTAATACAATAGCATCGCAATCACAACCCTGCTGATGAGCAATATCCAGAGTTTTAGGTAATCATCTATAAACCATAAACGATAAACTATAAACTCACCCATCCACCAAGCAAAAAGCATCACCCCTGCTGCTGCAAGGGCGAAAGGCACGATGTCCTTCAGGAACGACAGCAGCCCATACCCCACCAGCCTCCTGACGAAGAAATGCCACACAAACACCCATACTATATTTAATAATGTATAAGCCCAGACCATCACGACGATGCCTTGATGCCAGAGACTGACCATCATCACCATCTGCAGCACTCCCAGCGCCACCGTACTCCACAGGTAGATGTCGCTGCGATGTTGGCTGATCACCGAGTCCGTCAGCAACGTGGACAACGGCATAAACGCCCCGCTCAGGCACAGCAACGGCAACAGCGACGCTGCAAACGCCCACTTCTCGCCTATCGCCAGTACAATAAACTCATGCGATACCATCGCCAGACAGAACAACAACGGGAACGAAATAAAGGCCGTAAACCGCATCATCTTCCGCAGCACCGCCAACTGCCGCTCCCGTTCGTCGCGCAGTCCTACAAGCACCGTCTGGTCCACCTGCCGCAGCATATTCCCCACGAGCAGGAAGCACTTCGAACTCCACTGGTAGGCCTGGTTATAGTGACCCGTGTTCGTCTTGCCGTAATAGTGTCCCAGCAGCAGGTTCATCACATTATTATTCAGCTGCGTGAATATCGCCGACAACATAATTCTGAAACTGAATGGGAACAGTCTTTTCAGAGGAGTCAGGAGACAGAAAACAGGAGATGGTAGATTTCTCCTGACTCCCGACTCCTGACTCCTGACTCCAACAATTGTTGGTCGCCACGGGCTAAACCACCACAGCAATATCGTATTCACCGCGATATACATCAGGTACTGCGTCGCCAAGGCCCAATAGCCGAAACCCATCGCCGCCATAGCCACACTCACGAGACTCGACGAGAGTGTCGCCGTCATACCGCACTTCGCGATCTGCTTGATCTGCATCTGCTTCGTGAGATACGCCGATTGCGCCATGCCGAAGCTGGAGAACACGAACCCCAGGAACACATAACGGCTCAGCGGAATCAGTTTCGGCTCATGGTAATAGTCCGCAATCAGCGGCACAGCGAACCACAGCGCCACATAGAGCACCACACCCGCCACGATGTCAAACCAGAACACGGCGTTATAATCCTCGTGCTTCGGCTCCCGTAGATTGATGAGGCCCGTCTTGAAACCACTCGACTGCAGCTCGTTGGCAATCACGGAGAACACCGCCAGCATCGCCGTCATACCATAATCCGACGGATCGAGCAGGCGCCCTAAGATGATGCCAAAGGCCAGACCCAACAACTGCTGCACGCCGTTGTTCATTCCGCCCCAGAAGAGCCCCTTCGCCGTTTTATCCTTCAGTGATTCCATCGTGACACACGTTTCGCTTGCAAAGATACAGCTTTTTTCTTAGATAAAATATGTTAGTCTGTTATTATGTCTTAAAAATGTTCTTATGTCTAAAAAAAGCACTACCTTTGCAGCGACGATATGAAACAGCCGGACGTCAATAACAGGAAACCGCGTCTCGGATGGCTCGATGCCCTCCGTGGCTTTACGATGCTGCTCGTGGTGACAAACCACGTGGCACTGAAGTCCTTCGGCATGCAGATACGCTGGTCGGCAGCCCTGCAGTTCTTCCTGCTCTTCCGCATGCCCCTGTTCTTCTTCATCAGCGGCTTCCTGGCCTACAAGGCGAGTCGCATCTGGAATGCCCGTACGCTGGGGGAACTCACCCTGAAGAAACTGCGCGTGCAGATCATCCCCACGGCCGTGTTCTTCCTGCTCTTTCTGGCGATGGTCCCCACCACGCCCTTTATCGACAACCTCAACGAGGCCCTCGCCTCCTCGATGAAAGCCGGCTACTGGTTCACTCTCGTCCTGCTCTACATGCTCCTCACGTTCTACCTCTTCTCCTACGTCGAGCAAAAATTGTCCATTGTCCATTTTCCATTATCCATTATATTATTTGTAGTTTCCCTCTGCCTCTTCGAGACCTGCTACCTGCCACGCCAGTTCTCCTGGGCCTTGGGCTACAAAGGACCGCCAAACGAGTTTATGAACTACTCCAGCCTCGTGGAGATGATACGCTACTTCCCCTTCTTCCTCTATGGTGCAATCGTGCATCGCTACTGGGATCGTGCGCAGCGGCTGATGGATTCGCGCTGGTTCTTCCCTGTAGTGGTTCTTCTCGCAGTCATCACCACGCTCGAAGTCATCAAGTGGCACTACCTCCGAATGGAGTGGGCCTCACTACCCCACACCCTCGCGATGTTCCTGCTGCTAACGATGGTATTCATGTTCTTCAGACATTACAGCGACTTCTTCTCCGACAAGACCGCCTTGGGCCGAGGCCTGCAGTTCATAGGCCGTCGCACGCTCGACATCTATCTGCTCCACTATTTCTTCCTGCCGAAACTGCCGATGGTGGGTGAGTTCTTCCGCGTGAACCGTCACAACTTCATCCTCGACACCACAGCCGCC
>JAEEPF010000059.1 GCA_016284635.1 Prevotella sp.
ACCTACGAGGTGACTGCACAGGGACATAACGGCGACATCCGCCTGAGCGTGACGTTTAGCGACTCGTGCATCACGGATATCAAGGTGCTGGAGCAGCACGAGACACCCCATATTGGCGATATCGTGTTCGACGAGCTGATTCCCCAGATCGTCAAGGCCAACGGTACTGGTGTGGACGCCCTGACGGGTGCCACGGTGTCGAGCCGTGCGCTGATGAAAGGTGTGGCGGAGGCAGCCAATAAAGCCAAGGTGTCGGACGGTGAGCGGTTCAAGAAAGCCTGTCTGACTAAGGAGGAGATGAAACCCTTGGAGGGCACGTGGGACGTGGTGATCATCGGAGCCGGCGGTGCCGGACTGTCGGCGGCTGCCGAGGCAGCGCAACAGGGCAACACGGTGCTGATGATCGAGAAGAATGCCGAGATCGGCGGCAACACTTTGGTGTCGGGTGGCATCTTCCAGAGCGTGATGCCATATCTGGTGTGGAATCCTGCCCAGCCCAACGCCAAGACGGGTGTGGGTTACGACGGAAAGACCTACGAGAAGGCGAAGTCGGGCCCCGGCTGTATCAAAGACCTCGAAACCATCCTCGGGTGGGAAGAGAAAGCGTTTGATGCCGACTACTATCAAACGCATGCTTTCGAGCCGGGCAACATCGTGGAGCTGGCGCCCCACGGCGTACACGCTGAATACTTGCCCGTGCTTCAGGCGCTGAAGAAGGAGATTACAGCCTACTTAGCGTGGGCAAAGCCGAAACTGGCACACGGTGTGCCGGAGACCGACCTGACGCTGTTCTCGACCAAGAACCTGCATATCTTCCAGACCTACTACGGCGGACTGCGCCAGAGTGCCGACAAGCAGGAGTGGGTGTATAGCGACCTGCGCATGGTGAACCAGATGGTGGAACAGGGGCAGAAGCTGAAGCCCTGGCTGGCCAAGATGGGCGTCACGTTCCTCGAACGGCAGATCATCATCGTGGGGGCCCTGTGGTTCAGAGGCAACAAGATGCTGGGTGCTGACATCGACACCGACGGCGACGGCACGCCTGAACACTACGACGGCAACTGGGGTGCCTACATCATGGCACCTTACACCACGTTTGCCAAAGCCAACGCGGAAAACCGCATTCTGAAATCGACCGCTGCAAAAGAGCTCATCATGGAGGGCGGTCGTGTGAAGGGTGTGAAGGCTATGATGGCCGACGGCACGCCTGTGATGGCCCATGCCCGCAAGGGGGTGATCATCGCTACGGGCGGCTATGCTGCCAATATCAGCAAGGTGATCGAGACAAACCGTTACTGGAACAAAGAATACCTCACCAGCCGCATGGCCTCGACCAACCGCAGTTCGCTGCAGGGTGATGGCCTCGACATGGCAGAAAAGGCGGGGGCTTCACTGACGGGTATGGGCTGGACACAGCTCATGCCGCTGTCGTATACCGACTATGGCAATCTCGCCTTCGGCAGCGTGTCGGATGCCGTCTTCATCAGTCCCAAGAACGGACGGCGATTCGTCGACGAGTCGCTGGAGCGTGACGTCCTTTCGGCAAAGGCCTTCGAGAGCGGCATCAGCCTTTACGGCAAGCGAGGGGTCTACCTCTATATCGGCGGAGAGGAGACCACGGAGCCGAACGAGAAGCGTGGTGTGGACGTGGCTGGCAAACAGTATGCATGCAAGCCGGCACAACTGCCTGAGTTGCTGAATAAACTGAAGATCAATGTGAGTGCCGACGCCATCCTGAAGACCATCCGCGACTATGACGCGGCCGTGATGGAGGGCCAGCAGCCTGCCGACGTGAGCAAGCGCTATGCCACCAACACCATCGGCAGGGTGACACGCCTGGAAGACGGCACCTACGACAAATCGACCTATGCGCTCGACTCTACCCTACTCACCATCCGAACGTTGGCGCCTGCCACCCACCATACCATGGGCGGACTGGTGGTGGATGATCAGCGCCATGTGCTCGATGCCAACGGCAAGCCTATCCCCGGCCTCTATGCTGCGGGCGAGGTGACGGGCGGCATCCACGGCGGCAACCGCCTGGGCGGCAATGCCCTCACTGAGATCCTGGTATCCGGCCGCATCGCCGCCACCAGCATCACACAGGATGCAAAGAAATAGCGTTATGATTTACAAGGGCTGAAATTTCAGCCCTTGTAGTTTTATTGCTGTTTTGAATATTATTTACAAAATGGAGGCATATCCAAAGTGCGCTACAATAGAAAAAACAAATAATATTTGGTTTTCTTCCCACTTATTCGTAACTTTGCAGCCTGATAGATTATAAATAAGGTATGAAGATACAGATTATCAATGGCCCGAACCTGAACCTGCTGGGGCAGAGGGAGCCGGGCATCTATGGCTCAGAGTCGATGGAGAACTACCTGCCGGAGCTGCGCAAGCGGTTCCCGGATGTGGAGATCGACTACTACCAGAGCAACGTGGAGGGCGAACTGATCAACAAGATGCAGGAAGTGGGTTTCTTTGGAGGCTACGACGGCATCGTGCTGAACGCAGGGGCGTACACCCACACGAGCGTGGCGCTGCACGACTGCATCAGGAGCCTGAAGTGTCCTGTGGTCGAGGTGCACATCTCGAACGTTCACCAGCGCGAGGAGTTCCGCCACAAGTCGATGATATCGGCAGCGTGCAAGGGTGTGATCTGCGGATTCGGGCTCGACTCGTATCGCCTGGCTGTTGCAGCATTGGCTAACGACAAGTAAGTAATGATTAACGACAACTATGACAACTAAGACAACATTATTGGCGACACTGTCGCCACAGGCAGAAGTTCTGCCTGAAAAAAGTTGTCTATGTTGTCTAGGTTGTAGTCAAAAAGAAAAAGTGAATAGCGAGCTGGAGGAGTATATTCTGAGGCATTCGGAGGCGGAGCCTGAGTACCTGTATCGGCTGTGGCGGGCGACGAACGTACACACGATACACGGACGGATGGCAAGCGGACACCTGCAGGGGCGGCTGTTGAAGATGCTGGTGGAGATGATCCGGCCGAAGAGGATCCTCGAAGTGGGGACGTTCAGCGGCTACAGTGCCATCTCTATGGCCGAGGGACTGCCAGAGGACGGAAGGCTTTATACGTTCGAAATCAACGATGAAATGGAGGATTTCACTCGTCCGTGGATCGAGGGTTCGGCTGTGGCAGACAAGATAGAGTTCATCATCGGCGACGCGCTGGAGGAGGCTCCGAAGCTGGGCATCACGTTCGATATGGCGTTCATCGACGGCGACAAGCGGACGTATCGCGAGTGCTACGAGATGGTGCTGTCGATTCTGAGGCCTGGGGGCTTCATCCTCGCAGACAATACGCTCTGGGACGGTCATGTGGTGGACCACGCCTACGACAACGACCATCAGACGCAGGGCATCGAGGCCTTCAATGACTTCATCGCCCAGGACAACAGAGTGGAAAAGGTCATCCTGCCCCTCCGCGACGGCCTCACTCTCATAAGGAAGAAAACAACAGATTAATAAAAACGACAACTATGACAACTAAGACAACATTATTGGCGACAACTGTCGCCACAGGCAGAAGTTCTGCCTGAAATAAGTT
The DNA here is from genome assembly GCA_016284635.1 of Prevotella sp. Lineage (GTDB taxonomy): Bacteria > Bacteroidota > Bacteroidia > Bacteroidales > Bacteroidaceae > Prevotella. The sequence goes on from JAEEPF010000059.1 coordinate 3,569, forward strand.
GTCCATGTTGTCTAAGTTGTAGTCAAATAAAGCAAAAGTTGTAGTCAATTAATAAAAAAGATATGCAAGAGACAAGACAAAACAAGATAGCAAGGCTTCTGCAGAAGGAGCTGTCGCTGATTTTCCAACAGCAGACACGTGCCACTCACGGCACGATGGTCAGCGTGACACGCACGAAGATCTCACCAGACCTGAGCATCTGCACCGCCTACCTCAGCATCTTCCCATCCGAGAAGGGTGAGGAGATCCTGACGAACATCAACGCCAACGTGAAGGCCATCAGATACGAACTGGGCACGAAGGTAAGGAACCAGCTGCGCATCGTTCCTGAGTTGCGATTCTTCATCGATGACTCGCTCGACTATATCGACCGTATTGACGAACTGCTGAAGAAATAAGCAACGGACTATAGGACTAACACGACTCTTACCACAAGAAAAGTCCTTAAGTCGTGTAGTCCGTTGCAAAAAAATAGAAATATGAATTTTCCTTTCTTTATCGCAAGGCGGTATCTGTTTTCGAAAAAGTCGACGCACGCCATTAACGTGATCAGCGCCATCTCGGTCATTGGGGTGGCGGTGGCGACGATGGCACTGGTGGTGACACTCTCCGTGTTCAACGGCTTCCACGACCTCGTGGCTACGTTCTTCACCTCATTCGATCCGCAGTTGAAGGTGACGCCAGCAGAGGGTAAGACGGTAGCTGCCGATGACCCTGTGCTCACGGAAATCCGACAGTTGCCGCAGATTGAGGTGGCTACGGAGTGCGTGGAGGACCAGGCATTGGCCGTCTATCACGGTCGGCAGGCGATGGTGGTGGTAAAGGGTGTGGACGATAACTTTGAGCAGCTCACGCATATCGACGAGATCCTTATCGGCGATGGGGAGTTCTGTCTGCACGCCGCTGACATGCACTACGGCATCCTTGGCATCCGTCTGGCAGAGCAACTCGCCACAGGCTATGCCTACAAGGAGCCGATGAAGATCTACGCCCCACGAAGGGAGGGACAGTTTGACATCACCAATCCCGAAGATGCCTTCGAAGAGGACGAACTTTATTCGCCAAGCGTGCTCTTCAACGTGAAACAGGCGAAGTACGACCAGAACTATATCCTCACAAGCATCGGCTTTGCCCGTAGGATCTTTGACCAGCAGGGCATGCTCTCGTCGTTGGAACTGCGCCTGAAACCAGGCAGCAACTTTGAGGCTGTGAAGAAAGAGATCAGTAGGCTTTGTGGTACGAAGTTCGTGGTGAAGGACCGTTTTGAGCAGCAGGACGATACGTTTAAGATTATGAAGATCGAGAAGTTCATCGCTTATATCTTCCTGACGTTTATTCTGATGGTGGCCTGCTTCAACATCATTGGTTCGCTTTCGATGCTGATTATCGACAAAAAAGACGATGTGGTGACGCTGCGGAACTTAGGGGCGTCAGACAAGCAGATCGTGCGCATCTTCCTTTTCGAAGGTCGTATGATTTCTGCTATCGGAGCTGTTATTGGCATCGTCGTAGGGTTATTGCTCTGCTGGGCACAGCAGGAGTTCGGATTGGTGGCGCTGGGTTCAAGCAGCGGCTCGTTTATCATCAATGCCTATCCCGTCAGCGTGCATCCTGAGGATATCATCCTGATTTTCATTACCGTGCTGCTCGTGGGCTTCCTCTCCGTGTGGTATCCCGTGCGCTATTTCGCTAAGAGGCTACTGCAAGTGTAACTGTTTCTCCCCCTGAGTAGGGGGAGCTAGAGGGGGTCTGAGCAGTGGCAGGTCTGAGGATGAGTCTGAGGCGGATCAGACCACCCCTGGCCCCTCCCGCTCGGCTTTGCCGCTTGCTACCGTAGGGACGCAAGAACTCAGGAGGGGAAATGATTAGATTAGATGGCTGCTAATGCCAAAGAATAGTATTTGGATTCGGGACTGTCGGCCCTGGAAGGCAGCACGCAACAACATTGTGTGCCCTGTAATACGCCAGCCGTCTTCGCATAGCCGAAGAGGGTGAGTGTCTTGTAGAACACGTTTCCTGCCACGATATCAGGGAAGATAAGGGCGTCGGCCTGTCCGTCGATGATGCTGCGGATGCCTTTCTCATGCAGGCTCACGGAGTCAAGTGAGGTCTTCAGGTCTAAGGGACCGTCGATGATGCAACGGCCGAACTTCCCTGTCTGCGCCTCAGCGATGATCTCCAGATAGTCAACTGTATAGGGAAACACCTTGGCGCTGACCTTCTCTGCACAATGGATGAGCGAGATGCGTGGCTCCTCGATGCCGAGGGCGTGACAGACGTAGTTCACGTAATGGATCTGCTGACGACGCTGGGCTTCGGTAGGTACGGGGATAACGGCCGCGTCGGTAAAGAAGAGCAATTTCTCGTACTTGGGAATCTCTGCCATCGCAATATGCGTCAGCACATGGCCAGGACGCAGGATGCCTGTTTCACGGTCAAGGATGGCCTTCAGGATGATATCCGTATTGATGAGGCCCTTCATCAGGATATCTGCCTCACCATTCTTACAAAGCGCCACAGCGCGACGGGCACACTCTTCCTTGTCGTCGCCGTCAACATAGATGGGCTCAATGAATCCCATCTCCTGTCCTTTCTCCACTGCATAACGGGTGCTGGCATCATTGGCACACACCACAGCCACTCGCTTCTTGTCGCCCCGCTGCTGCAGGAAGACAATCATGTCGTTCAGATTCTTAATGGTTTGCATATCGTCGCGTTTTTATTGTTTCTTTTCCATCGCAAAGCCACCCTCAATGCCCTTCAGCTTCTTGGACAGTTTGACGATGGCATTATTGGTCGTCGTGTCGTGGATGGCTCCCAGAGAGACCATTGCACTCATGATCCTGCCGGCAGGTAGCACGAGTGTCAGTTCTCCGTCTTCCAGATGCTGCGTCACCGCTGCCGTCTGCACATTGTGGATGCCCAACAGCAGTTTGTCGCCCAGCATCCAATGGCCCTCAGCCTTATGGCCAGCCACACAACGTTCGAAGGTGCCGTCCTTGCGAAAGGTGAGGTAAGTGTTCTCAGGCGTAATATTGGCCTTTTCGAAATAGTTCGCCAACAACTTCTCCAACTTGCCAGCAGACGCATTGCCGATGGCTTTGACGATGATACGGCCAGAGGTGACCACCACGGCAGGCTCCTTAAAGACCCATGTGCCCAGGATGGTCTCGGCTGTCGCCACCTTCTCAGCAAAGGCTCCCTTTACTGTCGAGACAGCCGCTTTCACACTTCCGGCCTTGAAACCGGCCTTGACGCTGTCGATCACTTCCTTGACATCCTGTCCCCGCACGGTCGTGCAGAATGCAGACATCGCTAAAAGCAGCAAAGCATAACGAATAGACTTCCTCATGACGGTAATATTTACGATTTCGGGTCAAAGATACAACAAAAAAGTGAAAAATGAAAAGTGAATCGTGAAAAATTTGCTTCTGCCAACAAAAATTATCCATTATCCATTGTTCATTATCCATTTTTCACTAACTTTGCAGCAAAATAACTACAATAACAAATGATCCCGTTATGAGAAAAAAGCATTTACTACTCGCCCTGAGCCTGTTTGCTGCAACAAGCATCGCACAAAAGGGACAGTCTTGCGTCCCTTCGGTAGCAAGCGGCAAAGCCGAGCGCCCATTGTGCGATCAGGCACCTATGGTACTGAACTATGACCGTCCTGCTGACTTTTTCGAAGAGTCGCTGCCCATCGGCAACGGCAAACTTGGTGCCCTTGTCTATGGTGGCACAGACGACAATATCATCTATCTGAATGATATCACGCTCTGGACAGGCAGGCCTGTGGACAGGAATCTCGATGCCGATGCCCACGAGTGGATTCCGAAGATCCGCGAGGCCCTCTTCAATGAGGACTACAAACTCGCAGATTCATTGCAGCACTATGTGCAGGGACCGAACTCGCAGTATTTCCAGCCGCTGGGTACGTTGCATATCAAGGACCTGGGGCTTGGAGCCGTCAGCGACTATCATCGTTCGCTCAGCCTCGACTCTGCTATTATTAAAGATAGGTATGTGCGCAATGGAAAGACCATCGAACGCGAGTATTTCGCCTCGAACCCAGATAAACTTATCGCCATCCGGCTGCGTGGTGACATCAACTGCCGCATCGCCCTCACGGCACAGGTGCCCCATCAGGTGAGACATAATGGCCCGCCAGAACTCGGCGTGTCTGACAAAGGGCGATGGGGGAAACATGGACAGTTGACGATGACGGGTCATGCCACGGGCGATCCGATGGAGAGCATACACTTCTGCACCATATTGAAAGCCAATACAGACGGGGAGGTGACAGCCAGCGACTCATCGCTGACCATCACCAACGCTAAAGAAGCTATCCTCTATATCGTCAACGAAACCAGTTTCAATGGCTTCGACAAGCATCCCGTCCGTGAAGGTTCCGACTATCTGCAAGATGTCGTGAGTGATATCTGGCATACCGAGAACTATAGCTATGAGCAATTCTACGATCGCCACCTCACGGATTACAAGGCCCTCTATGACCGCGTGAAGATTAGGTTATCCGGAGATTCTGCACAATCCGGATATGCTGGGAACACCGACGCCCTGCTCAAGGCCTATACCGATAACGGCGGAAATAACCGCTACATCGAAGAGCTTTATTTTCAGTTCGGGCGCTATCTGCTGATCTCCTGCTCAAGGACTGAGGGCGTACCTGCCAATCTGCAAGGCCTCTGGACACCCCATCTCTGGTCTCCTTGGCGAGGAAACTATACGGTGAATATCAACCTCGAAGAGAACTATTGGCCCGCCTTCGTGGCCAATCTCGCAGAGATGGCTCAGCCGCTCGATGCTTTCATCCAGTCTCTCGCTGCCAACGGTGTCTATACGGCTAAGAACTATTACGGCATCAATGAAGGTTGGTGCTCAAGCCACAACTCAGACATCTGGGCGATGACGAACCCTGTGGGTGAGAAGAACGAGAGTCCGATGTGGGCCAACTGGAATATGGGAGGCGCATGGCTCGTGAACACGCTATGGGAACGGTATCAGTTCACGCAGGACAAGACCTATCTGCAGACGGTGGCCTATCCGCTGATGAAGGGCGCAGCACGTTTCTGCCTGCGTTGGCTCATCGAGAATCCCAAACAGCCAGGAGAACTGATTACAGCCCCCAGCACATCGCCAGAGAACGAGTATAAGACGGACAAGGGCTATCATGGTGTCACTTGCTATGGCGGTACTGCCGATCTCGCCATCATCCGCGAACTTCTTACAAATACCATCGCAGCAGGGCGTATCTTAGGCGAGAAAAACAAGGATATGGAGCAGGCTCTCGCACGACTGCACCCTTATACCATCGGACACATGGGCGATCTGAATGAGTGGTACTACGACTGGGATGACTGGGATCCGAAGCACCGTCATCAGAGTCATCTGATAGGTCTCTATCCTGGTAATCATGTCTCTGATGCCGATTTGCTGAAGGCTTGCGCGAGGACGCTTGAGATCAAAGGCGATGAGACGACGGGCTGGAGTACGGGTTGGCGCATCAACCTCTGGTCACGACTGAAGAATGGGGAGAAAGCCCATCAGATATACCGTAAACTGTTGACGGCCGTTGCACCCGAGAAGAGCAGAATGCCTAACTACAGTAAAGGGGGCGGCACATACCCCAACCTTTTCGATGCCCATCCGCCTTTCCAGATCGACGGTAACTTTGGCGGAACGGCTGGTGTCTGCGAGATGCTGATGCAGAGTAAGGATGGCGTGATTGAATTGCTGCCAGCATTGCCTGAGGCTTGGAAAGATGGTAAAGTGAGTGGGCTTTGTGCCCGTGGGGGCTATGAAGTGTCGTTTGAATGGAAGGGAGGTTATGTGCGCGATTGTAGCATCAAGGCCCGCAAAGGCGGAACCGTCACCTTATTATATAATGGTCAGCAGAAAACACTCAAACTCAAGGCTGGTCAGACGATGCCCGTAAAGACTTGGTAGTATCTGTTTCTCCCCCTGAGTAGGGGGAGTCAGAGGGGGTCTGAGCAAGCGGCAGTTTCTGTGGAAGTGTTTGAGGCTGACCAGACCACCCCGCCCTAACGGGCACCCCTCCTACTCAGGAGGGGAAAGAAGATACCCCTGCGCCTTCAGTTCCTTGACGGTATTAAGCAACTCATCATACCACTCTTCACCAAAACGGCGAATAAGGGGCTCACGCAAAAATTGGTACAGAAGGATTTCTTCCTGCTGGCCTTTGGCAACAGCCATCTTGCAGACCTCCCAGCGGTTGTAGTTCAGTCCTATGAGGTCGTTGCCTAAACGTTTCTCACGGATGGGATACAACGCACAACTGACGGGTTTGCAAAAGCGTGTTTTCCCAGCCCTGAAAGCCTTTTCCAAAGCGCAGAGACAACAATTGTCTATGTTTTGTAAACTATCATAGTAAGTAAACACGCAATCCTTCCCACGGACGATGCTCGTCACCAGATCACCCTCCTGATCGGTATAGGCCACACCCTGCTTGTCGATCACGGCTTGGGCAGAGGCTGAGAGGTCGCCCCAAACAGTATCCAGACAGTCTTCTATCTCAGCTATCTCATCGAGTGTCACAGGTGCTCCAGCGTCACCCTCGACACAACATTGTCCCTTGCAGGCACTGAGGTCACAGCAAAACTTCTCTGTCAGGATGTCTGACGAAATCAGCACGTCGCCTACTTGGATGATGGGAGGTAATTGATTCATCTTCTTTTTTGTTTTACCATCGGATAGGTGTTAGGCCATTCTGTTCAAGATAGGCGTTGCAGCGGGAGAACTGATGCTGGCCGAACCAGCCACCACGATTCGCACTGAGGGGTGAGGGATGGACACTTTCGAGCACAAGGTTCTTCTGCTTGTCGATCATGTAGGCCTTCGAACGGGCATAGCCGCCCCAAAGCATATAGACGAGGTGTTCGCGCTGTGTGGCGAGAGCCTGAATGGCGGCATCCGTAAACTTCTGCCAGCCCAGCGCAGAGTGGCTGTTTGCTTGATGCGCCCTCACCGTCAGCGAGGCATTCAGCAGCAGCACTCCTTGTTCTGCCCAGCGTGTCAGATTGCCTGAGGTAGGGATGGGTGTGCCGAGGTCTGCCTGAATCTCCTTGAAGATATTCTGCAACGAAGGGGGAAACATCACCCCGTCCTGTACGGAGAAACTCAGCCCGTGGGCCTGTCCTGGCTCGTGATAAGGATCCTGGCCTATGATGACCACCTTCACCTGGTCGAAAGGACAGAGGTTGAAAGCATTGAAGATCAGCTTACCGGGAGGATAGCAGGTGGTCGCCTGATACTCCTGCCGCACGGCCTGTGTCAGCTGTGTGAAATAGGGCTTCTCAAACTCCTGTCCGAGATGCGCCTTCCACGTGGGTTCGATCTGTACATTCATAAAAACACAATTTTGGCTGCGAAGTTAATCATTTTATCCCGAATAATGCAACATTTTCCGAGAAAAGTCATTCTTGCAGCCAAAATAGGGACCCGAAGCTGTCACAGCGTCGAGTCCCCTGCAAACTTCAAACAACCAAAAAAATGGTGTCTGGCATAGTCTGGTGATGAGGGCACCAGACTATCTCTTATCGGATGAACAACAGTTCACGATACTTCGGCAGTGGCCAGAGTGAATCATCGACGATGAGCTCCAGCTTGTCGATCTCATAGCGGATCGTGTCGAGTTTCGGCTCCACCTTGTCGTGGTAGGCGATGGCCTTCTCGTGCTCGTCCTCAATCTTATTCGCAAGCTTGCGGGCGTTGACAAGTTCCTCGACTCCCTTCTCGATGGCAGAAGTGCGCTCGGCAATCTCTTCGATGATCTTGAGGTTGCGGGCGTTGAGCTTCTCGGCCTTGTCGAGGGGGAAGACAGTAGAGACACTGTCCACATTCTTCAACAAGGCACTCTGATAGCGGGTGGCCACAGGGATGATATGGTTCATGGAGAGGTCGCCGAGGACACGGGCCTCAATCTGAATCTTCTTCGTGTAGGTCTCCCATTTCACCTCGTTGCGGGCTTCGAGCTCTTTCTTCGTCATCACACCCAGGCTCTCGAACATCTCGATGCTCTCAGGATCGAGGTAGCGCTCGAAGATCTTCGGGCAGGACTTCTCAACGTCGAGTCCGCGCTTGGCAGCCTCCTGTACCCACTCGTCAGAATAGCCGTTGCCGTCGAAGCGGATGGGCTTACAGGTCTTGATATCCTCACGCAGCACATCGATGATGGCGTGGAAGGTAGCGCTGTGGCTGGTGCCTGCGAGTTTCTTCTCGAACTCAGGAATCTTGGCATCCACACGCTTCTTAAAGCTTACGAGAGCCTCAGCGACGGCACTGTTGAGGGCGATCATCGCACTGGCGCAGTTGGCCTCAGAACCTACGGCACGGAACTCGAAACGGTTTCCAGTGAAAGCGAAGGGTGAGGTACGGTTACGATCAGTGTTGTCGATGAACAGTTCAGGAATCTCAGGGATATCCATCTTCAGGCCCTGCTTGCCGGCCATAGCGAGCACGTCATCCACGTCGGCTTTCTCAATATGGTCGAGCAACTCACTGACCTGTTTGCCGAGGAACGACGATACGATGGCGGGAGGAGCCTCGTTGGCGCCCAGACGGTGAGCGTTGGTAGCACTCATGATAGAGGCCTTCAGCAGTCCGTTGTGCTTATAGACACCCATCAGCGTCTCTACGATGAACGTGGCGAAGCGCAGGTTCTGCTCAGCGGTCTTACCAGGGGCGTGCAACAGAATGCCGTTGTCTGTGGAGAGCGACCAGTTGTTGTGCTTACCGCTACCGTTGATGCCAGCGAAGGGCTTTTCGTGGAGCAGCACGCGGAAACCGTGCTTACGGGCCACTTTCTTCATGACTGACATCAGCAGCATGTTGTGGTCTACGGCGAGGTTCGTCTCCTCGAAGATTGGTGCCAACTCAAACTGGTTGGGAGCCACCTCGTTGTGACGGGTCTTACAGGGGATGCCGAGTGCGAGTGCCTCGAACTCCAGATCCTTCATAAAGGCCTGTACGCGCTCAGGGATGGAGCCGAAGTAGTGATCGTCCATCTGCTGGTTCTTGGCAGAGTCGTGCCCCATCAGGGTACGACCAGTCAGCAGGAGGTCAGGACGGGCGGCATAAAGGCCTTCGTCCACGAGGAAATACTCCTGTTCCCAGCCGAGGTTAGATGTCACTTTCTTCACAGCGGGGTCAAAATAGTGGCAGACATCTACAGCGGCCACGTTCACAGCGTGCAGGGCGCGCAGCAACGGAGCCTTGTAGTCGAGTGCTTCACCGCTATAAGAGATGAAGACGGTGGGGATACACAGCGTGTCGTCGATGATGAACACAGGCGATGTGGGATCCCAGGCAGAGTAACCACGGGCCTCGAAGGTCGAGCGGATACCGCCAGAGGGGAACGAAGAGGCATCCGGCTCCTGCTGCACCAGAAGCTTGCCTGTGAATTCTTCTACCATACCGCCCTTGCCGTCGTGCTCGATGAATGAGTCGTGCTTCTCGGCAGTACCCTCGGTGAGAGGCTGGAACCAGTGTGTATAGTGCGTCACGCCATTCTCCGTGGCCCACTGTTTCATACCTTCTGCCACAGCGTCGGCTATCTCACGGTCGAGACGGGCGCCATTGTCCATCACGTCGATCATCTTCTCGTAGACATCCTTCGGCAGATACTTGTACATTTTCTCACGATTGAAGACCTTCTTGCCAAAATACTTTGCGGGTCTCTCACTTGGTGTTTTTACGTCGAGCGGCTTCTTTTTGAATGCCTCGCCGACAACCTGAAATCTTAATGCTTCCATACTTGTTCAAATTTACGATTTACTATTAACGTTTATTTTCCAATTTTGTGATTGTGTTATTTCTTCGACCACGCCTCGATACGGTCGAGGGCTTCTTTCGTTGTTTCATGACTACCGAAGGCGGTGAAGCGCACGTAGCCCTCGCCACTGGGACCGAAGCCGACACCCGGGGTGCAGACCACATTTGCACCATAGAGCAGTTCCTCGAAGAACTGCCACGACGAAGTGCCGTCAGGCGTCTTCATCCAGACATAGGGTGCGTTCTCGCCGCCATAGACCTCGTAACCCAGACGGCGCAGGGTGTCGAGCATCAGGCGGGCGTTGGCCATATAGTAGTCGATGGTGGCCTGTATCTGTTCCTTACCTTCAGGGGTATAGATAGCCTCGGCGGCACGCTGGCTGATATAGCTGGCACCATTGAACTTCGTACACTGGCGACGGTTCCACAGCTGATGCACAGAGTGACGCTCACCCTCGAAGTCGGCCACTGTCACGTCTTTGGGAACGATAGTATAGCCACAGCGCACACCCGTAAAGCCTGCCGTCTTCGAGTAGGAATGGAACTCGATGGCGCACTTGCGGGCACCACGGATCTCATAGATGCTGCGGGGGATCTCCGGATCGCGGATATAAGCCTGATAGGCGGCGTCATAGAGGATGAGGGCATCGTTCTTCAAGGCGTAGTTCACCCACTTGCGCAGTTCCTGCTTGGTGATGACCGTACCCGTGGGGTTGTTGGGATAGCACAGATAGATGACATCCATGTGACGATCCTTGGGAATCTCTGGCACGAAGCCGTTCTCCGCCGTGATGGGCATATAGACCACATTCGTCCAGCGACCGTTCTCAAAAGTGCCGCAACGCCCGATCATCACGTTTGAATCGATATACACGGGATAGATGGGATCGGTCACGCCGATAAAGTTGTCCCAGTGCAGCAGTTCCTGGATGTTGCCCGTGTCTGATTTCGCACCGTCGTTGATGAACACCTCGTCGGGGTCGAGATGGATGCCACGTGGCAGGAAGTCGTTCTTGAGGATGGCCTCACGCAGGAAGGCATAGCCTTGTTCCGGACCGTAGCCGTGGAACCCTTCGGCAGTAGCCATCTCGTCCGTAGCCTTGTGCATGGCCTCGATGACTGCCGGACAAAGGGGCTGAGTCACGTCGCCAATGCCGAGGGAGATGACGTCAGCCTTGGGATGCATCACCTTGAAGGCATTCACTTTCTTGGCGATGTCAGCGAACAGATAGTTGTTCTGAAGATTTAAAAAATGTACGTTTACTAATGCCATAATTCTTATGTTGTTTGAAGTTTTGCCAATTCTATTTCCCCGTCGAAGACGAAGGTGGCGGGACCAGTCATATAGACATGATTGTCGCTCTCCCGCCACTCGATGCTGAGCGTGCCGCCATCCATCACGATTTGCGACTTGCGACCGGCTTTGCCTGTGAGGGCTGCGGCCACCGCCGTTGCACAAGCGCCTGTTCCACAGGCCATCGTGATACCACTGCCGCGTTCCCAGACACGGGTGCGGATCGTGCCGTCGGCCTCCACACGGGCGAACTCGATGTTACAGCGTTGCGGGAAGGCTGGATGATACTCCAATGCGCGACCGTTCTTGTCCACTTGGTCTACGTCGTCAGTGAAGATGACGAAGTGGGGATTGCCCATCGATACGAATGTTCCCTGACGCAGGCCACGAGAGGGGACATATTGCGATTCGTCCTCCAATATAGGTGCGCCCATATCGACGGTCACAGCAGAGACCTCCCCAGTCCCGACCTCCAAATGTAGCACCTTCACTCCCGACAGCGTCAGCAGCCGTATCTCAGTCTTATCGGTCAGTCCGCGCTCATAGAGATATTTCCCAATACATCTCGACGCATTGCCGCACATCATCGCCTCTGAGCCGTCGGCATTATAAATATGCATCGAGTAGTCAGCCTCAGGCACGGGCGATGCACCTATCAGCACCAGTCCGTCGGAGCCGATGCCCTTGTGGCGGTCGCTCAAGGCGATGGCTGCGGCCTGCGGATTAGCAATCTTTTGCTCCATCATATTGAAATAGATGTAGTCATTGCCGCAACCATGCATCTTCGTAAACCTGATTTTTTGTGTCATATTGCTACTTTTGCTTGAAGTTTGCTTTCTTTTTGTTATCATTTCGGGTGCAAAGGTAGACAAAAAGTCAAATATGACAAAGAAATGCCTCCATTTTGTTTGTAAAAAATTCAATTAACTATCATTTTGTAAAGCCCAAACACGCAGTTAGTGCCATTTTCCTTACATCTTGCATGTCCATCCCATACTTTTCTTGCAAAGTGTCAGTTTGACACAAAAAGCGAGATGAGATGCACAAAAAAACAGAAATATTTCAATGAGAATTCCGATTATATCGCGGAAAATGTTTAACTAACTACCCACACCATTAACTGGCCAAGGATGGTACAATAGGGTTGGATCCTGATGGACGGCGAAGGCAACAAGCTCTAGCAAAAGGAATACATCATCCGTGGCAAAGAAAAAACTCACGGACACTACTGTAAAGTATGTGGCAACTACAAATGCAATGAGTAGTTTAGCGGCAAAGAATATAAACAGCACATCTTCATACTTTCACCCAGACCTTATGTGAATGGCTTCCTTTGGCGATAATGCCTGATGCTGGGTCTGATGTGATGCGCTTCAAGTCGCGAGAGGCCATCGAACGGCTTACGTGGTTAGCAATGGTATAGTCGCTTAACGTGATATAGCCGCGCTCGCTAATCAGTTGGCGGGCGCGCTGCATACGCTGTTCGAGTGTAGAGTCAGGGCTCTCGAAACGCTGCACGCCTGGTTGTGCCCGTTCGAAGGTTGACTCGCGGTTAATGTCCTTGATCAGCTCTTGGTCGACCTTGAAATTGACGCCCTTCGCACAGACATGACGGTAGTTCTCCTTGTGTTTCAACTCATCGCCAGAAGTTCCAGCCTTCTCGTCGCTGAAGCCAAGTGAAAGCGAGAACACGCCGAGTCCGTCTATCTTCATGCTGTGTCCGTTGGGCAATGCCGATTTCATTGCCACAGTCAGCCCGTCGAGCACGCCTCGGATAACGCCTTCGCTGAACGACGGCGAATAGCTGTGTATCAACTCCACCACCTTGTCGTAGTCGAACATCGTGTAAATCTGCATCTTCGGGAACAGAGCACTTTCGCCGTCTCCCATGCCATTCGGCAATTCTTGTAGTACGTAACTTGCCATCTTTCTATGTTTTTTTTATTTGTCCCAACTGTTTATTTCTCCAATACTCTCAATATTTTCTGTTTTAAGGCTTGCAACTTATGTTTCAAACTCTGCAACAGATATTTCAAAGCCTAAGACATATATTTCAAGGCATGCAACAACATTTTTCGCTGCAAAGGTACAAAAAAGTATTGAATGGAAGAAAGATTTATTAAGAAAAATGATGGATAATTGCGAAAACTGCAATCATGTAGTCGGTCTGTCAAGAGTTTAGCGTCAATCTTTTTTTGCGGAAAAACACCCTCGCGATAAATTTTTCCATCTAAGTACATCGTTTCTCATAAATAATTTGTACCTTTGCACCCGCATTCTCCAAAGAGTGCAAGACATACTGCTCGTTTCCTCTTGAATTGCGACCTCAGAAAGAAAAAGAGCAACCCTATATTCGGAGCTTGTGCTTTTAGCGCAGGCTATCACCATAGGATATAGGGGGCTGTCGCAAGCCTAAGAGGAATATGGGAAGAGGCTGCGCTATTCTTTTTCCCAAAGACATATAAGGCTTCCATATAAGCTATTGTGGGAAGTGTATCGAGCCTAAAATAGAACAGTGACTTATATCATATAACAACGAAAAGTAAAAATTATGAAACGTACATTACATTATTATTTACTCTTGGCAGGCCTGTTGCTTGCCGGTAATGGGGTTTTTGCCCAGACATTAGAAGAACGCATTGTGAACGGTGATTTCGAAGGCTCAGACTACAGTAGCTTTGCCATTAATGTTAAGGACGAAGGTTCGCGGGATCTTGATGCCAACGATATTGTCGTTGATGATGATGACGCGAACAATCATTGTGCCAGGATTACATTTACTGCAAATCCTACGAGTACTGAGTTCATTATCAGATTGACTGAGCCCTTCTCGAAGGGTGACATGATTCAATTTTCTATGCGAGCAAAAACAAGTTCAAGTAGAGATGCGAACTTGACTTCAGAGGAATTGGGTCGATTTACAGTAAAAGGAGGAGGAGAATGGAATACGTGTACTTACAGTGGAACTGTCGGTGCAGAAAAAAACGGCTGCCAGACAATAACTCTACGCTTCAACAGACCAAGTAGTAAGGCAGATGTCTTTCATTTCGACGATATCAGTTTAAAGGTCATGAAGGACGCTCCTATCGAGTTTGCCGATGCTAAAGTAAAGGAAATCTGCGTCAACTTCTGGGATACCAATAGGGACGGTGAGCTGAGCTTGTACGAGGCCGCTGTTGTAACAGAAATATACGACTATATGTTTACATGGAAAACGGATATTACCAGTTTCGACGAACTGCAGTATTTTGTGGGTCTGGAAAAGGTTCATGGATTTTTTGGTTGTAGTAACCTAACCTCTATTGTACTGCCTAATTCAGTTAAGACTATCGAATCTGAGGCTTTCTCTGGTTGCACCAGCCTGAAGTCCGTAGTAATTCCTAACTCAGTAGAATACATTAATAGTGAAGCATTCAAAGATTGCTCAAGCCTAACATCTATTGAGCTTCCTAACTCCTTGCTCGAATTATATAACAGTCCTTTTGGTGGTTGTAGCAGCCTTACTTCTTTGATTATTCCTAAATCTGTCAAACGGATTAATAATAATCCTGCAGCGGGATGCAGCAGCCTGATGTCATTGACGGTAGAAGAAGGTAACAAGCACTATGACTCCCGTGAGAATTGTAATGCTATTATCGAAACATATTCCAATACATTGGTTGGGGGATGTAAAAACACAATCATTCCCAACTCCGTGACAAACATTGGAGCTGGCGCTTTCTCTGGCAGTGGTTTGACTGCCATAACCATTCCAAACTCAGTGACTTGCATTGGTGAAGGAGCTTTCGGTGGTTGCAGTGGTCTGACGTCTATTTCCATTCCCCACTCCGTGACATCTATCGATAGGTGGGCTTTCGAGGATTGTGGCCTGACCTCCATCACCATTCCCTACTCTGTGACAAGTCTGGGATATGATGTGTTTGGTGGTTGCAGCGGCTTGGAAAGCATTGAGGTTGATAGTAATAATGAGGTTTATGACTCCCGTGAGAATTGCAATGCTGTTATCATGACAGCAGATAATAAACTGGTAGTAGGTAGTAAAAATACCATCATTCCCAGTTCGGTGACGACAATCGGAGGTGATGCTTTCCATGGGTGCTCTGGCCTGACAGCCATAACCATCCCAGACGGTGTGAAGAGCATAGAAGGTGGCGCCTTCGAGTGGTGTACTGGCCTGACATCTGTCAGCATCCCCAATTCGGTGACGAGTATTGAAACAATGGCTTTTTATGGATGCGCCAGTTTGAAAGAAGTATTTTCATATATAGAAGATCCCTTTGAGATATACAAAGACGTATTTGGTGGATATTTTGTAGATGATCAATATGTTGAATTCACCACTGCAACTCTGTACGTTCCTGTTGGCACAAAGGCCAAGTACGAGGCAACACCTGCTTGGAATCTGTTCCAGAATATAGTCGAGAAAGACCTAACTTCCATCAAAGAGGCAGTGCAGCAGACGTTCAGCGCTACAACTTCCGTCATCTATAGTCTTTCAGGTCAGAAGCTAACAATGCCAAAGAAGGGCCTCAACATCATCGACGGGAAAAAGGTCGTGATTAAATGAGGGAAAGATAGCGTGGTAACAAGGGGGCAGAGTTTGGCTCACCTCATTGCCAGATTCTTTTCTTCATAGAAGCCACAAATCGGAATGCTTTTAGCGAAT
>JAEEPF010000231.1 GCA_016284635.1 Prevotella sp.
CAGGAGCCGATAGCGGCGCAACGAATATTTCCCTTGCCAGTGCTTTGGCTGTCGCTGTGGGTATCGCCATTCAGAATGTCCCAGAAGGAGCCATCATCTCTATGCCGATGCGTGCGGCAGGCAACAGTCGTTGGCGTTCATTTCTTCTTGGTTCTCTGAGTGGAGCCGTCGAGCCTATAGGAGCAATTGCCGTCCTATTACTTGCTTCTTTCCTCATGCCCGTTCTCCCCTATATGCTTGCCTTTGCCGCTGGAGCCATGTTCTATGTCGTGGTCGAAGAACTGATCCCTGAAGCCTCCAGCGGTCAGCACTCCAACCTCAGCACCATCGGCTTTGCCTTTGGTTTCGTCTTGATGATGGTGCTCGATGTGGTGATGGGATAATACCTACTTTTGATTAATCACTTTTGCAGGTCATTACAGGTGCGCAACGCTTAAAACACTTGTTTTTAGGTATTGCGCACTTCATTTATTTGCCGTACCTTTGCACCCGAAATCAAGAACGATAAAAATGAGAACGACAACAGCGATTCCCACAGAGATCAAGGTACTGATGAACCACATCTACGAACTTAACAAGGGTGTGCGCCAGATGGTGCTGTTCACCTGCAACAAGAAATATGGTCAGCTGGCTGTGGAGCGGCTGGAGAGTCAGGGCATCCCTTATGTGCTACAGCCCGCAGGACAGCAGAACCTGAATGTCTACTTCGGACGGCGCGAGTGTCTGGAAGCTATCCGGCTTATCGTCACACGTCCGTTGAACCAGCTCACACCAGAAGAGGATTTTATCCTTGGGGCGATGCTCGGCTACGACCTCTGCGCACAATGTGAAAGGTATTGTAAACGTAAGCAGGGTAAGTGCGAATGTGATGGCAAGTGCGATGGAAAGTGTATCAACCGTAATTAACCACATAAATATATTTAAGTAATGAACGCAACAATTGTTATCTATGGTTCCTCGACGGGAACCTGCGAGGCCATCGCAGAGAAGATCGCCTCGAAACTGGGCTGTGAGGCCCTGAACGTACAGGACTTGACAGCCGATGTCGTAGCCGCCAATCAGAACCTGATTCTTGGTACTTCGACTTGGGGCGCAGGAGAATTGCAGGACGACTGGTACGACGGTCTGAAGACGCTCCAGAGTGCCGACCTCAAAGGTAAGACCATTGCTCTCTTTGGCTGTGGCGACTGCTCATCGTATAGCGACACCTTCGTAGGAGGCATGGGTGAACTTTACAATGGTATCAAGGATAGCGGTGCCAAATTCATCGGTGCTGTCGAGACAGATGGTTACACCTTTGATGACTCGGAGGCCGTGATTGATGGCAAGTTCATCGGTCTGCCCCTCGATGACATCAATGAGGACGATAAAACTGACACCCGCATTGAGGCCTGGCTCGCCGCCATTACTCCCAACTTGACCTAAGGTCGAGCCTGCTCACGCTCGGCTGAGTCGAAGCGAGCTTCACTCTGCTCTCGCTCAATTGCAGCCTTGTAATCACAGGTTTTAAAATTCATATAAGTATTTGTTTAGTTATTGATGGGGTGGTTAGTCGGCGACGATAAGCCACCTCTTTTTAATTATTTGGATTGTGGGACTATTAAAGAAACTTTTCACAAATTGTGCCTGTCCGCAAGGACGGATGGGACGTGCCATGCTAAAGTTCATGAACCTCTGTCATGCACCACTGACGAACTGGGGTCTGAAACTCGTCAACATTCAAGATGGTTGGACGATGCTTGACATCGGCTGCGGTGGCGGAGCTACGTTGCAACGACTATTGAAACGGAGCAAGGGAGCACAAGTATATGGCATCGATATCTCTGAGGAGAGCGTGGCGAAGGCCAAGAAGGTGAATGCTGACGTGCTCGACAAGCAGGTGTTCGTCACTCAAGGTTCTGCCGAGAAGTTGCCTTACGAGGACGGGAAGTTCGACCTTGTGACGGCTGTAGAAACGGTGTATTTCTGGCCCAATCTGCCTGACTGTCTGAAAGAGGTAAGCCGTGTACTCAAGCAGGGTGGCAAGTTCGCCATTATGGTAGAGGTTGTTGATGGTGACTCCATGTGGACGAACGTTGTGGAAGGCATGACTGCCTATTCGCCGGAGGAACTGAAGGCCATGCTTGATGATGCGGGTTTCATCCAGACAGAGATTCATCGTATGAAGCCATCGAATGCAACTATCATTGGCGTGAAGCCGTTTAAGCGAGCTTAACGGCTCTCGCTGCTCCGTCACTTGTGGTTGTAGTACCTGACAAGCAGGGCGACGCCTGTAAAGGCGATGACAAATTCAAGGGAGACAATAAAGATGTACTGCATACTGGTAATGGTTTTATAAGTTAGGTGAGATGGCGCAGATCCAGTTGTCAAGGCTCTGGTTGGGGGTGTTGACATAGAGCTGATCGCCTACGATGTGCGCCCCATTCTCTTTCAGTCCGTCGCAGAACTCCTTGACAACACGACCATTGTCATGTTTGTTCCCCAAAGCAATAATCACGGCGAAGCTTTTCCCTTTGAGACTGACTTCCCGGAAGGTCAGAAACGCGTATTGCCAATGTGGAGTCATCTGACCATTGGTTTGGAACTCGACGGCAAGGACAAAACTCTGGCAGTTCTCAATCTGACGGGAGTTCATACTTTGGACGCTGACGGTCTCAGCCCCCAGTTTGTCGGCTATCTTCTCTGCCATAGCCTGGCAGCTGTCGTAAACGACAATGATCGATTCATGCTTCATATCATCATTTTGTTTGAATACAGGTGAAAAGGGGAAGTAATGTCTCACGACAGACTGCCCCGATAAACTTATATGATAATACACGTACGCGCACTGATGCGCTGAGCCATAAAGAGACCTCACGGTTGATAGTCCTTCTTGCGGCTTATCCCATAAAAATATAGCTTTCGCCTCGCGCCCTTACATCGAGGGTCGTTTGGCATTTTACCGAAAAAGGCTGGTCTTCAGACTTTCCTCCACTCCCAAGCGCCTTCTCGAGAATACTCAATGGCGTTTATGCTTAGGAGCCATAATGGAGTTCACTGCTGCGGGACAGTCGGAGATTCTCACTCACATTCCCAATTAAGCACAGCTAAGTGCACCTTTACGGGCGACTCTTTTCAGAATCACACTGCAAAGGTACGAATTATTTTTGAATATACCTACAATCTGTCAGGAAAATCGTTTATTTTTTTTCACAGAGCCAGTACTCCGAGCAGCCATTCACCATACGGTGATGGAAGTTGAAGCGGAAGTTGTTCATCGCCTTGCCAAGCATGGTTGGAGTCGCCCGTTTGGCATCGAAGTAGGCGTAGCGGTCGGCAAAGGTGGAGAGGATTTCTGTTGTTCCCCACCAGCGGCCCTCACCTTCCTTCGGCTTGCGGAAGGTCTCGTTGATCATCTCCACCAGATCGACCGTTCGCTGATAGGGAACGTTCTCCTCTATCAGCATCTGTATCTCGTCATCGTCTAACCAGAATCGCTCACCTTTATTAAAGAGGCATAAGGCCTGGGCATAGAGCTGACGGTGGTCGATATTGTCAGTAAAGTCGATGTTCTTGCCAGCAGGGATGCCCACGCAGACGAAACGACGCGAACCCGTGGGATCCACCAACGGCTGTTGCTGATTCGTGGTGCCGATGAAAGAGGTATAACGACGGTACTGCTTGATGGTCTTGCCATATGGCGGACGGAACTTGACGTCGCTCGACGACAATAGGTACTTCAGCACGATCTGCTGTGAGTTGGTGGTCTTGTCGAACTCGTCGATGTTGATGAGTGCAAAGCTCGTCAGCGCGATGTTCAGGTCGA
>JAEEPF010000232.1 GCA_016284635.1 Prevotella sp.
AAGATAGAAGAAGACAGAGGAAGGTAGAGGACAATAGTCTGGCTGCAGACCGTCTAAGCCCGCATGTCATTTGTCTTTTATCTCCTTTTAGACGAATGGTACTCACCATCGTCTTCCTATATCTTCTATCTTTTTTCATCTTTCCATCATCCGTTTCACATAGTTGGCATACGGCGAGCCTTGCACATTGCCCTGCAACTGTATGCATCGCATCGCATCCTGATAGCCGAGTGGCATCTGCCGGTAGCCTCCATACTGCTGTGCCAGTCCTAAATACTGTTGGAATCCTTGCATATTTCCCTTTAGAAGCATCTGTGCCAGGAAGTAGTCGAGGGCCATCTTATTGTCTTGGTTGTTCATGAACAGCAGACCGAACATCTTGTCTATCTCGTCATAGCTATACAGAAAATCCTCCTTATACCTCATCTCCCGCAGCCTCCCATACACGGCTCTTTCCCCTCCTGAGTAGGAGGGGTTAGGGGTGGTCTGAACCGCCTCCGCCTTCGCCTCAGTCTCCGCCTCTATCATCTTCTCCATCTCCTCCGCCCAACTACGGTAAAACAAACTCTTCTTCAACAAATCTATCTGCTTTCTCGCCGTCAGATACTGCCCATTCACAATCATACACTCCGCAATCCTCTTCGTACACCGTCCACTCTTTTTGGCATTCAGTATCGACTCCTGCGTATCAAACATATACCGCTGCGCCGAGTTAACCATCCCTAATCGCCAGAACACCTCTGCCGATGGCAGCATCGAAGTGAGGTCTCTTGTTCTGGGCATCACCAGCGCATCCTCGCCACTCTGGTAGAAGTCGAACATGCGGTCTGCCAGCAGCCTTTTCTGTGACAAGGCCAGATTCACGCAGTTACTCCAGAACGGTGTCTTCACCTGATACTCTCCAGCCCGTTTCACAATCTCATCCCAACGCTCATTCCTTACTAAATAGTCCAGACGGATCAGCTCATACATATCCTTATCATAGCCGCTCCACTGAGGATACTGCAATGGGATCCGATAATAGCTCAGTCCCGTCATCGTCTGATGCAACGGCCACTGCGGCAATAGCCACGCATACACCATCAACTGCACCGCCACTAACCAGCCAGCCGACCACAAGTGCTTCCATCCTATCTGGATCACCCTTATGATAACATATAACCATACCACAGGTCCGATCATCCAATAAGCGACAGGTAGAATCAGGAAATCCAACCATGAGAGGGACTTCCTCAAACGAATACAGGCTAAGGCCAATGCCAATACGACAGCCACAGGCAGCGACAACATGACGTTGATATCCCCCATCAGCCACCACATCACAGCAACGGGCAACAGGCTGATCATCTCAGGAATCAAGGACATAGAATTATCCATTATCCATTTTCTATTATCCATTAGCTTCAGCGTCACTCGTTGCAGCACCACGAACAGCAGCGCCAGCAGCAGCGCCCCTAACCATTCCACATAATAGAACTGTACGATAAACTCCCCTACCCAGTCTGCAAATCCTCCTGGCAAGCTGATCTTCTCCAGGAAATAATCCCCAGTCCAAAGGAACAACTGATATTGTTCCTGATACGACAACGCATGCGGATACCAGACATACCAAAACAAGAACATGACGATGCCCACCAGCACCGACAGCCCCCATTGTCCGTATCTCGCTATTGCCTTAGTCATAATCGCTGCAAAGTTACTAATAAGTGAGAAGAACACCAAATGTTTTTAGAGTTTTCTCTCAGACATTGTGATATTGAGTCCCGAATGTCTGGACTAATTATAATCGTTAGAAAACCCGCCCCGCAACGATATGCTGCGAGGCGGGTCGGAAAGAAATAAATTATGTGGAATTATTTCTTCTTGAAGGCCCACCATGTAGCCTCACCCCAGCCACCAGTACCTTCTGCTGCATAGATGAGCTTCATGTGGTCTGCATCGAGCTGCATAATCTCGAAATCAGTCGGCTTTTTACCACCAGAATTGATCTGGAACGGGAACAGGATAGAACCAGGATCAGTGGTCAGTGTGCCATAAGCCCACTTAGCCTGAGATCCGTCAATAGAAGGCTGGTCAGGCTCACCACCCATCCATGTGACAGAGTAGTTGCCGGAACGGATTTCAGCACCGTCGGCATTGAAACTAGATACCTTACCGGTCTTCCAGTTGAAGGTCATGAAGGCATTTGCGCTTTCCTCACCAGTAGCGACACCAGTATCAGAGTGCTGCAGCTGACCGGTCAAGCCCTCGGGATTAGAACCCCACCAGATACCACTTGTCCAGTCTTCGCCAGCGGCATAACCTAAGTTACCCCATACGGCACCGTCTTCGCGGAATTCGGTATCCCAAGTCCAGTCCTTCGTATCGAAGTTGGTCAAAGCAGCTTCGTCGTCTGAGTGGCTGGTGAATGCCCACCATGTAGCCTCGCCCCAACCGCCAGTACCAGGAGCAGCGTAGATAAGACGCAGGTGGTTGGCATCCATGTCGATGATCTCAAACTCTGTCGGTTTGTTACCACCAGAGTTGATCTGGAACGGGAACAAAATAGCACCTTCTGTGGTCTTCAGCTTTCCATAAGCCCAATTAGCGATTGAACCGTCTACAGAAGCAATGTGACGCTCCATGCTCCAGTCTTCTACAGAGTACTTACCCTTACGAATCTGGTTACCACCAGCATCGAAGCAGGCAATGTTACCGTCATCATAGATGACCATCGTTGCGGCAGAATTCTCCTCGCCTGTAGCGACACCTGTGTCAGAGTGCTGCAGTTGACCTGTCAGCTC
The DNA here is from genome assembly GCA_016284635.1 of Prevotella sp. Taxonomy (GTDB): domain Bacteria; phylum Bacteroidota; class Bacteroidia; order Bacteroidales; family Bacteroidaceae; genus Prevotella. The sequence continues at coordinate 2,784 of JAEEPF010000232.1, forward strand.
TTCAGGAGTTGCACCCCACCAGATACCGCTTGTCCAGTCATCGCCGGCAGCATAACCGAGGTTACCCCATACAGGGCCGCCACGATATTCGGTATCCCATTTCCAAGTCTTTGAGCCGTAAGCGTCACTGGCAAGCCAGCGTACTGCGGGCTCCAGTTCCTGAGGAACGTATACTGTCGCTGTCTTTTCAGCAGTAATGATGTTGCCATTGAAGTCACGAGTCTCTACAAAATAAGTTTGTTGAGTGGGGTTACCACGCTTCGGCACAATTTTGAAAGTGCCGTTTGCCTTACCAGAAGCAAGGACGTTGCGGTTCCCTTCATCATCAAGTTGGTAGACGGTCACTACGCGAGAGGGTGAGGTAAAGAAAGTGAAATAGTTACCGTCAGGAGCCTCTGAAGTATAAGTGTCATCGGCATATTGCTTCGTGGTGAAACCGCTGCCCAGCTGGTCGTCTGTCAGGCTTGAGTTGCCTGGCATGCCGATACTGTCTTTCGATGGGTCGCAGGCAGTCAGCAAGCCGAGGGCTGCAACCATGATTAATATCTGTTTTTTCATAAAACGCTTAATTTTCAATTTTCAATTATCAATTTTCAATTAAAACTTGATTACCATCCAGTGTACTCTGAAGAGGCATCTGCCCAACCGTCGTTCTGCTGAACGGTACCGAGGGCAATCTGGGTCTCAGGCATCTTCTGGAATCCAGCCGTTGCATTGTAACGGGATGCATAACCACCATTGTGTGGCTTGTTGGTATCGGGATTACCACAGTAGTACGTGGGCTGGTTCTCCTGCTTAGCCAGAGCGGTGGCAGCGATGTGCCAGCGGCGGATGTCATTCCAGCGGATACCCTCACAAGCGAGTTCCCAACGGCGCTCGTTCTGCAGAGCCTGCAGAGAATAGCCGTTAATAGCAGGCAGACCGGCTCTTGCGCGAACCTTATTAATACCTGAGGCATCTTCCTTCAACTCAGACTGCA
>JAEEPF010000233.1 GCA_016284635.1 Prevotella sp.
ACATCAATTGGGACAAGCACAACACCCTTATCAACATTGACTCCAAGGTGGATACGAAGATCCCCATCCAGCTGGGCGAAGACAGCAAGGACACCATCAATGTCTATGTGGAGGCTCCCGTGAAGTTCAACCTCAACTATACGCTCTTCCTTCAGGCCGACGGTTCTGTGGTAGAGAAACCCAATCTGCGACGCTTCGAGGCCAGTGTTGACGGACGTTTCAACTTCGAGCCAGAGGTCCGCATCGGATTCGACGGCAAGCTGGAACTGCCTGACGACAAGCAGAAGATAGATCTTGTAGAGCTCGACGGCATCACAGTGGTCTTTAACATCGGCTACGTTCCCTTCTGTGTAGATTTCAATCCCTCACTCTATCTGAAGTTCAAGGCTGAGGTGGAAGGCAAGGCCACGATGGGTGTCAAGTACGAGTTCGACTCCTGGTTCAAGGGTGGCATTAAATATGATGGCTACGGCGATCCCAAGGGCATCAGCGAGAGCAAGGTCACCAAGAGCAAGGTCAGCTTCATCACTCCTACTGCCGAGTTCAACGCCAGTGCAGGTGTCGGCCTGATGTTCGGATGCGAGATGATCATCGACAAGTTGGCAGGTCCTGAGCTGGCAATAGGCCCTCAGCTCACAGCCGACGCTGGTCTGACCATCGCCCCATTCGAGAAGGATCCTGTGAATTTCGAGGCATCCGTGGATTTCGGAATCACTGGTGAGGTTGGTGCTAAGATCAAGGTCTGGAAATGGGAACTCGCTGAGTGGAATACTGACCTGGACTTCGGTCTGAACTGGAACCTCTTCAAGTACCCCAAGGACAACAGCAACGGTGACAAGGATGCTGAGGACTACTGTGACGACAACGAAGTTGAGAAGAATGTCAAGGAGATTACCAAGAAGCTCGAGAAGAATGCCGGCCAGATTGCACTGCAAAAGGAACTTGACAACTGGAAGAAGGTGCGTCCAACAATCTCAAAATATAATCTGGGGAATATAAGTATTTTGACACAGTGTCTTATAAATTCTCTCTATTGGCATAAAGACCTGGAATCCTACTATAATCAAGATTCTGACCTGTTCCTCAATATTGCAGAGATGGTTGCATACGAGTGCCTTCTGAAATGGGATGGAAAAGTTAGAGATTCGGATGAATTTGAAGATGACATCAGGAAGTGGTACAAGGCCATTCAGTAAAAGAAAATTCTCTCTCTTTAAAGAAAAGCGAGCCGTGAGGCCCGCTTTTTTTGTGTCTCCCCCCGAACGTCCTTCCTTTTGTCATCTCGACTCCGCTCGACATGACCTAAATAACACACCATGCGACAACTATGTCAAGCGTGCGGCTGATTGTTACAAAATGCCCCGATGTGTTACAACAAGTCAGAGCGAAATGCTGGTGATTGTTTGGAAACAGATGAAATACTTCCTAATTTTGCAGCATAACAAATAAAAAATAGTATTATGGTTACAAAAAAGAATCTGGTTAAGATGATGCTCATGAGCATCCTGACCGTAGGAACAATGATGAGTTTCACCGCTTGCTCAAGCGACGACGCGGTGCTGGACGAAGTGAACAACAGCTTGCAGTTGAGGACAAGCCGGAATGCCACTGCGGAGCGCACCGTGCTGGTGTATCTGGCTGGTAAGAACAATCTGTCGGAATCGCTGCAGACGAACCTGGAGCAGATGAAGGCTGGCTCGAAGCGCATTGGCAACAACACGCTGCTGGTCTTCGTGCGTCGCGACATAAAGGGTGAGCAGCCTTGGCTGGCACGCGTCAGCAATGGTGAACTGACAGACTCAGTGTCGCTCGACGATATGGGCATCAGCACCAGCAATATGCAGGCTTGCAATCCTGAGCTGATGGAGCAGGTGCTGCAGTATGCCTTCAACTACTATCCCGCCAATGAATACGGACTGGTGCTGGGTGGACACTCCACTGGCTGGCTCATCGAACAGGAGCCTAGCACCACGCGTGCCTTCGGCGTGGACAATGGCGATGGTTATACCTATAGCAGCAGAAACAGAAGGTGGATCAACGTGCCGACGATCGCCAGTGTGCTGGAGTGCGTGCCTCACCTGAAGTTCATCTTCGCCGACTGCTGCAACTTCATGTGCCTGGAGACGATGTACGAACTGCGCAATGTAACGGACTATATCATCGGCTCGCCAGCAGAGATTCCAGCTGAGGGCGCTCCCTATGAGCAGATCATGCCTGCCTTGTTTGAGAAGAACACATTCTGCTCATCCATCATCGACATCTATCACCGCACCCAGAACGGCAAAGTGCCTCTCTCGGTAGTGAAGACCAGCGCCATGGATCAGCTGGCCAGTGCCACCCGCTATGCCCTCGACATCGTGCAGGAAAAGATCGGCAATGGCTATGCCGACACACAGGGACTGATACACTATGGCTACAGCGGCTCGAGCATACAGTTCCATCAGGAGTACAACCTCTTCTACGATGCCGGAGACTTCTTCCGCTCACAACTGCCGGAGAGCGACTACCGGCAGTGGAAGCAGGCCCTGGACGAGGCTGTCGTCGAGAAGCGCTTCGCCAAAGAGTGGCGTACTTGCATGACGTGGCGCTACACCTACAGCGACTTCGAGATGACCGAAGAGAAATACCACGGGGTGAGCATGTATATCCCGCAGGATCCCAGCACGGAGTACGGGAAATACTTTGCCCGGAACAACGAGGACATCAAGCAACTGAAGTGGTACCAGTCCGTAGGCTGGTAATACAAAGAAACGGCATGTGACATGAGAAGCGGGCCTTGCGGCTCGCTTTTTTTGTGCACTCTGCAACAAAAAATAGCGAAAAACACATTTTTTTTTGGAATGGACGAATAAAATTTGTATCTTTGCAACTGAAAAAAGGTGTTTGTTTTTATAAGGTTACAAAGTATGAGAATAAGGGAGATTAACATTGCACGGTTCTGGCTCGCCGTTATCCTGGCTGTGTGCAGTATGACGGTACAGGCACAGGATCCCACTCCAAGCGAACTGTATTTCAACAAGACGCAGTTGCCCAACGGGCTGGTGTTCCTGCCGGCACCACCCGATTCGTCGTCGACGCAGTACTTGTACGACATCTCGCAGTACGTCTGGGGCAAGAGCAAGCGACAGGATTCGCTGCGGGCCCGGCAGGCCATACGCGACGTGGTCGTAGACGTCGGGGAGATGGCTCGCGAGTTCAGCCCGGTATTCGGCATGGAGATCTCGAAAGAGAAGACGCCCGCCATCTTCAAGGTGCTCAACCTGGGAGTGGTCACTATGCGCCTGAGTGCCACGAACCTCAAGAATGCCTATAAACGGAAACGCCCCTATGTGGTATTCTCCGAACCCACGCTCATCCCTGCCGAAGAAGACGAGTTGCGCCATACCGGGTCGTACCCTTCGGGCCATACCTTGCGCGGATGGGCCATGGCTCTGCTGCTCAGCGAGATCAACCCTGATGCCCAGGACCAACTCCTCAAGAAGGGCTACGAGTGGGGCGAGAGCCGCGTGATAGCCGGATACCACTGGCAGAGCGACACCGACGCTTCGCGACTGCTGGCCTCGGCCTGTTATGTCCGCCTGCATACAAGCGAGGATTTCCTTGAAGATATGGCTGCCGCCCGCAAGGAATTTGCAGAAAAGAAAAAACAATTAAACGATACGGAAGATGAAGACTGAATTCAGAGAAGAAAACCAGAACTATGTGATGACCTTTGAAGGTCGTCTCGACAC
>JAEEPF010000060.1 GCA_016284635.1 Prevotella sp.
CAGGATTCCGGCGCATGAGTGCCATCACGTCATCGGCCACCCGATGCAGCGAGTCGAGGTCCTCTCCATAGAAGCGGAACTCGAAAGGCGTGAAGTTCTGGTAGTCGAGTTGCTTGAACTTGACAAAGGCGTTGGGGAAGCGGTCGCTCATAGGCTCAAACTTGTCAAGCACCTCTTCGGTAGCCTTGGCCGAGGTGGTGTTGACGATGAACTGCGCATAGTTACGACCACCAGCCTTGGGGGCGTATGCTGCGTGGAAACGGGGCGACGAACAACCGATAAACGATGTGACGCTCACGACGCGTTCGTCCTTTCGCAACTCTTTATACACAGAGTCGGCAATGGCTCTAGTCTCAGCCAGTCCCTTGCCTTGCGGTAGCGTAATCTCCACGGCAAACTGGTTTCGGTCGGCTGTTGGCATCATGCGGATTTGCAGTTTCGGGCCAATCAGCACTAAACAGATTACAATGGTGGCAATTCCCCCGCAAATGGTGAGCCAGGGATGGCGGAACGTCCAGCTGAGAATGCACTCGTAGCCATTCTGCACGCAGTCAGTGATACTCTTCTTCGTCTCATTGCCACTTTTCTTCTCTTTTGGCTTAATCAGCCACACTTCCATGATGGGGATATAAACGACGGCCAGTACGAGCGACACCAGCAAGTTGATGCTTATCGTCCACGGCAACCAGTAGAGCATATCCCGGGTCATGCCTGTCATCACTGCCACCATGGGGAAGAAGATGGAGCAGATGCAGACCGTAGCAAGTGCCATTGGCATGAAATAATGCATCGACGAGTGTGCGGCGGCATGCCAGCGGCTCATACCCTTACCAAGGTATTCCAAATAGCCGTCGAGCACCACGATGGCATTATCCACAACCATACCCATCACAATGATGAGGGCGGCCAGTGTCACCGTGTTCAGCGGGATGCCGATGAAATACATGATGGCCACGGAGATGAAGGTGTTGAGTGGCACCATCGTACCTGCCACCACTGCCGTGCGCCAGGGGAAGAGGATGAGCATGACGATGAAGATGATGGCCATCGACTCGATGAGGTTCACAAGGAAGTCGGTAACAGACTTATCGACCACCTGACACTGGTCGGTGATGCGTTGCACGGTGACATCGTCTGGAAGGTGGGTAGCGACGTATTCGTCCATCACTTTCTGTACGTCCTTGCCGTATTGCACGATGTTGTTGCCTTCCATCATCTCCAAGGAGAGGATCACGCAGGGATGGCCGTTGTACTCGATGTAACTCTCAGACACGTCGTATTCGCGCTTCACTTCGGCCACGTCCCTGACGCGCACCGTGTGGTTCTGCTGGTCGGTGAAAATGATGGTGTTCTCAATCTCCTCCTCATTGTTCACCGTGTTCTTTACATGGATGGGTACATCTTTCTGCCAACCTGTGATGCTGCCCGACATGGTGGTTATGCCGGCAGCGTTCAAGGTCTGCATCAGTTGCATCTGTCCGATGCCGTAGGCTGCCAGTCGCTCACGGTCGATGTAGATGGTCAGTTGTTCTTTGGTCTCGCCATAGAGATTCACATTGTCCACCGACTCGATGCGGCGCAGCTCGTCGGCCAGGTCATCAGAATATTTCTTCAGTTCGCGATAGGAGCGATGCTCGCTCTCGATGGCCATCAGAATGGCCGATGTGGAGCCGAAGTCATCGTTCACGGCGATGGCCACGACGCCCTGCGGCAACTGTTGCTTGAACGTGTTCAGTCCGTGGCGGATCTTCGACCATACCTCGTCCTTGTTGTCCACGTCGTCCTGCAACTCCACCATGATCGTGCACATTCCGTCACTGCTTGTCGAGGTGGTCTTCTTGCGCTTTACCTCATCGTATGTGAAAAGGTAACGTTCCAGCGGGCGGGCCACCTGCGCCTCCACCTCCTCGGCAGTGGCTCCTGGATAGACAGCCACCACCACGCCCTGACGGATGGTAAAGTCGGGGAACTCTGCCTTCGCCATCTTGTCGAGGCCCACGAATCCCATCACGAACATCACCCCTACGAGCAGGAACGTGATGCGGTAGTTGTGCATCAGCCACGCTACCCAGTTTTCTTTTTCTTTCTTCTTTGCCATAGCTTCTTCACTTAACCTCTGTTCCTTCACTCAGTTTCTGGTAGCCCTCGGTTACAACTTGTTCGCCTTCTGCGAGTCCTTGCTCAATGGCAATGCGGTTGCCAGAGGCTCTACCCATAGTCACGACATTGCGATGTGCCTTGCCGTCCTTCACCGTCCATACAAACTGCTCACCTTTGGCATTCTTCTGCACGGCAGTAATGGGAACACTAAGTCTCCCTCCTTGGGAGGGGTTAGGGGAGGCTTTCACCTGGCAGACCATACCTGGCAACAGGCTGTGGTCTGCATTCTGCAGATGTATCTTGATGTCATAGGTATGCGTCGTTTCGTCAGCCTCCACGCCTTTGGTGATGATGCCGCCCTGATAAGTGCGTCCACCCAGAGCCTCCACGCTGATGACGGTTGGGGTCTTAGGTGTAAAGTCGGAGATTTCCTTTTCGGGTACACTCACCACGATACGTACCTTATTTATATTGAGGACAGAAGCCACGGGCAGGGCAGGCAGTACCGTCTCGCCAACCTCCTTCACTCCCTTGCCGATGATGCCGCTGACGGGGGTACGGACGCTGCAGTCGGCCAGAGTCTTCTTGGCCAGGTCGAGTGTCGCCTGTGCCTGTTCCACCGCACTCTGTGTCTCCACCCATTTGATTTCAGGCAGCGAACCGTTGTCATGTAACTGCTTCATACGTGCCAATGCATCGTTGGCCTGCTTCATCTGCGCCTCTGCGGCGGCCAGCATATTCTGTGCCTGTGTCTTGTCCATCTCGGCAATGAGTTGTCCGGCGCGTACCGCCTGTCCTTCCTCTACATACACCCGCGTCAGTGTGCCCGACCCGGTGAAACTGATGCTGGTTGATGATTCTTCCTCAACTACGCCCACATAAGTGCGGCCCTGCAAGTCGCTGCCAGCCTTCACCGTCTCGGTCTCCACGGCTATCGGCTCAGCCTTGCGCTCCGTCTTGTTCCCGCTGCATGCCATGAGGCTCATGGCTGCAACTGCAATCAAAAATGTTTTTGTCCTGTTCATGTCCTTTACTTCTTATTTTTCGCAAATCAGGTGCAAATTTCGGCATAATTATCCACATATTTATGCTCCATTCTTCTTGAGAAATGTTCCTGAGATTGAAATATAACGTATAGGACGCTTATAGGGAAATATCGACTTAAAGGGATTCGACCTGTTTTTGTGTCCTATATTTCTTTATGACTGCTCCATACGTTAAAAGGTATTTGTTTTCTTAATATAAATTAGTAACTTTGCAGTCGAAAATCAAGATGTAAAAATGGTTATAGTCTATATTGTCTTCATTAGCATTATTATCATATTGCTGTACATCGTTTTTCGCCTACGACGTGAGAACAAAGCGCTTATCAATGCGCTTCAGCAGAAAGAGTACCTCCTCAACCAGCGGCATGTGCTCATTGGTCAGCTGGCCAACGCTGTAAGACAATCCGTCAGTCCCCTGCTGGGTTTTATCGACATATTGAAAGACGGGAAAGCAACGGCTGACGAACAGGTCGTAATGAACAAAAACGTGGAGGAGAACCTGAAGATACTGTTCTGTATTATCGATGACATGAATGAACTGTCGTTCTATGCAACCACGGAGTCGCTGCCCTTAGACATGGACGTGATTCCCGCATACTCCTGCCGCCATCTGTGCGACCTCTATCAGGAGCAATGCCCTGAGGGTGTGGACATAGTTTTCGATTGCAAGGTGAGCGAGGATGTCATCTGCCACACTAATATGGAAGCCCTGAAAGTGGTTACACAGCACCTGATAGGGAATGCCATCAAACAGACGGAACGAGGCACCATCACGCTGACAGCAGAAGATGCAGGCGACACTGTCCGCTTCAGCATAGCAGACAACAGTCCAGGCATCCCTGCTGACATTCAGCCGCACATCTTCGAAATAGAATATGCCACTACCGAACAGATGCGCAAGGCGGCCATGGGCATCGTCATCTGCCACACCATCCTGCAACGTCTTGGAGGCAGCATCTGGCTGGATACCAACTATCACGACGGCACCCGCTTCGTGTTCGAAGTGCCTAAATAAGTCATAAAATTATCGAATAACTAAATTCAGAAACAAAATGGGAAGGTTAATTGAAACAACACAAGATGAGAAGACGCTGAGTTACTACAAGTATTATGAGACGGGACTGCCAGAGATTCCGGCGGAGAGACTGGCCTTGGCTGCCGCTCCGCAACCTGTAGGACGAGGCATCCCCTTCGACGAGAAAGACGACTTCATCCTGTTTCCAGCCGACAAAGACTACTGCTACGTGGGCTACGGCGAGAATGAGGACGGCTCGTGCTATGCTGCCAACCAGACCTTTGTCCCCGGCGGCAGACCTGAGATGTTGGAGTGGTGGTTTGTATGGCAGGGTGTTGGCCCTGACCTCCGCTATCGCCTCTGGGATCCCGAAGATCATTATTTCTCCAAGATTGCAGAAGTGGAGCAGGCCTTGGACTGTAGCATCCCCCTGCGTGAGCGTATCTGGAATACCACCCACTACGTTGTCGAGAACATCGGTATGGGGCCGATGCCATGCATCCTCCATTTCAAGAATCCTGTGGATATGGGCTTCACGAAAGAACTTCTGTGGCGCGAAGGTTGCGAAGCCATCTTCTGCGGCGGCGGTTCTCCAGCCACTGTCTGCCATAAGGTCCGCATCGTAGAGGGAGGCATGATGATTGACTCCTATTTCTGGGTGGGCTACATCATTGACGAACAGGGAAAGCCTGGCCGTTTGGACCCAAAGACCTCTCCGATACCCCTCCTTGCTGCAGCCCGTGCGCTCTACACCCACAACCTGCGCGAAATGGGCAAGATGGCCGAAGTGCTGGTGCCCCTCTATACCGAAGAAGGCGACAGAATCTGATGGAACGGACAGACACCACAAAGAACTTGAATTTTCTTGCCCTGAACGAGCAGGACATCATCGTCATGGACAAGATACGAGATTTGCCCGAAAACAGTGCATACACTACTGAGCACGTACTGGTGATGATATGTACCACGGGGAAAATACAGTTTGACTACGATGGCCAGCTTACTACTGTCCATAAGGGCGAACTGTTCCTCGGCGTGCCTGGTAGTGTGGTGTCCGACTATATGGTTTCACCTGACTTCGATTGTAAGTTGATTGCCGTCAAGCCTACGGAAGTGATGGCTTCGCGCGAACTGCACACAATGATTATTAACAGCATGCTCCATATCAAGACCCATCCTGTGGCCCGTCTCACAGAAACGGATGCTGAGGACGTATTCGCCTACCACGACTTGATTTGCCGTCGCATACGACTGGCAGAACATCGTTATAAGAATGGTGAGGTGCGCTCGCTCATCAATGCCTTCCTGCTGAGGATGGTCGGCATCATGGACAGTGGGACGGAGGTCAAGGAAACAGAATCAAGCGTCCGTGGCGAGCAATTAGTGGAAAAGTTTGTCTGGATGGTCAATGAAGACTGCGGGCGCAACCGCCTCGTTGAATACTATGCCGACCGCCTGAACATCACATCTAAATATCTTTCCACACTTGTTCGCATTATCCTTGGCCGCACCCCCATGGATGTCATCAAGGTGGTAACGATGAAAGAGATAGAGCGCCGATTACGATATACAGACGACAGCATCAAGCAGATTTCCCAAGCCATGAACTTCCCTAACACCTCGTTCTTCGGCAAGTATTTCAAGCAGCACTCGGGCATGACCCCAAACAGTTATCGCAAGAAATACCATAAGTAGAAACGGAAGACTCAGATTCTCAAAGCCCTCCGTTACGGCATTGAGCATTTCGACATGGGTAACTGACGGCGGTCAGACAGAATAAACGAACCTTATAAGAATACCATCACTCCCAGACTCCCCGCTTTGCTAATTTAGCAGGATATTTATAGCCTGGTGATTTTCCGCCTTTACTCAACAATAATGAGAAAATCTTTTGGCTTTTCAGAATTTTGTTATACCTTTGCACCCGACAGTGAGTCATAGAAACGGCTGATGGCTCGCCATCAAGTGTTCTTTGATGCAAATTATAGCAAAACAACGAATTGAGAACGGTCTCTTATCCGGACTCGGCTTTGCCGCTTGCCAGAGCAAGAACCCTCAAAATCCTCAATCTCCCAAACTGCCTTTATACAAAGAAATCCTGCAAATTCTTCCAAAGTTACGAAAAAAACACATACCATGCAACTTTTTGCAGGAAAAACTTTTTTACCGTCGTGTCAAGAACACAGGGGGACAGGAGTGCTGTGCGCTGGAGTGCTGTGCGCTTTCAATGGCCCGAGTGATAGATTATGCTGCCTTGTAAATGTAGTTTCGGAAAAAGGCTGCAAAACATTACAGCATTACAACATTACAGGCGGGTGCATTACTGTTTATGAGGGGATGACCGGATATGGGGAGGGAATATTTATAAAAAAGCACTCTAAGGATTTTTATATAAATATTCAAAGAATACTTATATAAAAATCCTCTATGCGACCCCTTCCCCTCAGACCCCTTTTTCGGGACCCTTCTGTAATGTTGTAATGTTGTAATGTAATGAATTTTCTTAGGTCTATAGACCTAAAGGGATTATACACACTCTCTCAGGTACTTGAATTCAGACACTGTGAGATAGTGTCTTCTGCGGTGGAAGACATGGCCCACGGCGGGATCATCCTCAAAGAGGACCTTGAGCTTCAGCCACCCTGAGCGGGGATCAAGGTTTGGGAAAAAATACTTCGCTGCGCCACGCTTGGACAGCACGTCCGGATGAGTTTCGATGCTTTGATACATAAATGATGCTTTAAGTGTTTATTGGACAAAGTTACGAAAAATTTGTTAAATCACAAAACCTTTTCTTATATAATAAGAAAATATAAATTTTGTTAGTTAACAGGTGTGAAATTGAAATACCCGTGAATGTTTTTGTGGCTGATCTGAGGAATCGGTTGTAACTTTGCACCAGAATTAGTGAATTCCTGTTTGCGTTGCATCTTGATACGTGCTTGTGACTCGGAGTATTCAGGCTTTGTGTTCCTAGGATAAACCCTTGATTCCAGCAGTACGAGCCGTAGATGGTACCAATGACAAAGGTTTATAACTAACGGAATGGTTAAATTAAAATCTGTAAAGATTTAAAACAAAAACAATGTAAAGTTATGGCAGTAAACACTATTGCATTTCCAGTTGCGGCCCGTCAGAACAACAATGACAGCTCGACCGCTTACGGCAAGTGGTTCCTCGTTCCCTACTGGCCTGAGACGCTGACCCTGCGCGGTCTGATTGAACGAGTGGCCTTCGGGCAGAGCGTGTACTCACGCGACATCGTCGAGGGCGTCATCCAGAAGCTGACCACCGTGATGGTGGAGCTACTGAAGAGCGGACAGCCCGTGAAGTGGGACGGCCTCGGTACGTTCACCCCGAACATCCAGTCGAGGGGCGTCACCCAGATCAAGAACGTGAGCGTCGACCAGATCCAGGGCGTGCACATCAACTTCATCCCCGAGAACGCCAAGGGCGAGGAGCTGACGTCGAAGAAGTTCAAGGATCTCTGCGTCTTCGAGGTGCTCGGCTACCTGGTGTCGACGAACATCGGCACGCAGCAAAAGCCCAAGTACCAGCGCGTGCTCTACCCGATCGACTACCAGGCTTCCGGTTCCGGCAACAGCGGCGGTGGCAGCAACGGCGGTGGCACCCAGAGCGGCGGTTCGCAGAGCGGAGGCAGCTCGCAGTCTGCAACCCTGGCTTCACCCACCATCAGCGGTACGACTCCGTTTGCTGAGACTACCTCGGTGAGCATCAGCGGCCCTGCTGGCGCTGAGATCCACTACACCACCGACGGCTCGACGCCTACGGCTGAGAGTACGCTCTACAGTGAGGCATTCACTCTGAGTGACACGACTACCGTGAAGGCCATCGCCATTAAGGACGGTGATTCGAGTGAGGTTGCAAGCAAGCTGTTCACCAAGGGTGAGGGTGGTGACGAAATGGACCAAAACTAACGGCTAAGGAGTTTTTTAGTCTAAGGAATCAAGGAATCTAGGAATGGTGGCACCCTGTGCCATTGCTGCGCCAGAGAGGTGCAAAGCACCGGAAAATTCCTATATTCCAAGATTCCCTAGACAAGAAATCCCTAGAAGAAAGGAGATTAGCAAATGAAGAAGCGTTTCATTGAGATTGCGGTGAAGGTCGTAGTAGCCGCGCTCACGGCATTTCTGACAGCCATCACAACGACGAGCTGCATGGGGTATGGGCCTTTTTAGGCACGGATGACAAAGATTTTAGGCACGGATTAACACGGCCTTAATGAATTAAGGACACGGCTTCCTCTGCGCTGAGAAAGCCGTGTTTATCGTTAAAAAACTTACAACCTTACAAACTTACAACCTTACAGAAGGGTGTTTTTCCTTGTTAAGGGTGCGCATCGGAGATAACTTTTTCGCTTATTTGTGTGGAAATATAAAAAATATGTTGTATATTTGCACCGACATTAATTTTAAGAATATGACAACAGTTGAATTAGACAGAGACTCCAGTAGCTACTGGGAGATGATGAAGGGGGCCGGCAACAAGGCAAAGACGATGCTTATGGCGCTGGTGAGTGCTTCAATGCTGACGGCGTGTAATGATGTCATCGGACAGGCTGACAATCCCGTGCAGCCGGTAAATCCCATCGATCCTGCCACAGAACTGGCACAGGAGACATTCATGCACGAGGAATGGATGGACCGCACGGTAAAGCCGGGCGACTCGTTCTGGCATTTTGCCCAAGGCGGTTGGCTCAAGACGAGGGATGCCGATGACATTAGTACCAATCACCGGCTTACGAAGCACATCAATGAAAAACTCAAGAGCAATCTGGGCAACTACGATTCGCCCGTGGCCGGCAAACTGATCAAACTGATGACCCAGCCGGCACCAGAGAAGAGTGAGGAAGTCAAGGTGATCAACGACTTCCTGGCGACGCTGAAAATGGACGGCGATGTCAGCAAGGCCGACCTTATCAGGAATTTCGGTAAGATGACGGACATCGGATGCCCTGCACTGGTGAGGATATCGATAGAGCCCATTGACGGACAATTAAAGAGTATACTCGCCGCCGGAATGCCGTACAATGCGCATTTCTGGGGAATGATACTTATGGCGTTACAGGATGAGCATGACAATACCAGGGGAATCAGTGAATCTGATCATCAATATTTTATACTGAACGAACTGATGGGGTTGGACCTCAGTTTGCCTGAAATCAGTGCCGAGGTGGATAAAATCATTGAGATAGAGACGAAAATCAATACTATATTTTATGACTACACTACGTATGAAGAACCGACCGGCAAGGTCCGGATCAAGCAGATTCAGCCCGCCACTCTGCAATGCCTGAATGCCGCCGGCACCAGGGCTGGTGAGGATGAAAACCTGAAGGCGGTCTTCAACGAGGCCTTCCACGTGAAAGAGTCGACACTAATCAGCAGTGACGTGGACAAGGTGCTTGCCATGCTTGACGAATACAGCACCGACACCTGGCTGCTCTACATGCAATACTACATCTACGGCAGGTTCCAGTTCTTGTTCCGATATACGGACCATTTTGCTGAGAGGGGCGTCATCAAGCGACTTTGTACACTGGCTCCTACAGCCACCATGGACTATGACTTTGCCATACTCCTGGAGGATTGCGACGTGGAGGGTTGCCGCGAGATGTTGGAGAAGATGCGCCAACGCCTGGGGCAACGCATCGAGCAGCTCGACTGGCTGGGCAGTGACACCAAGGCCAAGGCCCAGGAGAAACTGAAGTCGATGCAATTCATGGTGGGCAAACCAGACCGTCTGTACAATGCCGACTTCGTACTCACGGGTAACACGGCCATAGAGGCCAGCATGCAGTATATGAAACAGTACTATGACTACCTGCGCTCTTTGGACGGCGTTCCCGCTAAAGGCCATGCATGGGATTATGTGGCAAATGCTCTCGGCGTATATACCCCATCGGCAGTCAATGCCTTCTACGTGCCTAATTGCAACGAACTTGTCATCAACCCGGCATATATCATGCCTGAAATGTTCCCCACCGACAAAAACAATGCCCAGCGTTATGCCACGGCTATGGTGTTTGGCCACGAAATGACCCACGGCTTCGATCCCCAAGGGGCACAGTATGATGCCAACGGTCTGAAGGTCAACTGGTGGACCGACGAAGATATGGCCCGATTCAAGCAACAGCAGCAGAAGATGATTGACCGCTTCAACGAACTGGAACAGGCTCCGGGTCTGCCGGCTAACGGCGAGAAGACGCTCGGCGAGAATATTGCCGACCAGGGCGGTGTGACGCTGGCCTACATCCTGTGGAATGAACAGCTGCAGGCCGAAGGACTCTCTGGCGAGGCCCTGCGCCACCAGCAGCGACAGTTCTTCCTGAGCTATGCCGACTTATGGCAAGCCTATGCCACAGATGCGGAATTGGCAAAGGATATAAAAGATAAGCACTCCGCTAACCACAACCGCGTGAACGGCATTGCCCGGCTGAACGATGACTGGTACGACCTCTTCGGCGTCGAGCCGGGCGACAAGCTCTACGTGGCTCCCGAGGATAGAGTGAAGATCTGGTAGGCACGCCTCTCCCTTTGTGAGCACTAAGCAGTGAGTGTCAGGCGGAGGATGGCGGTAGTGTCGGGGGTGACACGGAAACGGTTGTCGGTGCGGAGGCCGACGAGCCAGAGGATGGTGCCAGAGGCATCGGTGACGACGAGTTGACGGCGCTTCTCAAGGAGGGAGCGCTTCAGGTCGGTGAGGAAGTCGCTGACGAGGCGACGGCCCGTCATGCCGAAGGGACAGAAGGCGTCGCCCTCGCGGACGGGACGGAGGGTTAAAGGGAATTGAACCTTTGATAGATCGAGCGTGGCGCAATCGAGTGTCTTTGAGATGGTTATGGCAGAAGTGGATTCCACCTTTAAGAGGCGACGGTCGGACGTGCGGTAGTTGCCGGGCTCGGGAATCTGGAGAGGAGGAAGTGGCTCGGAAACGGGCTCGACGATGAGGCGGTCGCGATCGATGACGAGGGTGTGAGAGGGGGAAGTGAACTCCCTACCCGACCCGCCATCGAGACAGTCAAGCAGCTGGTCGATTTGAGAGCGGTTGAAGCCCAGTGGCGAGAGCCATTCGTGGAGGAGGCAGAGGGGGGATGGAGAGGATTTGAGATCAGAAATAGATAGAGAAAGCGACGAGATATTCCCTTCCGTCGCACGCAGGGGACAGACCCCAAGCGCTTCGCCAGCTTCGCACAGAGGGGTCAGTCCCCGTGTGCGACCCCAAGCGCTGCAATAGGCGTTGTAGAGTTTTTCGGCTTCGGAGAGGTAGGTGGCGGAGCGGGCGATGTTGTCGGAAGCAGCGGAAGAGAGCTGATCGAGAAGTGGGATCAGGCGGAGGCGGATCTTATTGCGGAGGACATCATCGACGAGGTTGGTGGAGTCGGTGACGTAGTTCTGGCCGATGGAATCGAGGTATTGGAGGATGTCGTGACGGCTGACGCAGAGCAGGGGGCGGACAATGTGGCCGTTGCGGGAACGGATGCCCGTGAGGCCGTGGATGCCTGCACCACGGAGGAGGTTCATCAGGAAGGTCTCGACGGCGTCGTCACGATGATGGGCGACACAGACGGTCTCGGCCCCGATGTCCTGGCGCAACTGGTCGAAATAGCGGTAGCGGAGTTCGCGGGCCGCCATTTCAATGCTTACTTGATGTAATGAGGCGTATTCGGCTGTGTCAAAGTGGATTAAGTGAAGAGGAACGTTGAGGTCGCGGCAGAGGTTTTGGACGAACTGCTCGTCGCGGTCGCTCTCGTCGCCGCGGAGGTGGAAGTTGCAGTGGGCAGCTTCGACACGGTAGCCCAAAGCCAGCAGAACGCGGAGCAAGGCGACACTGTCGGCACCGCCGCTGAGGGCTACGAGATGCAGACCATTACGGGACAGCAGCCCCTCCTTTTTAATATATGTCTCAATCCTATTGATCATGATCTTCTTTTGCAACGGACTACAGGACTGACACGACTTATCCTGCATGAAAAAAGTCCTTTAGTCCTGTAGTCCGTTGCTAAATTACTCTACGTATAGTACCAGGCCTTTGAGGTATTCGCCTTCAGGGTGGTAGATGTTGATGGGATGGTCGGCGGGCTGGTGGAGCTGATGGAGGATGCGCACCTGACGGCCGGCCTGAGCCGCTGCAGTGAAGACGGCATTGCGGAAATGGTCTTTCGTAACCACCTGCGAACAGCTGAACGTGAAGAGGATGCCGCCGGGCTGGATCTTCTGGAACGCCTTGTAGTTCAGGCGGGTATAGCCTTTCAGGGCGTTGTGCAGGGCACCGCGGTGCTTGGCGAAGGCGGGGGGATCGAGGATGATCAGGTCGTACTGGCTGCCAGCCTGTTCGAGGTAGCGGAAGGCATCGTCGCAGAAGGCCTGATGACGCTGGTCGCCGGGGAAGTTCAGTTCGACGTTGCGGTTGGTGAGCTCGATGGCCTTCGCGCTGCTGTCGACGGAATGGACGAGCTCTGCCCCGCCCCGCATGGCATAAAACGAGAATCCACCGGTGTAACAGAACATATTCAGCACCCGCCGGCCCTTGGCGAAGCGCTCGAGCAGCAGGCGGTTGTCGCGCTGGTCGACGAAGAAGCCCGTCTTCTGGCCGCGCAGCCAGTCGACGTAGAACAGCAGTCCGTTCTCCATCGCGGTATTGTCGTCAGCGCCGCCATAGATGAAGTAGCTCAGCGTGCCGTCGTCGGAAAGTCCGGTTTCATCGGTGCGCATCTTGCCCGGCAGCGTGGTCTCGCTCTTATAGTAGACGTGGGCGATGCGGCCGTCCATCACCTTCACCAGCTGGCGGGCGATGGCATCGCGGCTGACGTGCATGCCGACGCTGTGGGCCTGCATGACGGCCGTCTGGCCATAGACGTCAATGACCAGTCCCGGCAGCAGGTCGCCCTCGCCGTGCACCAGACGGTAGGTGTTGTTCTGAGGATTGTCGGCCAGGCCGATGGACAGCCTCACCTGCAGGGCGGAAGCGAGGCGACGGCCCCAGAACGCCTCGTCGATGGATTCGTCACTAAAGGAGAGCACCCGCACGGCGATGGAACCCATCTGATAGTGCCCGACAGCGATGAAATCGCCATGACTGTTGACGACACGCACCACTTCGCCTTCGCCGATGCCCTCGTCGGCCTGTTGGATGGCCCCCGAGAACACCCAGGGATGGAAGCGGAGCAGACTCTCCTCCTTGCCTCGTTTAAGATAGACCTGTCTCATTGTTCTGACTCACATTTTCGTCCGGCCTGACCTCCAGTTCATAGTCACGGGTGGACAGCAGCCGGTTCACTTCATTATAAATACGTACACAAGCCCATGCGTCGATGGCTGCGTACTCCATCTGTTTATCCGTCAGTTCGCTGCGCTCCCAGTTGGAGAGGCGCTCCGCCTTGCTGATGCGCTCGCCGAAGAGGTTGGCGTAGATCTTCACCAGGCTCTGGTCCTCGATGCCCAGCTCGCGCACCATGTCCTGAAGGTCGATGAAACGGCCGGATTTGAAGCTGCCGAGCTGTCGGAGGGAGAGCATATCGTTGTTCCAGGCCAGTCCGACCTTCGTCACCTGCTCGTCGCCCAGCAGCCTGACGACAGCGGGACAGAGACCGGTCTTGTTCAGCCGGAAGAGGAAGCAGTCGGTGCGTGTGGACACCTGGAGCAGGGAGCATTGGTAACGCTTGCCTTTCTCGAAGGCGGGGCGCGTCTCGGTGTCGAAGCCGAGGATGGGCTGTGACAGCAGATAGTCGACGACATTCTCGGCCTCGACGGGGGACGTCACGACATAGATCTTACCATAGAACTCCACCCGCTTGAGTTGCGAAATCATGGCCTTATCGACCTTGTTATATATTAACTTTCTCATTTCTTGGTGCAAAATTACAAAAAAATCAGCATTTTATGATGAAATCTAAGTTTTTTCGACTACTTTTGCATCAAAATTGCGAAAAGAGACAAGATATGGCAAAGAAAAAGAAAGAAAAAAAGTCGCAGAAGAATAACGACAGCAGTCTGTCGAGTGTGCTGAGCTTTGACAAGATATTCCACAACGAGACCATCAATTTCACGTTGGGCATCGCTATGGTGCTCGTAGCACTGTTCATGGCGCTGGCGTTTATTTCGTATCTCTCGACGGGAGCCGCCGACCAGAGCATGATCGAGGATCCGCGGGAGGGAGAGATCCTGAACCAGCACCAGGAGTTTACGAACACCTGCGGCAGCATCGGTGCCTGGTGCTCGTGGTTTTTCATCAAGCGCTGCTTCGGCCTGCCGGCATTCCTCATCCCGCTGTTCCTGCTGCTGATGGGCGTGCATCTGACGAGAGCCTACAAGGTGAACCTGTGGAAATGGTTCTTCTCGCTGATGATCCTGATGGTCTGGGCGTCGGTGGCGATGTCGCTGCTGCTGGCACCGTTCTTCACGGAGACTTGCTACAGTCCCGGCGGCGACCACGGTCTGTATGTATGCCACTTCCTCGGTAATCTGGTGGGTACTCCCGGACTGACGGCCATCCTCGGACTGACGGCCATCGCCTTCCTGACATACCTAAGTGCAGAGACTATCTTGGTAGTCCGTAAGTTACTGAACCCGAGCAAGTTCCTTGATAAGGTTAAATTTGTGGTTGCAAATAATGATCCCAACGAAAAGCCCGAGTCATACGAGAACCTGATGAAGGAAGACGATGATGAAGAGGACGAAGAGGACGATGAGCCCACCGTGTTTGACAATCCCGTCGAGCAGGTGGTAGAATTCAAAAAGGACGGTTCTGCCGAGGTCATCGACAATGTGTATGATACCGGTAAAACCGGTAATACCGGACATTCCGGACAATCCGGCAAGGACGTAGATTTCGACGTGGAGACCATCCATGGCGACGAGGCCGCTGACCAGAAGACCGTTGCCCCGGCCCTGGAAGACCTGGAGCCCTACGATCCGAAGCGCGATCTGGAGAACTACCACTATCCTACCCTCGACCTGCTGAAGAAATACGATAACGACGGTAAGCCGTATATCGACATGGCCGAGCAGACGGCTAACAAAAACCGCATCGTCGAGGTGCTGCGCACGTTCGGCGTGGAGATCTCAAGCATCAAGGCGACGGTGGGTCCGACCATCACGCTCTACGAGATCACGTTGGCTCCCGGTGTACGTATTTCAAAAATACGTTCTTTGGAGGACGATATTGCCCTGAGCCTCTCTGCATTGGGTATCCGTATCATTGCCCCTATGCCCGGTAAGGGAACTATCGGCATTGAGGTACCTAACGCCAAGCCTTCAACGGTCTCGATGGAATCGATACTTAATTCTAAGAAATTTCAAGAGTCAAAGATGGAATTGCCCTGTGCAGTCGGTAAAACCATCACCAACGAGGTGTTTATGTTCGACCTCGCTAAAGCTCCCCACCTGCTCGTCGCCGGTGCAACAGGACAAGGTAAGTCTGTTGGTCTGAACGCTATCCTCACCTCTTTATTATATAAGAAGCACCCTGCAGAACTGAAGATCGTACTCGTAGACCCCAAAAAGGTGGAGTTCAGTTTCTATGAGCCTATTGCAAATCATTTCCTAGCTCGGGTGCCAGATGAGGATGCCGATCCTATCATCACCGACGTAACGAAAGTGGTACGAACACTGAACTCACTCTGTAAGGAGATGGATACGCGTTACGACCTATTGAAGATTGCCCGTGCACACAATATCAAGGAGTACAATCAGAAATTCATTGCCCGTCAGCTCAATCCCAATAACGGACACCGATTCTTACCTTATATAGTGGTGGTTATCGATGAGTTTGGCGACTTGATTATGACTGCAGGCAAGGAAGTGGAACTGCCCATCGCCCGTATCGCCCAATTGGCACGTGCCGTGGGTATCCACATGATCATTGCCACGCAGCGACCCACGACCAATATCATTACAGGTACCATCAAAGCAAACTTCCCCAGCCGTATTGCCTTCAAGGTCTCTGCTGGAATTGACTCTAAAACCATCATTGATCGTACGGGTGCCCAACAACTCATTGGACGAGGCGATATGCTAGCCTTAGTGGGCGGATCAGAGCCCATCCGTGTACAGTGCGCCTTCGTTGACACTCCGGAAGTGGAGCGCATCAACGAATATATTAGTGAGCAGCAAAGTTACAACATGCCATTCGAACTGCCAGAGCCAGACATGCCAGAGGCAGAGATGGGTGATAGCGGGAATAAGGAAGTAGACATGCAGCATCTGGATCCGCTCTTTGAAGATGCAGCACGCCTGATTGTCCGTGAACAGAGTGGTTCGACGTCGCTCATCCAGCGTAAGTTCGCCATCGGCTATAATCGTGCAGGACGACTGATGGACCAGTTGGAGAAGGCCGGTGTCGTCGGTGCCGCCATGGGCTCGAAGCCCCGTGAGGTGATGCTCCAGGATGAGAACAGCCTCAATAATCTGCTGGCAAGCCTGAGATAAAGGTAAAAAGGTAAAATGGTAAAAAAGTAAAAAAAGTAAAAGGTAAAAAGCAAAGGATATTATTATGAACAAAATAGGAAATACAATAAAGGTAAAGGCTGTGGTGACAGGAGTTTTACTCTTTCACCTTTTCACCTTTTCACCTTTAAACGCTTCGGCCCAGACGGCGAAGAACGTGCTTGACAAGGCTGCAGCCACCGTGACGATGAAGGACGGCGTGAAGGCCGACTTCAAGATGACGGGCAGCATGGGATCGACCAGCGGAACCATCATCATCAAGGGCAAGAAGTTCCACGCCACCACCCCGCAGGCCAGCATCTGGTTCGACGGGAAGACGCAGTGGACCTACGTGAAAGACAACGACGAGGTGAACATCGTCAACCCCACCGAAGCACAGTTGCAGACCATCAATCCCTACAACTTCCTCAACCTCTATAAGAAGGGTTATGACGCCACGCTGAACAGCAACGGCAACAGTCACGTGGTCCATCTGACAGCCTCGTCGGCCAGCAATAAAATCAAGGAACTGTTTATCACGATCGACAAGAAGACGTACCACCCCACTCAAGTGAAACTGTTGCAGGGTAAGAAGTGGACTATCTTCGACGTCAGCAATCTGAAGAAACAGTCTGCCAACGACGCGATGTTCCGTTTCAATGCCAAGGATTTCCCACATGCGGAGATCATAGACCTGAGATAGTTTACAGTTTACGGTTTACAGTTTACAGATGAATAGACTAAAGTTGTATAGGCTGCTAAGGAGGAACACGACACTGAGTTATAAGCGCAGTCCGATCTTCGAGCAGAACAAATGGGCCAAGGTGATGACCTATTTCGGTGCCGCCATGCTGGCGCTATATATGATCCTTTACGGTTGTATCATCGCCATGACGGCTGAAGGTTGGGCGGGACGGATGATCTCGTTTATGCCGCTGATCCTCGTCATCGACTATCTGTTCCGCTTTGTGGTCCAGACCACGCCGGGTATGATGGTGAAGCCCTATATCCTGTTGCCCATCTCCCGATATACGGCCATCGAGTGTTTTCTGTTGTCGTCACATCTGAGCGGCTACAACTTCCTATGGCTCTGCATGTTCGTGCCCTACTCCATCATCCTGCTCTTTGCCGGTGCTGGCTTCTGGCCAGTCATGCTGGAGTTGGCGGCCTGTCTGCTACTGATTATGATGAACAGTCAGGTGTATCTGTTCTTCCGTACACTCATCAACCGCAATGTGTTGTGGTTCCTGGCCAGTGTCGTGGTGTATGCCATCCCATATATCCCCTGGATCCTCGACCCCAACAAGAAAACGGCGGCTCGGCTGCTCGACACTTATGCAGAGGCCGGACGCGCCTGGTGGTTCCTGCTGGCCGTCGTCATCGTGATTGCGCTACTGTTTATGGTGAACCGCCACTTCCAGTTCAAGTATGTGTATGAGGAGATTTCGAAGAAAAAGGAGCGAGCGCTGAAGCATGTGTCGCAGTTCGCATTCCTGAACCGTTTCGGCCTTGTGGGCGAATACTTGAAGATAGAGGTGAAGTCGAACCTCCGCAACAAGACGATGCGTACTCGCTGCATCATGAGTCTGACACTGATCGTCATGTTCTCGATGCTCATCGCCTATACGTCGATCTATGATAATGTGTATATGCAGAACTTCTGGTGCCTCTACTGTTTTGCCATCTACAGCGTGACGGCCCTCATCAAGATCATGGGACAGGAAGGCAACTATATCGACCTGCTGATGATGCACCGCGAGAATATCATCGCCCTGCTGAAGGCGAAGTTCTGGTTCTATAGTGCCGTGCTGTTTATCCCCTTCCTGGTGATGCTGCCTGCCGTGTTCACCGGCAAGTTCACGTTGCTGATGCTCGTGGCATATATGCTGCTGACGGCGGGTGTGCTGCACTTCGTCATCTTCCAGCTGGCAGTATATAACAAGCAGACGCTGCCCCTGCAGCAGAAGGTGACCGCCAAGGGGAACTTCGAGAACGGCATGCAGCTGGTGATTGAACTGCTGTCGCTGTTCGCCCCTGGAGCCATCGCCACCATCGGTTTTCTGCTGGTCGGACCCACCTACACTTTCATCTTCATGTCGCTGATCGGACTGGCCTTCATTGCCACCCATCCGATATGGATCCGTCACATCTACAAACGGATGATGAAGCGCCGTTATGAGAACATAGACGGTTTCCACACCACCAGACAATAACTTTTTTGGAAGAAAATCCCCAAAAAGTTTGGTGGAATGGAAAAAAGTGTGTACCTTTGCACCCGCAAAACGAAAAAGATGCACCCGTAGCTCAGTTGGTAGAGCACCTGACTCTTAATCAGGGTGTCCAGGGTTCGAGCCCCTGC
>JAEEPF010000061.1 GCA_016284635.1 Prevotella sp.
CTTTCTGGCCAGTCTGGTACTATAAATGATGAGAAAATGAAAAACAGCAACCAAGATCGTCAGATCCGTCCTGACTGACGATTGGTAAACAAAAAAAGAGGATGTGCCTATTTTGACACACCCTCTTCCTTTATCTTTGCTGCCGAATAAGAGTATGTATAATGTAAGTTTAACAAAAACGAATGAATTATGATTAGAGGTATTACATTGATGAAATGCACAGAGTGCGGAAAACGTTTTTGGGGGCCGGACATTGAATTGTACGCATCAACATTAAGTCAACCTCTTCGTTGTCCGAAATGTGGGAGCGTCAGGACGCGTCCGTCAAGATTGCTTAGTCCTTTCACCTCAAACACAACGTATAAGAAGATCTGGGATCAAATGGAAACAAAATAAAGTGGAGTGCTATGTGTGGTTTAGTGTTTGTTGATTTGATCTGCCCCAAATGTGGCAGTCCAGTTGTATGGTGTAATGGTGGTGATGTAATTTACGACTATTCTTCACAGTTTAAGGCGACTTGCCCTTCATGTGGTTATGAAGACTGGGAATCCAAATTCCCCAGAGATAACGGTAGAGAAAAACCTTGTGGTTCACATAGTCCAGACACCACCGTTTTAGAAAAAAGCGATCATAATTATTAAAAAACTCCCAAAATATTTGGAGTGTATTGATATTTTTCCTATCTTTGCAGCAGAAAACAACAGGGCTTCAGAATACCGCGTCGGATTGCAGATCCGGAGGGAAGGGTTCAGAGGTCCTGTTATTTCACACAACAGGGTATCTGAATACCGCGTCGGATTGCAGTTCCGGAGGGAAGGGTTCAGATATCCTGTTTCTCATTGATATAGGGGTAATCATCCGAAACGCTATGCACCAAGCACTCTCCCCAAATAGTCTCACTGATGATAATCCAGCTGGCCTCATCCGCTATAGTTGTTTTAAAGATGTGGCCATTCCTGATAAAGTCTCGTCCCTTGGGGTCAGGTTTTGCCCCAAGATATTCAGAGGCCATGAGCAACTCTGGCAGTTGTAGCAGTGCCTCGTTCTTCTCTGCATAATGTTTGTGAGGCTGATTCAGCCACTCTTTGATACCAGATACGTTGATATAGATGTCGTGGGGGAAGTATGGATGATACAACACCTTCCCAAGCAGGATGCGTTTTGCCTCATCCCTGATCTCCTTTCTGCGTTGCCTTACTGCTGGATGTATTTCCATCGTCATACAGACTTAATACGTTAACTGGTTGCAAAGATAGCGTTTTTTCTTGAAACAACCAAAGTTTCAATAATTTTTCTTCACCTCGGACAGCTTTTGTCTTACCCGAGCCGTATCTTTGCAGCCAGAAAATGAATTATAACAAATATGAAGATTATTATGGCGAAGAAAGAAACTATCGATTTGGAAGTCATAAAAGGAATGCATCCAGGTTGCTTCAATACCCCAGAAGATATTGCTAACCTAGGGTGTGATTACTGCATTGGAGAAGGAGTAGAGCAGAATTATGAGATAGGCATTACTCTTTTTGAAAAAGCAGCTGAAATGGGATGTGTGTATGCAATGACATCTTTGGGTTATTTATATCACGATGATGATTATGAAGGGCATGATGATGAAATTGCTTTTGAGTGGTTTGTTAAAGCTGCCACTAATGGTGAATTGGAAGCAGGTTTTATGGTTGGCGTGTTCTACGATAATGGACATTATGTGGAGAAAGATGAGGCTATAGCTTTTTATCAGTACAAATTGGTTGCCTATAATGGATTTGCTGAAGCACAATTCTATGTGGGGGTTGATTATGAATATGGCATTGGGGTTCCACAAAATTATAAATTGGCTGTGAAATGGTATCAACTGGCATGTAAACAGGGAAACGCGGAAGCGATGAACAACTTAGGAATGAAATATGCGAGAGGCCTTAGTGTGGAAAAAGATGAAAACAAAGCATTTCAATTAATTATGGAATCTGCTCTTAGAGATAATCCTAAAGCGATGAATAATCTTGGCTATTTCTATTTTGATGGTGTAGGTTGCCAACGAAATACCACAAAAGCAATGGAATGGTTTCAAAAAGCAAAAGAGAATGGAGAGGATGTAGACTCGTGCATTATCAACATTCTTCAGCTTTTGAAACAAGCTGACCAGAAAGACCCATTATCAGAATATCAAATAGCAGAATACTATCGTAAAGGGGAAGGGCTTTCACGGTATATAAAGATGGGTGACAGGAGAAAAAATCAAATTAATCGCTTACGGAATTACAAGAAGGCTGTTAAATGGTTTATTAAAGCCGCCATACATGACCAGAGTGATAATTCAGTCATAGCACAAGCTGCATATTATAAACTTGGTAGTATATTTCAGGAAATAGCAGAAGACTGCTATGAAGTATGTTATGAGGAGAAGGCTATCAAATACTATACCATGGCAGCTAATTATGGTTTGCCTATAGCTTTCTGCAAATTGGGCGAAATGTACGAAAGCTATGGAGAAGAAAAGAAAGCCATAGAGTATTATAACAGAGCGTCGGACGAAGCCTATTTCAAATATGGCATCAAGACTATCTTGCATTCATAAGTTAAAATTAAAGATTAGATAACAATGAGTAAATTTCCACATTCTAATAGAATGCCGATTAGCCAGTTCTACTTACTTCAATTCATTCAACCTGGGTATACCCAGGAATTACCAAGCTCAACAAATTGGATGAAGCTTTGGAGGTACATCACACTAGAACTTAAACAGTCTAGTGTCTGGTTCATACCTAATTTCAGTAGCGATGCATTTGTAAAAGTAGTAAAAAAGAGATGGTCAAAGGGTGATCTCGAAAGGATCATAAAAGGTGACTACCGTTTTTATGCTCTTAATGAAGTTAACATTCGATCGATAACAGCAACGGTCATTATGAATTTTGAAAAGTTTAAGAAGGATTGGCTGATTATCAAATGTGACTATGAGTTTGTTGAGAAGAATCGAGAGCAGTTACATAGGATTGCCAATGATCTAAATACAAGAATGGTCCTGATTATTTCATCAAATATATTTAAATAAATCGGCCGATTTTGCAAATTTTCTTCACATCGGACAGCTTTTGTCTTATCCGAGCAATATCTTTGTGCTTTATTATTTGGTCGTTTGTGAAAATTTTCTTATCTTTGCCACAAAATTGAATGCGTATGTCGAAACTGAAGAAATGCCTCTATCTGATTAATCTCATGGAGCGGAAGGGGGCAATGACACTGAAAGAGATCAATGAATGTTACCAGTATTCATCACTTTATGAAGGTGACGAGTTCCAGCCTCGTACATTTCTCAGATATAAGGATTTCATCGAAGAGACGTTCCCGTGCTATTTGGAGTTCAATGCCCGGACAGGTAAGTATGAGCTGCATCGTCACAGGGCACTCTATGGCGAGGATGATTCCCTTTACGACTATCTGCTCTCTGCCTATCATATCGAGGGAATGACAGAACTGGCCCTGAAACATCGTAATAAGATTATGCTTACAGAGGCACCTACAGGAGTGGAGAATGTGCAGATCATCCTGGAGGCCATCGATAAGAAAAAGGGTATCGAGTGCGAATACTATTCGTTTAATAAGCAATCGCATAAACACCATTTGCTGATTCCATACTTCCTGCGTACATGGGAACAAAGATGGTATCTGGTGGCAGAACCGGATAATCACCACCACGGGCAATCTGTTTTCGCCCTGGAGCGTATGGATGACATCAAACTGACGGTCGAGAAGATGTTGCCATCGTCAGATATCGATATAGAGGACTATTTTGACGGCTGCTTTGGCATTAACCATTCTGATGATCAGAAGCCTGAGATTATCCGCATCAAGGCCATCAATACTCAGGCTGAATATATCAATGCCCTCCCTATCCATGAATCCCAAAAGAAAGTAGAGGAAACAGACGAATGGACCATCTTTGAGTATCGGATGGTTCCCTGCTATAACCTTTATCAGAAACTTTTATGGTACAGGGAGAAAATCGAAGTCCTGTCGCCTCCCTCTGTCAGGGAGGAAATGAAGGAAATCCTGAGGAAGATGGTTGAAAACTATTAGTTCTACAAATTGTTCATAATGCAATCTTAGGGATAATTAGGAAGAGGTAAAACGATAGCTGTACAAATATGTAAATTAACTGTCGAGGATTTCTCGGCAGTTCATTTTGATTAACCTGACTTATTCCCCTTCAGCGGTTAGTCTTACCCTGATGACGGGTCTGATTATCTGGAGCATGGCGTAGAACTGTTCAAAATCCTTGTCCATAGATTTGCCTTCGCTTTTGCCGTGTTTCTCGAAGATCTCCGCAACGACTCTTGACAAGACGTAAGACAATGTATTTCTTCTTTACTCTGGTTTATGAGATCAAATGTAGCCTGTAATGTGGCCATATCTTTTTTGTAACTATCCTTATCCATATCATTACATTTTTTGAATCAGAGCACAAAGATACAACGATTTTCTGAAATAATAAGGATTTGTAGGGGAAAAGATAAAATAAATCGAGATTTGTTTGGAAGGTAACGAAATAATTCGTATCTTTGCAGCGTCAGAACATTTGTTTTGGCTATCCGGGTAAGTTTCCCGAGAGGGCAAGCCGTATACGTCACTACCCATTTAAAACCACCTTCGGGTGGTTTTCTATTTCCGGAAACTCTTCATTAGCATTTTCAGAAAGCCCTTACTCGTAGCGATATTTCGTTTGATGGAAATCTCTTTTCTGCCAGTAAAGATCAGAACTTCAAAAGCATCAGTAGTCGACTCGAAATAGTGTCTGATCTCTAACGTAAGATTTCGAACGTTATAATCGCATACGATATTCAGTAATACACTATTGGTTTGTCCAATGGATTCCTTTAGTCTGTTTCCAACGGAATTCTTTCCAGATATTGTTTTTAGGTCGAACATCTTAAATACTCCTTTCCGTTCGAAAATGAAATCAGCTGTACGGATGCCTTTGGGATTAGGAAGAATAAATACCCGATAGCCATGCTCTACTGCCTTACGCGCTGCTTACCATCAGGAGCCTGGAATTTGAAGTGGTTAGTGACACTAACCAGTTGAATACCGTCTTTGGCCATCTTGCCCTTCAGGTACTTCCAATAGTTGCGGCACTTTTTATAGTCCTCTTCGTCATTGATGGCTCGCACAATGTCAGTAGCCGAGAATCAATTTCGGCAGTCTTTGAATTTACAAAGACTCAGCCATCAGATCCTTGCGACCGATGAGGCTGAAGATGGTGATTTCATTATCTTCGTTAAGGATTCGAAGCGTGCGGAGAACCTCATTGAGCGTGGAGCCACTGGTAGTTACATCATCGATTACCAGAACATTCTGCTGACGAATCATAGAACAAATCTCTTTTTCTTCATCCGATTCAAATCTTAAGAAGTTCATAATGTACGGACGAAGCCTGCTTTTCTTTACATCCTTGGCAATGGTGAAATAATCTTTCTGATGAATCATCTCCAGCATAGTGTTGATGGAACTCTTGGCCTGTTCTTTCGCTGCTTCGGAATAACGAGGCATTCCATTCTCCAAGATATCGTCAAGATACTGCTTCTCGTAGGCTTTCATGTCGAACGATATGTTTGAAGGAAGAGCCTTGACAAGAGTCATCTTATATAATGTTGGCTGGGCAAATCTATAAATATAACGCAACATATATTGGTTCACCTTACTCGAAGATTCTGGCATAACCACAAGATCATAGTTGTATAGATTTATCTTCTTATGAAGATTATCTACCGCTTTCTTGATGAAGTTTGTCAAGTCTGGCGTGTCCTGCAGTGCTTCTGTGAATTTTACATTAAAAGCAGTGCGTACTGAACTTTCTACCTGGTCAGAGAATTCATAACCATAGTAGAAGCACTTTCCAAAAGCCTCCACCTGATAGCCATCGCCGGTCAGACTGACAATGTCCTCAGCACCATCGTGCTCGAAATCGAACACGAACTTCTTCTCTGTATCGTCGAATGTTACGCCCATATTATAAAAATCTCGTTTGCAAAGATACAACAAAAAAATGGAATTCGTGTTATCTTATGTGGATTTTTTAATTTTCACAAGGTTTGTTATCGTTTTTTGTTAGCACAGGACCCGCAGAAAGGACGGAAAAACCTCAGCTCACATTGTTGCGGGCTGAGGTGTTAAAGGATTACTTGCGAGCCCCAGATTGAAGAGAGGCGTACTCCTTCGAGGGGAGATAGCAGGGACAGCGTTTGGCTACGCGGGGGAACTCACAGTGACCGAGGATGCGGGCATCAGGATAGTCGGCAGTGAGGGCCTTCAGGAGATCGTAGAGAGCGAGCTTCTGGGCCTTGGTGCGGGTATCGGCAGGATGGCCGTTCTCGTCAAGGCCTCCCTCGTAGACGATGCCAAGGGAGCACCAGTTGTAGCCTTTCACATGGATGCCCTGGACGCTCTCAGACAAGAGAGGGATGACACTGCCATCGTAGCGGACATAGTAGTGGTAGGACACCTGACCGTATTTTTGCTTTCCGCAGTTGATCAGGGATTCGACACTGAAGGGTCGGTCGCAGCGGCAGGACACGCAGTGCACGACGAGATACTTCACGACTTTTAGAGGTTTCATGATTATCAAGAATTAGAGAATTCGAGAATTAATCAAAACCAGTGAGGAGCACAGGACTGGACGGCGATGGTGCCGAGGACAGTGGTAATGATTGTGGCGAGGATCTGGAGGATCTGCTTAAGAGTTGACCATTTGAATTTCATTTTTTCAAAATAATTGAATTAAAAATTTTAAGTTTTTTATTCGTTCATTTTCTCTGGCGCAGAGAAAACGAACCAAAAGTTTAGAGTCCCAGAGAGGGACGGCTGTAATGCAGGGAGACCTGCAAAACTTCCATCAACCCCAACCCCTTCTTCATAAGAATGGGCTTCAACCTTCTCCCCAAACCCCTCAGCCCTCTCCAGGGCAGGGGCTTAAAAAACTTTTTGCGGAAACCGCCAAAAAGTTTTGGGTTTTGGTATCGCGGGACACGCGTTGAGTTTTTTATCGGCTGGCGCATTGAGTTTTTATCGGCTGAGCGATGAGTTTTTATAGGCTGCGCCTTGGGAGGAGGATAAGTCTGAGGCTGACCAGCAGGCTGTGTTCATGCCAGAGTTCGATTATTTATATGACTGTCGGAGCGGTCCTGTTGTGGCATCGCAACACCCCGGACTAGTCAGACCTCAGACGTTAAACATCAGTTGACCTTCGGTCGACTAATGGGCGCGACTCGGCAATGATTAAACGAGTTCATCATTGCTCTCGCTGCTACATTAGTTTTGATCCATTTCATCTCCGCCGTTGCCGTCGGTCTTGGTGTAGGTGCGGGTGGTGACAGAGCTGCTCTGGCCGTCCTTGATGGCGATGGCCTTCAGGATGGTTGTCTCGGTGAAGGTCAGAGGCTCCGCATACTGAGTGCTGGCGCTGGTGGGAACGCTGCCGTCGGTGGTGTAGTAGATAGAGGCACCGTCGGGACCAGAGATCGTAACCTGAGTGCTCTCTGTGAACTGAGTCTCACCAGCGAATGTTGGCGCAGCCACAGTTTCAGAGGTTCCTGAGCCGGGGGTGCCTCCGCCTTCAGTTCCTGGAGTTTCAGAGTTAAAGCTACCGCTGTTGCTGCCGCCACTATTCGTGGATCCGTTGTTCCCTGAATTCGTAGATCCATTCGAAGAACTGGAGTTCGAAGTCTTCTGTTTCGACTCCACGAGGTCCTTGACGTTCATGAAGGTGGCTTTCTTCTTCAGCATCTTCGATGAGAGGTTGTTCACATCGGTGCGACTGGGGGCGAAGCAGAGGTACAGGCCCTTGATGTTGATGCCGAGGTTGTAGTCCTCCTCCTTATCGGCACCGGAGCTCTTGACAGAGAGGTAGAAGGTGCCGAGTTCACCGAACTGGACTTTCTTACTCTCCAGAAGCTGCTCGAGCATACAGTTCTGCAGCTTGTTGGCAACACCGAGACAGACATCCTCGCCATAGATGGAGTTGTGCTCCGACATGTGCTTGCAGAGCTCCTGGTAGCTCATGGTCTTGGTGCTGACCACGCGACCATACCACTTGCCGAAGGCTGCCGTCTTGTCGTTCTTGTTCTGAGATACTTTGATTAGTACAGGCATGATTCGAAATTGAAAATTGAGAATTGAAAATTGATAATTGAGCGCTCAGAAGGGAGTTTCCCTTTCCGCTTACAAAGGTACAACATCTGAGAAGGCTCACTGACGGCAGATGACGGCAGAACACGGCGAATAACGGCAGGTGACGGCAAAAAGTGAAACTAGTAGTCATCGTACTCTCCGGGTTCACCGAATTTATCGATGATAAGTTGAATTTGTTCTTTACTGTAGTTGTTGTCATCCTTGGTGTTGGCAAGGCGTAAGAGGCGCTTGTGAAAGCGAGGGTTTTTCTTGATCCAACGAAGGAGCTTGTCTTGAGCTGAACTTGGATCCTTCATCTTGGGAAACATCAGCCAGGCGAATTCTGATTTGCCGTAGGATTTGATTTTAAACGTACTCATAAGGATACTGAATTAAAAGGGTTTGCACGCAGAATTCAACAAGAATTTAGCGTGAATTCAAAGCGAATTTAGACTGAATACTAAAATAAAAGATGGAGGCCGAAGAGGCAGTGCTGGAGTTCGTAGTTGGCGGGGAGCTGAGAGTTCATGAGGGTGTGGACCCAGGTGGGGTTGTGGGATTTATCGCGATGACAGTCGGACTGGTAGTACATGATCTTGCCGGTATGGACGCGCTGCTGGTCATCGATCTCCCAGAAGATGACGCCACCGTTCTTGGAACAGCCGAGGCGGTAGCTATTCGCGGCGGCCAACATTTGGCCCTGGTTCAGATAGCCTGCAGAGACCACGGACTTACAGACGGTTCTCGTCGCCCATACCATAGAGCTTTATGCCGAGTTTATCGGCCACTGTCACGATGCTTGTATCGTGAATCTTACGTAATGTATCGTCGCTTATCTTCATAATTTGAAAGTTAAAAATTGCCTGCGGTGAAGGCTCTGGGGCCCCCACATACTATATTCTCTCTCGTAGAGAGAATTACGTATGGGGTCAAGCCCTTCACCTACGGAGCACTAGAAAGGGAGATCCTGCGGGAGGAAGTACTCCTTCTTGCCAAACGGGTTCTTCACGCACATTATCACCTTCTCGTTGACGGCCTGGCGGAGGATTTCGTCGTGGAGCTTGTCCTTGACGGCATTCGTCTTGGCGTAGATCTCCGTCTTCAGGGCGTCTTCCTGATACGGCTGTCCAGGCGTCATGATGTCCGTGAAGAGCTGCTTCACGTCAAAGACGTGCCTGCGGCCCTCCTTGTGGGCATACTTCGGGTTCAGGTCGACATACGGCTTATTGGGCCGGCCGCCACTTTTCTCCATCTTAGCCACCAGCTTGCGCTGCGCCTCGTACTGTGCCTCCAGCAGCTGCTTCTCGGTACAACGGTACGGAATGCCATCGTCGTTGACGGCAAACGACAGTCCCTCCGGGATGTCATACTTTCGCGTGTCGGTCTGAGCCCACGTAAAGATGCGCTCTGAGGACTTGGCACACTCATACATCTCGAAGGCTTTGTGCTTCAGCTCGGTGCCTATCCAGCCGCGAGGGTTGTGGTCTTCGATTGACTTGTTCTGGTGCAGCACGCACACGATGGCACAGTGATACTCCGAGGCCAAGTGCATCAGCCGCTTCATGACGTTCTGGGCGATGACACCATCGTTGATGGTCTGCGAAGGATAGAAATCCTTCTCGGCATCATCGAGCGTCAGGGCTCTTAAAAACTGCGCTTTGAAGCGTTCGAAAAGCTGAATACAGCGTTGTTCTCGGTTGTTACTCATACAATAAATGTTTAAATTTGACGTTTTTAGTGAGATCTCTGCGACAAAGTTACGGAGAAAGAATGAGGTGAAGAAATATCCATCCCCACGGGGATAGTATTAATAATTTTTCAAACATTTAAACATTTATCAAAATGAAATAAGAGTTTTTAGAGCTCAAAACCTTGAAGACGGCCATGACAGCCTCCATAATAAGCATACTTTTGCATAAAAGATAAAATAAAACACCTTTATTTGCGTTATATAGACAGAATGAACGAAAGCGACAAAGGAGCCTACGGACATGTGTTGAAGTACACGGGTGTCTTCGGGGGCGTACAGGGACTGAATGTTTTGGTGAGCCTTGTGCGTAATAAGTTCGTGGCCTTGTTGCTCGGCCCCTCGGGCATGGGACTGGTGACGCTGTTCAATACCACCGTCTCGTTCATCTCCCAGTCCACCCACTTCGGCATCTCGACGAGTGCTGTGCGCCAACTCTCGGAATACCCCGACGACGACCATCCGCAGGTCATCCACTATGTGAAGGTCGTGCGGGCCTGGTCGTTGCTGACGGCTCTTCTGGGTATGTTGGTCTGCATTGCCATCGGCCCGTTCCTGAGCAGCACCACCTTTGCCTGGGGTGACCACAGCCTCCACTTCATCCTCCTCTCGCCAGCTGTCGGCATGTTGGCGGTGACGGGTGGCGAGACCGCCATCCTGAAAGCCCGGCGGCGACTCAAGTCGTTGGCGCTGGTACAGGTGGGTTCTGTCCTCACGGCCTTGTTCATGTCCGTACCGGTCTATTATTTCTTCGGTGAGGCGGGCATCGTACCGGTCATCGTGCTGATGGCCATGGTCACGATGCTGCTGACCGTCCGTGAGTCCTACCGCCTCTATCCCTTGCGACTGCGGGGTGCGAAAGGCATCCTTGGCGAGGGTATGGAGATGGTGCGCCTTGGTGTGGCGTTCACGTTGGCAGGCATCATCGGAACGGGTGCAGAGATGTTCATCCGTTCGTGGCTGAACGTGACGGCCGACCTCGACGTGCTGGGACTCTACAATGCGGGCTATATGATTACCATCACCTATGCGGGTATGGTGTTCTCGGCCATGGAGACCGACTACTTCCCGCGTCTCTCTGCCGTCAATGCTGACATAGAGGCCACCAACGAGACGGTGAACAAACAGATGGAGGTCTCCTTGCTCATCATCTCACCGATGCTGGTGGGACTGATCATCTTCCTGCCCGTCCTGATACCGTTGTTCTTCAGTTCGAAGTTCCTGCCGGTGGTGGCGATGACACAGGTGGCCGTGCTGGCGATGTTCTTCAAGGCAGTCACGCTGCCGCCAGCCTACATCACCCTGGCACGCGGCTACTCGGTGATGTTCCTCCTGCTCGAATCGGCCTATTTCATCGTGTTTGTGTTTCTCATCATCTTCGGCTATGAGCGCTGGGGACTGGTAGGAACGGGCATGGCCATCACCCTGGCAAACATCTTCGACTTCGTGATGATCAATGCCGTCGCCCGCTGGCGCTATGGCTACAAAATGTCGCCGGCCGTGATGAAGTACAGCGCCATTCACATCCTTATCGGACTGCTGGCCTATTTCACTACCATCACGGTCGGCGGTTATGCGTATTGGGTCTTTGGCATCGGCTTGACGCTCGTGAGCACCTTGTTCTCCCTGCTCATCCTCCATCAGAAGACCCATCTCTGGGCTGCGCTTATGCGCCGCATTCCCCTCCTGAGTAGGAGGGGATAGGGGTGGTCTGATCCCCCTTAGAACCGGAAGTCGAGCTCAACATCCACCAGGTTGTAGTTGTGCTTCGCCAGCGAGCGGTCGTTCACGTGAGAGTACTCACAGTGCATTTCCAGGCTCTTCGTGAACTTATAGTTCAGACCAAACTCCACCTGATTCACGGATGTCGACCAGTTCTTCTGGTTGCGATAGCTCTGGTAACGGGCCTTGGCGTAGAGCTTCGTCTTGATCAGCGGCACGATGCCGAACACATACCAACCGTCGGCCTTGTCGCCATTCTCGTAGCAGATCTCACGCACGTTGTTGCCGGGAGACTTGGCACCCCAACCTTGGCTGTGGATATACTCTGCACGGAAGGTGTACTCGTTCAGGTCGTACTCGGCAGAGAGACAGTAGCGGTTCTTCTCTACGCTGCGGGTCTCGCCAGTCTGCGGATCGAGCATCGCACCACGGCTACCCGTCCATCCGAAGGCACCGATGCGCACACCCTTGATGGGCATCACCCAGATACCACCGATGATATCCTTGCGGTTGTCCATGTCCTTCTGGTTCACACCCTCACCGTTGTAAACGCCTATCTGATAGTGCAGGATTCTGCGGCCGTTAGCATTGGGGAAGAGGTCACCGGATACCTGGATACCGATGTCACGACCGCCTGACGATCTCTCACCCGTACGGTCTCCGAAGGCAGAGAGCTTGTTGATCACGTCGGCATAGCCTCTCCAGCCCTGTGTGATGGGGTGGGTGGGATTCTCAAAGGTGAAGGCGCGCTTGAACTGTCCTGCACGTACCTTGAATTCCGGAAACCTCCGCCACTCAGCATAGAGGTCTACGAGCTGTACTGTGGGCTGTCCGGGACCTGTGGCGTTCGTGCCCTGGATCTGGGCGCGCCAGTCGAAGTCACCGATCTTGCCGTCGAGAATGAAACGGGCCAGGCGCAGGTTGAAGGTGTTGCTCTTGTTGCCCTCCGGATCTTGCCAGATGTACTGCAGCATGCCATAGCCGCTGAATTTGATGTTCTTCACCCAGGCGGGCAACTCGATCTTCGTCTTCTGGTCGGCCTGTGCCACCTCAGTCGTCTCCTGTACTTCCGCAGCGGTAGCCACGGGTTCACCTGCCAACGTCTCGGCATTGGCGGGGATGGTCATCGCCATCAGCAGTGCCATCATCCCTATCAGTCTTTTCATTGTCATACGTTGTACCTTTTAGTTATTGAAATGAGTAATATGGCGCAAAGATACAAAATATTTTTGAAACTACCAAACATTATGGCACTTTTTTTCTTCGCAACACCCCTCAGAGTCGCTTGCGGGTGTGCGTCAAGCCGTTTTCGTCGGTATATTGCTCAATGACGATGCCGCGATGCTGGCGGGAACCAGAGAGCTGACGGCCCTGTAGATCGAAGGATTTACGATTGACGGATTTGTCTGTTTCGGATGGACGATTGACGATGCCATGGATGGCGTCAGGCTGGTCTTCGGCAAACTGCCAGGCATCCAGCCAGACTTCGGTGCCGGAGGTGGCCATGAAGAAGATGCTCTTCTGACCGATGAACTTGGCGGCATCGACATCGACGGTGTAGTCGCTCATCTCGTCTGACGAGATGGCAATGGTGGCAGACGGCTTGGCCCCTCTTCGGCCGATGCGGACCTCTATGGTGCCTTCGCCCTTGGCGCGCAGCGTGAATCGTGCTGCACCTTTGTCACCGAAGTCCACCTTGCGCAGCTGGATCCAGGAGTCTTCCGCCATCCTGACCTGCATGTTCTCAGACACTTCGTTGCCCAAAGCGTTGATGCGGCCATTCTTCTTGATGTTCGTGAAGTCCTCGTAACTGATGCCGGCACAGGTGGCCATCGTCTCGGCCTGCTGCTCTTCGTAGGGGTTCAGTGTGCCAACGGCCTCGACACCCTCTGCGGTCAGTGTCACCTTGTTGATGGTCTGCGTGAGTTCGTTCACCTTGGCCTTGTCCACACAGATGGAACGATAGCCACCAGCATCGAGGCCATCGGCTTTCTTCATCGCCTCGAGCAGGGCACCGGAGTGGTAGATGTGATAGTAGTTGCCCTTGAACTTATGCAGGTGGGAGTGATTGTTGCCTGACGTGCCGGGGTGGGGACCATAGACGTCTTTGTAGACCCAAGAGTCGGGATCGGTGGGATTGTCGGAAACCATATAGCACATCGTGCCCACGTTCGGTTGTGTGGCGCTGATGTGATGCTCGCTGGTATAGGCGTTCCACTCGGCTTCGTCGCGGCTCCAGTTGGAACAGTAGGTGAAGGCGAACTTGCCGTCGATGATGTTCAGTTCGTTGGCCTCGAAGTGATAGGGGGCGGGGATGAGGATGGCCTCACCGTCGATAGCGGTCATCGAGGGCTGCAGCTTGATGATGCGGGTGTTGTTGGGCATGAAGTTAGTGCCTCCCTTGTCGGGGTCGAGACCACCGAAGGTGAGCCAGCCCGTGCCATTGTCGTCGATCACCACACCGGGGTCGAAATTGGCGGACTGCTGGAGTGCTCCCGGGGTGTCTTTGTTGATGAGGGACTCCTTGAGCGGTGACTTCCAGGGACCAGTGGGTGAGTCGGCAGTCAGAACACCCACACCGTGACTCGTATTGGCAAAGTATAGGAAGAACTCGTCCTTGCCGGTATCGGGATTCGTACGCCAAGTGACCGACGGAGCCCAGGAGTTCATAAAGCCCTTGTACCAGGGATTTCCCGTCCAGGTGGCACAGAGCTTCTGTGCGTCGATCGTGCCGTGGAAGGTCCAGTTCACCATGTCGGCCGTGGAGAAGACCACCAGCGACTTGATGGATCCGTAACTGTTGTCGCCTTTCTTGCCGTTCTTGATGAACTCCTGGTGGTCATTGGTGCCATAGACGTAGAGACGGCCGTTGTATTCGAGGGCTGTGGGGTCAGCGCAGAAGACGCTGGCGCTGATTGGATTGTTGTTGCCGCCCTTGTAGTCGGTGGCTGTGGACTGTGCGTTTGCTTGCAGGCTTGCAGCGAAGAGTGCTGCTGACAGGAATAGTTGCTTATACATATTTTTTGTTTTTATTTTCTCACAATGGGGACAGTCCCTTTTGTGCGTTTTCTCACAATGGGGACAGTCCCTTTTGTGCGATTTATCTGCGGATGAGGAGGACAACGTTTTCCACGTGGGGGGTGTGGGGGAACATATCGACGGGCTGGACAGCGGCTACACGGTAGTCAGTGTCGAGATCGTGGAGGTCACGGGCCTGTGTGGCGGGGTTGCAGGAGACATAGACGATGCGCTCAGGAGCTGCCCGGAGAATGGTCTTCACAACATCGGGGTGCATACCGGCACGGGGTGGGTCGGTGATGATCACATCGGGACGACCGTGCTCAGCGATGAAGTCATCGGTGAGGATGTCCTTCATGTCTCCGGCATAGAAGAGGGTATTGGTGATGCCGTTGATCTCGGAGTTCACCTTCGCGTCCTCGATGGCCTCAGGCACGTATTCGATGCCAATGACCTGACGGGCTTTCTTCGCCACGAAATTGGCGATGGTGCCAGTGCCGGTGTAGAGATCGTAGATCATTGGAGAATTGAGAATTGACAATTGACAATTATGAATACTTTGCATGCCATTGCTTTTTTCGCTTGTTTGGTAATCATAATTCTCCATTCTCCATTCTCCATTCTCAATTGGAGCAAGGGCAAACGCTCTTGCGACTTTGTATAGATGATAGGCCTGCTCGGTGTTGGTCTGGTAGAAGGACTTGGGACCGACCTTGAAACGGAGGTCTTCCATCAGTTCGAAGATATGGTCGTTGCCCTTGAAGACGAGGATGTCCTGATCACCGATGGTGTCGTTGCACTTCTGATTGTCGAGATACATTAATGCGCTGATCTGCGGGAACTTATCAGCAATATGCTGCAGTAAGCCTTTGGCCTGTTCCACCTCCGATGTAACTGTTTCCCCTCCTGAGTAGGAGGGGCTAGGGGTGGTCTGATCAGCCATAGAAGAGCCGTTGTTCAGACCCCCTCTGGCTCCCCCTAACTCAGGGGGAGAAACAAATACTCCTTCTGCGGATAATGGCGTGGAGAAGTGGAACTGGATAATGACCATCCACTCGCCTGTGTTGGAGTTGCGGATGATGACATCACGGAGCAGCCCCGTCTGAGCCCGAAGGTCGAAGAAGGAGAGTCCGTTGGCGACGGCATAGTCGCGCACTTCATTGCGGATCTGGTTGTGCAGGTCGTCCATCAGCCAGCACTTCTCGATGGGCAGGATCTTGTCGAATGCCCCCGTGATATGGAAGCCAATGGCGGGTGTGTTTTTAGCACCCTCGCCCGGGGCGAGGGTGCTAATCTCCTCGTTGGTCAGCCAGCGCTTATTCGCACAGCCGAAGTCTAGCTTATTCCGGTACTCCTGCGTCTTGACGCTGCCAAGGATGGGCCGGAACTCGGGGAGTTCGATCTTACCGATGCGTGTCAGTTGGTCAAAGACCTGCTGCTGCTTGAACTTCAACTGTTCCGTATAGGGCAGGTTCTGCCATTTGCAACCGCCACAGACACCGAAGTGCTGGCAGAACGGTTTCACGCGTACATTACTATATTTTATAAAGCGCACCACCTCGCCCTCAGCAAAGGAGTGCTTCTTGCGACGGATCTGCACGTCGCACACATCACCGGGCACACAGAAGGGTACGAACACCACCAGGTCGTCCCAGTGGAACAGGCACTTGCCTTCGGCTGCCACGGCCTCTATCGTCACGCCCTCAAGGAGCGGTAATGACTTCTTCTTCCTTGTCATATCTGTCTTATTTGGACTGCAAAGGTACAAAAAAACTGTGTTAATCCGTGTAATCCGTGCCAAAAAAATATAAATATCATTATTGCCGAATAGTTTTTGGGCATTTTTCTTGTATATGTGCGGGAAATATTGTAATTTTGCGCAATTAAAAGCAAAACAATTTATAAACATTTAATAAACTAACAGAATTAATATGAGCCAAAAGAGAGTTTACCTCTTCGGTAACGGTAAGGCCGAAGGTAATGCAAAAATGCGTGAGGAACTTGGTGGTAAGGGTGCAAACCTTGCCGAGATGAACCTGCTTGGTGTTCCCGTTCCTCCAGGTTTCACAATCACAACCGATTGCTGTAACGAGTACTATCAGGTTGGTCAGCAGAAGATCATGGAGCTGCTGAACGACGATGTGATGGCTGCTGTGAAGCACATCGAGGTGCTGATGAACTCAAAGTTCGGTGACAAGGAGAATCCTCTGCTCGTCTCCGTTCGTTCTGGTGCCCGCGCTTCTATGCCTGGTATGATGGATACCATCCTGAACCTCGGTCTGAACGACGAGGTGGCTGAGGGTATGGTGAAGAAGACCCAGAATCCTCACTTCGTATATGACTCTTACCGTCGTTTCGTACAGATGTACGGTGACGTCGTGCTGGAGATGAAGCCCGTGAACAAGACCGACATCGACCCGTTCGAGGAGATCATCGAGAAGGTAAAGGCTGAGCGTGGCGTGAAGCTGGACAAGGACCTGAACGTCGACGAGCTGAAGAAGCTCGTGAAGCTGTTTAAGGAGGCTATCAAGGCTCGCACTGGTAAGGACTTCCCCAACGATCCTATCGAGCAGCTCTGGGGTGCTATCTGCGCTGTGTTCCGTTCTTGGATGAACGAGCGCGCTATCCTCTATCGTAAGATGGAAGGTATCCCCGACGAGTGGGGTACAGCCGTATCTGTCATGGCTATGGTATTCGGTAACATGGGTGACACCTCTGCTACTGGTGTATGCTTCAGCCGTGATGCTGCTAATGGTGAGAACCTCTTCAACGGTGAGTATCTCGTCAATGCTCAGGGTGAGGACGTTGTGGCTGGTATCCGTACCCCACAGCAGATCACCAAGATCGGCTCTCAGCGCTGGGCTGAGCGTGCTGGCATCTCTGAGGAGGAGCGCGTAGCCAAGTATCCTTCTATGGAGGAGGCTATGCCTGAGACCTATGCACAGCTGAATCAGATTCAGGAGAACCTCGAGAACCACTACCACGATATGCAGGATATGGAGTTCACCGTACAGGAAGGTAAGCTCTGGTTCCTCCAGACTCGTAACGGTAAGCGCACAGGTGCTGCTATGGTGAAGATCGCTATCGACCTGTTGCACGAGGGTATGATCGACGAGAAGACCGCCATCATGCGTTGCGAGCCCAACAAGCTCGACGAGCTGTTGCACCCCGTATTCGACAAGAAGGCCCTCGCTTCTGCTAAGGTGATTGCACAGGGTCTGCCCGCATCTCCTGGTGCTGCCTGTGGTCAGATCGTATTCCACGCTGACGACGCTAAGGCTTGGCACGAGGACGGCCACAAGGTAGTGCTCGTACGTATCGAGACCTCTCCTGAGGACCTCGCTGGTATGGCTGCTGCCGAGGGTATCCTGACCGCTCGTGGTGGTATGACCTCTCACGCTGCTGTGGTTGCCCGTGGTATGGGTAAGTGCTGCGTATCAGGCGTAGGTGCTCTGAACGTTAGCTATAAGGACAAGACTGTCGAGATTGACGGCGTTGTATATAAGGAGGGTGACTACATCTCTCTGAACGGTACCACTGGTCAGGTTTATGCTGGCGAGGTGCCCACTAAGGCTGCTGAGCTCTCTGGTGACTTCAAGGAGCTGATGGATCTCTGCGACAAGTACACCAAGCTGCAGGTTCGTACCAATGCTGATACGCCTCACGATGCACAGGTGGCTCGTCAGTTCGGTGCCAAGGGTATTGGTCTGACTCGTACTGAGCACATGTTCTTCGAGGATAAGAAGATCATCGCTATGCGTGAGATGATTCTCTCTGACAGCGTTGCTGGACGTGAGAAGGCTCTTGCTAAGCTGCTGCCTTACCAGAAGGCTGACTTCAAGGGCATCCTCGAGGCTATGGACGGTCTGCCCGTCAACATCCGTCTGCTCGATCCTCCTTTGCACGAGTTTGTTCCCCACGATATTCCTGGTCAGGAGACGATGGCTAAGGAGATGGGTGTCTCTCTGGAGACTATCCAGCGCCGCGTAGCATCTCTCGCTGAGAACAACCCGATGCTGGGTCACCGTGGTTGCCGTCTGGGTATCACCTTCCCTGAGATCACTGCTATGCAAACAAAGGCTATCCTGAGCGCTGCTTGCGAGCTGAAGAAGGAAGGCAAGAATCCTATGCCAGAGATTATGGTTCCGCTGATTGGTACACTCTACGAGCTGAAGCAGCAGAAAGAAGTTATCCAGTATGCCGCTAAGGAAGTGTTCCAGGAGTATGGCATGGAGGTTGAGTTCGAGATTGGTACCATGATCGAGATTCCTCGTGCTGCCCTGACTGCCGACCGTATCGCTGAGGAGGCTC
>JAEEPF010000234.1 GCA_016284635.1 Prevotella sp.
AAAAAAATTAACTCAACCAAAGTGGCAAATTTCAGCTTTTTTACGTTGTCTCTAATACCTTTTTAA
Organism: Prevotella sp.; assembly: GCA_016284635.1. Taxonomy (GTDB): domain Bacteria; phylum Bacteroidota; class Bacteroidia; order Bacteroidales; family Bacteroidaceae; genus Prevotella. Next base: position 67 of record JAEEPF010000234.1, read on the forward strand.
GATAAAAATAACCCATTTGGGCTATTTAATTTTTTTTACCTCTTTTCTAGATTTGCCGCGAGTTAACATAAAATAGGATGCTTGGCCCTATGAAAAACATCAAATTATTCGCATTTTTGGCAATTTTCCTCCTTTCTGCGGCTGTTTCGACCGCGTGGGCGACGGATGTCACCTTGACTTACAAAATTTCAGTGAGAGGCATTATTCCACATGCCTATATTACCAACGCGGATGGTGAAACCGTTTGCGATTGGGGGCGCGTGAATACTCTATGGCCTGCCAACAAAGGGCACACCATGGACGATGGTTATGGCATCACTTTCACGCCCAATCAAGACTTGGACCAGACCGGCACAAACGAAAACAACGAATCGGCATCCACGAAGGCCTTCAGGACCGAAAAAAACACGACTTTCACTGTGTCGGTGGGTAAGGGCTTTTACTTCAAAAGCGTGACGTTCAAGGAAGATGGTACCGAGAAAGCGTCTTCCTCCAACATCGCCCCAAACTCAACCTCCATTAGCGTTGAGGTTCCAGAAAACAAATTTTTCAACTACATCACCGTGGTGCTGACGAACGATTTCCATTACAGCCTCAAGTATGACGAAAATCTGACCGTTAGCCCTTCGCCTTCGATGACTTATAACAACATCTCCTATTACGCTGCCGGTCAGACAGTCACCTTCGGTTTTTCGGGTTCCGGCAGTGTGAAATATTTTGTCAATGGAGTACGTATTGAGGGCAACAGCGTTACTGTGAGGAAAAACTTGGATGTGCAAATTGGCGTCCCCTACATCGACGAGAAGGGCGAGAAGCAAATCCTTGAGCCAGGCAAATACACCGTGCTTACCTCCTTAACCGACGTGAGCAACCTCGGAGGCGGCTGGTACGTGGTGCAGGGCAAGGTGGAATACACGAGCCAAGTCATGTTTAGCGGTGACGCTCATCTCATCCTTGCGGACGGTGCGGAGATGGAGATTGGAACTGAAAGTAATTATGGAATCTACGCATCGAATAATCTGACCATCTACGGGCAGAACGGGCAAAGCGGAATTTTGAACGACACCGCAAATGGCACAAACGGTTACGGCATCTACAGCTATTCTGGCGATATAACGATAAACGGCGGCAGTGTCACGGCCACTGGCGAACACCACGGTATCTCCAGTAATGAGGGCGTCACGATAAACGGCGGCAAGGTCACGGCCACAGGCACAAACGGTGCCGGCATCTACGGTTATAACGGAGTCACGATAAGCGGCGGCAAGGTCACGGCCACAAGCACAAACGGTAACGGCATCTACAGTTCTAACGGAGTCACGATAAGCGGCGGCAAGGTCACGGCCACAAGCACAAACGGTAACGGCATCTACAGTTCTAACGGAGTCACGATAAGCGGCGGCAGTGTCAAGGCCACTAGCAAAAGCGGTGACGGCATCTACAGCAATGGCGATATCACGATAAGCGGCGGCACAGTCACGGCCACTGGCGACTACGGCATCTACGGCAAAGATATCACGATAAACGGCGGCACAGTCTCGGCCACTGGCACATTTTGTGGCATCCGCAGCTATAACGGAAACATCATCCTTGACTGGGCGAACGGCACCGACAACATCAAGGCTAGCGGCTACTACAGCAAAAATGGTGTCTCCATCGCCGGGGGCAAGTCGTTCAAGGATGAAAATGGCAACGTGTATAGCGGCACGCTCACTGGCGAGCAACTTTCCGCTATTAAAAGCAAGAAACTTGAGCCTTGCTACGCAGTGACGTTCGATGCTCAGAACGGCGACGACCCCATAATGCTTTTGACTACTTTCGACGAAAACGGCGTTGCTCACGTCAAAAAGCCCAACGACCCGATTCGCAGCGGTTTCACGTTTGAGGGATGGTTTACCGCCACAGACGGCAACACGGAATTCGACTTCTCCGCTGCAATCACCGGCAATACGACAGCCTACGCCAAGTGGAGCGTCCCCTACATCGACGAAAAGGGTGAGAAGCAAATCCTTGAGCCAGGCAAATACACCGTGCTTACCTCCTTAACCGACGTGAGCAACCTCGGAGGCGGCTGGTACGTGGTGCAGGGCAAGGTGGAATACTCGAACCAAGTCAAGTTTAGCGGTGACGCTCATCTCATCCTTGCCGACGAAGCGAAGTTGGAGATTAAAACTGAAGGTCAATCAGAACATGGAATCTACGCATCGAATAACCTGACAATTTATGGGCAGAACGGGCAAAGCGGAATTTTGAACGACACCGCAAATGGCACAGGCGGTTACGGCATTTACAGCTGGAATGGAAGTATCACGATAAGCGGCGGCAAGGTCACGGCCACTGGCTCAAACCGCGGCATCTACGGTAATAACGGAGTCACGATAAACGGCGGCACGGTCGAGGCCACTGGCACAATCGGTTACGGCATCTACGGTAATAATGGAGTCACGATAAACGGCGGCACGGTCGAGGCCACTGGCTCAAACCGCGGCATCTACGGTAATGACGGAGTCACGATAAACGGCGGCACGGTCGAGGCCACTGGCACAAACGGTTACGGCATCTACGGTTATGAAGGAGTCACGATAAGCGGCGGCACAGTCAAGGCCTCTGGCTTAAATTGCGGCATTTACAGCTATAAGGGATATATCACCCTTGGCTGGACGAACAGCACCGACTTTATCAAGGCAAGCAGCTATAAAGGCTCCGTCCAAATCGCCGAGGGCAAGTCGTTCAAGGATGATAAAGACAACGTGTATAGAGGCATGCTCAACGCTGGACAGTTATCCTCCCTTAAGGGCCAAAAAATAGAACCTTTTAAAGGTGTAAGCGTATCTTTTGTCGATAACTTCAGCGGAGCTTCGGAAGTTATTGCTGAAATCGCCGTTGACGGAGAAGGCCTTGTTTCAGCCCCGTCAAAGCACCCGTTCCGTATGGGTTACACGTTTGCTGGATGGTTCGACGAAGGCGGCTCGGAATTCGACTTCACGGTCAAAGTCACGGGGAACACGACCGCCTACGCACATTGGAATGAGAATACGCCTGTCGAATACGTCGACGAAAATGGCACGCCGAAGAGTGTTACAGATTTCATCGTCCTCACAGAGGATAATAAACCCAATGAAAACGGTGTCATCGAACTCCCCGGCGGTTGGTACGTGGTGCAGGGCAAGGTGAAATACACGAGCCAAGTCATGTTTAGCGGTGACGCTCATCTCATCCTTGCGGACGGTGCGGAGATGGAGATTAAAACTGAAGGTGAATCAGAACATGGAATCTATGCATCGAATAATCTGACCATCTACGGGCAGAACGAGCAAAGCGGAATTTTGAACGCCACCGCAAAAGGCACAAAGGGTACCGGCATCTTCAGTTGGATCGATATCACGATAAACGGCGGCAAGGTCACGGCCACAAGTACAAACGGTAACGGCATCTACAGCGAAAAAGGCAATATCACGATAAACGGCGGCAAGGTCACGGCCACAAGTACAAACGGTAACGGCATCTACAGCGAAAAAGGCAATATCACGATAATTGGCGGCAGTGTCACAGCCACTGGCTTAAACTACGGCATCTACGGTTATCACGAAGTCACGATAAGCGGCGGCAGCATCACGGCCACTGGCAACGAATTAGGCATCTACGGTGA
>JAEEPF010000235.1 GCA_016284635.1 Prevotella sp.
ATAGAGCTTGGCCAGCGTGCGGCCGTTCTTGTGGGTGTAGGCCTGGGCCGTCCCGCCCTCGCCCGTCTGAACATAGTCGTTCAGGTCGATTCTCTGTACTTCGTTCATATTGTCATTCTACTTTCTTTAAGTGCGCGGTGATGGTGTAAGTGGAACCGTCGGCGCGCCGATGTAAGGCTTTGTTGACCATCTCGCTGCCCGTGCAGGAGACGATTTCCCAGTTCTCGTGCCGTCCTTCCTGTCCCGGCTTTTGCCAGCGGAAGCAGAACAGGGGGCCGTCGGCGAAGTATTCGTTGTAGGTCGTCTCCTCCTCCACCCACTGGCCGTCGATGAGGTCGTAGAAACTGGCAGTGCCGTCGTTGCGGTACAGCTCGCGGTAAGGCACAGAAGATTCGTACTCGGGATTGTCGCTGGTGAAGGTGATCTCCCAGAGGCCCACGACGGCCTCGGTGTAGTCGGCCTCGGCACGGGTGAAGTGCTCCTGGCGCGGGCCGTAGGCGGCTGTTACCTGTCCGTCCTTCGAGAGCGTGGTCTTGGCGGTGAAGCGCAGGTCGTCGCCGCTGACGGTGACGGCGGTCAGTTCTACCACCGACTGCTGTCCGTCGGCCAGGCGCGATGTCATCGTGATGGCATTGCCGCTGATGGTCAGGTCGGTCTCCTGCCTGTAGGCCCACACGCCGCTCTCTGTCATCGACATGCTGTAGAAGCCCTTCAGCGCGGAGCCGTTCTTTGTGAAGGTATAGACCGACTTCATGTCAGTCGCGACCGTTTCCCCGTCCGTGTCGGCATGAATCCACTTGCCGACAATCTTTTCGGCGAGGCTGTTGTCAACTACCGGATTGTCATCGTTATTACTGCACGATGTGAATGCACTTGCGCCACAAATGAAGAAAGCGGTGAGCACCCGATTCATCATCTTTCTCATTGTCATTTCGTTTTTGTGGTGAGTGGTAAGAGGTGAGAGGAATCAAATTGGCGTATTATATACGATGCGGGCATCGGAGGCGACGCTGACAGAGGGCTTGCCGCTGCCGGTAGTCCCGATGGTGATGGTGCCGTAGTCGCCCAGCTTCTCTAAGGCCTCGCCGCTGAAGGTGATGGTCTGCCCCTGAAGCTCATAGGCCGTGGAGGCCAGCTTGCCGCCCATGGTGACGCTGGTGGGCGTGACGCCGCCGACGGTGACCGTCAGGTTGCCGCACTCGCTGTCGGTGCCGCGCACGTAGGTCAGTTCGATGGTGCCGTCGTTCTTCTTCACAGGTCGTGCCATGTCGTAGGTGCCTGTGCGGAAAAGCAGATAGCCCGGACAGCCTGCTGCCAGCGCAGCACTGATGTCGGCGGCCAGTGTCTCGGTGGTACCATTGCGATAGGCCTGCAGACTGGGTAGAACCGTCGAATAGCCCATGTCCTTCAGATAGTTGATGTTGCTGGCCACCCAAGCAGCATCCTCGTCATACTCAGCCGAATAGAGCATAGGGCATTGCACGCTGAAGGTGTAGGCCTGATTGTATGTCATACCGTAGGCCAGTGTTGCAATAAGTGGTGCGGAGGTACACTCAGACATCGAGGCAACGTATGTGGGCTTCTGTGTCACGCCGACCAGCATCTCGCTGAAGTCGTCGACCGCCTTCTCCCTCATCTTTGCAAAGGCCACCACGCCCGTCACGCCGCTCTTCAGTGCTGCCTCCATCGTACCGGCAGCCGCGGCAGGGGCCTCGGCGGCATCGCTATATACCAGCCGCCCGTTGGCATCGGCAGCCGTGGGATAGCCGTACTCCTGTGCCATCAGTCTCACGAGTTCGTTGTATTCGTCGAGTGTCAGCCCGTAGCCGCCTTCGGCTTTCGGAGCCGTCAGACGCTGATAGTCACTATCGCTCCATCCCCAGTAGATGCCTGTGTAGCGCATCATGTCGATGGCGAAGCCGTCGATGTCGTAATTCTGGTCTATCTCCTTCATGATGTTGGCGGTGTAGACCTGATAGTCTGTCTGGTACAGGTCGACATTCTCGTCGGAGTAGCCTCGGCGGAAGTGGTAGCTGGCTTGTGTGGGATGGTTTTCCAGCCAGGCCCCATCACTACCCACTATGAGCCAGGCATAGACCTTGATGCCGCGCTCATGCATGGCACTGACTGTCTCGGCCAGGATGTCGCGGTCGGTGCGGGTCTTGGGAGCATTGGAGAGATTGTTGTTGAAATAGCCTATGGTGCCGGCTTCGCCCTTGACGAGCAGGATGGCATGCCGGATGCCTGCCTTCTCGTAGGCCTCGGCCAGGCGTGCTGCCCCGTCGGCTCCCATGTTGTAGATGGTCGATCCCCACACGTATGAGCCTACCTGTGGGGCTGCCTGCGGGCTGACGGTCTTATCATAGTACTGCAGGAAGGGCAGCACGCTGTCGTCGCCGAGGTTGCCGCTGGTGATGTAGGGCGTGGGAATCATCTCACCCTCGCTGGCTCCTGTCATCACGGCCTCCACGGCCTTGCGGGCCATGCCGAAGGTGTTCTGCGCCATGATGCCCTTGAAGTGGGTGTTGCCGGCAATCAGTTCGTCGAGGAACTCCCCGTACACGTCGAAGGTGTACACGTTCTTGCCTTTCTCCTTGAGCAGGTTGAGGACGCTGCTGAGGACGCTGCCATTGAAGAATACGAAGTCGTCGTAATCGTTGATGACGGCTTCCACGTCGCTGTTGGCATTCTCGCTGACGGGATAGACCGTGGCCCCGGTCTTGACGGCCTTGAAGGCTTCGGCTCGCTCCGTAGCCGCGCCGTTCTGCATGGCAAAGACGGCCACGCGGTCGGCCTTCACCTCTGCGGCCAGCGCGCGCCCCGAGGCGGCATTGTCGGTGCCGAAATAGGGACATCCGGCCAATGGACTGCCGGCCTTGACGGGCGTGTCGAGGATGACCACGGGAATGCCGCGCTGCCGGGCATAGGCAGCCACCTCGGCATCGGCACTCTCGCCGTTGAGTCCGTGGGCGGGAGCATAGACGATTCCCTTCAGCCGCTTGCCAGTGAGTTGTTTCAACTGCTCCACGGCTGCCACCTGCTCCTGATAGGCATTCTCTGTCGTCGTGGTGTAATAGAGGGCCTCCACGTCGGCCTCCTCGCAGGCAGTGCGGAAGGCACTCTCCACTTGCTGCCAGTATTCCACATGGCCGTGCTTGCCAATCATGACGATACCCGAGGCACCGGTCTCTGCGTCAACAGGGTTGTCGTTGCTGCTTGTACACGACGTAAATACACTTGCGCCGCAAATGCAGAAGGTGGCGGCGAGCACCCAATTCATCATTTTTTTTATATTAAATTTTTTCATATAAAATTATGTACTTTTTGTTTAGATGTTGCAAATGTAGGAAAATAGTTTCAAATAAGGAGATATTTGTGGCTTAAAATTTGTTAATGCAAGAAACACCAGCAGCAACTCTGCTGAACGATATATAGAAAAGGGCGTGGAAGGTAAGAGCGTGCGTATCTAAGACGCAGGACATAGACAAATAAGAAACGGAAGCCACGCGATGACTTCCGTTTCCTTATTCTTATCTTTGGTGAACAGATCAATGATCTGTCACCTTGATCTCGGCGCAACCCAGTATCTCTTACCTTTGCATCAGACTATAGAAAATGTTCTAAATGTCTGATGTTAAACATCGTTATTGTTTAGTACATGCGGTTATGATTTCGTAGTTTTGCTAGGGATTATGGCCGTAGGGAGTGAGGGG
>JAEEPF010000236.1 GCA_016284635.1 Prevotella sp.
TTAGCCATCGACTGACACATGCCGAAGGGCATAATATTGACCATCGGAGCAAAGTCGGTGATGTTGGCCATCAGCATGTTACCACATTTGGGGCGCAGCGGCACAATCACGTTCAGTGTCGACGGTGCCATACCGAAACTACATTGGAGCATCGCTCCCTGACATACAAAATTTCCCATATTCCTTTTATTTTATCATTTATCATTCATCATTTATCATTTAGGGCTTCGCCCGCTTTAAAAGATTGTCTTTGCAAATCTGACACTTAACACCGGATAAACCTTCAAGGCATTGAAGACACTGACACAGCTGCCCAAGGTGCCATAAATATTGGACAAGTCAGACAGGTCGGTACTGTCGTGCATCCGCTGTGTGGGCGAGCCACCCCAGATCATGGCTCCTAACTCTGCCGACACCTTCCAGTCATCGCGGGACTTAATCAGCCGTCCGGTATAGCCAAAACCGATATAGGGCCTGATGGCATTCGACTTGACACTTATATTGACCGAACTGTCATCTGCCAGATCCGCCAGACAAGGTTTTCCATTCTTGTCGCCAGGATAGAGCGTCAGACGTCCATAGCTCTTGATCTCTGCGTCAGCGTCTGCGTCTTCATATTCCTGGTTATACGCATCCATCAGCGAGATCGTGGTTGCCGACTCGTCGGCATCCTCCGCCTTCGCAATTTGCTCCGGACCATAGTAGACACCCGCCGTGATATGCCAGTGCTTGTCGTATTTCAGGGGATAAATATCCACCAGCAACTTCGCGTTGTGCATGGTCAGCTGCCCCGTCAGCATGATATGGTCTTCTATCTCCATCCCAGTCTCCTCATACAGATACTGCTGGATCCTGTCGAACTTCGTCTTGATACGGTTGCCCTGGCCGTTGTATTGCCGGGCAGCCTCACCACCGCCAGCCAGATTCATGCGCATCTTTTTCTTCAGCCGCGGCATATAATCATAACCCAGCCTGACCTGCACGAAGCGACTTAGCGGCATAGCCACATCAAGACCAACGCCCGTTGTGCCGAGCGTCAGTGACATCTCCAGATGCTTCAGCGTATTGCCTTTTTTCCAATAGTTTGTTCCGGGATCTTTCCAGATAACAGTATCCGTCCGAAAGGCCGGTATATACTGGGCTTTCGTCAATCCTGCAAAGCAGGCCATCAGGCAACAAACAATGATCTTTTTCACCTTTTCACTCTTCACTCTGATTAACACGATACTGCGTTTTGGCTTTCTCTCCCCTGGCGGCAGCACGCTCATCGGCTGCATCCTGTTTCTTTTTCTGTTCGTCCAAATAACGCTGATAGGCCTCTTCGATCTCTTTGACCTTCGCTTCCTTATATTGCAGACAAGTGTTGTCGTGCATCTTGTAGACCTTCTCCAATTCATCCTCTGCCTCCTGGACGTCGCCTTCCGACGAGCCCACCAATTTGGCCGTCAGGCGGGCCTTATAGGTGGCATGGTTAGCGTCGAGCATTGCCTTACACTGGTCGTAGAGCGTGTCCACGCCGTCGATCAGGACATCATGGCGATCCTTGTTCACCTCTGGCATGGTACAGACAATGACCACTTGGTTCTCTTCTGGCCCTTCATCACTTTCCTCTGTCCTGGTGTCCATCTTAAACTCTGGATGAGCCTCCTTGATGCCCTTGCAGATGGCAAAGACCATCTTCGGGTCATGAGGATAGATTTCAAACTGATAGTCGTTGGCCAAGCATGCCGAAGCCACATCCTCCAGATTATTCTCATCCCCCTCGTTGTCGGTAACAGTGAAAGACAAGAGGGCTGCCGCCTCTGCTTTCACACAGAGATTCATATACCGATATTGCAACATGACGGCGTAACCGCTCATCTTGTTCTTCATCTCATTAATCAGCGATTCTATATTCCTTCTCATGATTCACTATCATTTATCATTCATCATTTATCATTCAGGGCTCTGCTCGCCTTCCTCTTCCTCTTCATCTTTAGGCAGTTCCACATCCTTGGCCTTAGGCGCATCCGCCTCTTTCAGCTTGGCTGAGAGAGAGCCGCCACCAGCGGCAGGAGCGGCAGGCATGCCGTCCTTGATATTCGGCGACTTGAACTCCGATTTGGCCTGGAGACTGTCGATAGCAGCCTTCGGAGCCGTAATCTCGCCCTTGAACGTTGTCTTACCGTTGACAGTGTTGTCACCATAGAACTCAGCTTTCGAACCGCTAACGGCCACGTTGCCGCCAGTGAGTTGTACCACAGCCTTAGCCTCGCCCTGCTGCATCTCAGCAGTCGTCTTGCCATAGACACCCGTCTCTTCCGACGACAATGTCAGCTCCTTGGCCTGGTTGTCTGCATCCATACGACCCACGTACATCTTCTCGGCCAGCAGCGTCAGCGAACTGCCTGCGGCCATGTTCTTATCGGTCAGTTTCTCAGCATCCACATCGGTGGCCTTCACGTAGATATCCTTGGCATCGAGGCTGATCTGACCCTTCGCCTTGCCGTCTTTGTCGATGGCAGCCACACTGGCCAACTCAGTGACGAGGGTGAACTGTCCCGTGGCATTCTTGTCCTTGTCGTAGGAAGAGAGCGCCATGTTGTTGACCTGCACGCCAAACGTGCCCGTCGTATTCTTATCCTTATCAGCAGAACTGAACTTGGTGTCGGCAGCATTCACAAAGAATGTGCCTGTCGTGTTGCCGTCCTTGTCATGCGAAGTCAGGGCGATATTCTCTGTCCGTATGTTGACACTGCTCTCCGCCGCCTGGTCCTTCTCCTCCAGTTCGCCATCCTTGATATCATAATCTACTGCAGACAGACTGAAGTCTTTTGTCTGAACAATGACGGAGCCGCCGGAGGTGATACTGCCGTTCTTCTCGTCGGTCATTTGAGTATTGGCTGTCGAAACCCCCACCGACTGGGTCCTCATCACGATGTCACTGTCTTCAATCAGCGTACCGTCACTATTGAGAGTCGTGACCGTCAGATGCTTGGCCTGCATCCGAATGGCCGACTCGTCATTGGTACGGATATTACCATCGCCATCGACAGAGGAGAAGTTCATCTGCTCTGCCTGAACGGTCAGTCGGGCACCCGTCGTTTTGTCCTTGAAATCCGACTTAGCATCGTCCACCTTCGTCTGCTCGGCCTCTAAGGCTGTAATGCGTCTGTTCGTTTCTGCCAGACTGGAGAGGGTTTCTATGCAGTTCTTCACGGCTCCATAGAGAGCTGGTATCAAGCCACTGAACTGATCCTGCAAATCCATCAGATCGACAAGATTGGTCCTGACATCCATCTCATTCTCATTCAGATCACTCTCCGAATCCAGAATGTCCTCTACATCAGAGATGATACTGTTCACCTGCGATATCTTCTTCGAGGCCTCAGAATTCAAATCAGACTTGGCACTCTTCAATGCACTAAGCTTGTCTGAGATAATCTTACCGCGGCTTTCAACAGACTGCGTGGCACTGATCTCTATGCTGTCGTCGGCATGGATACGCACACCAGCACCGCCCGAGGTGGGATCCTCGGAGAAATAGTCAAGAGAATCATTGCTCTGCAACACAATATGACGAGCCTGATTGACCACCTGCGAATGTGGCCAGACCACCTCCTCCACACCGTCAGACCCCGGGTCGACAGCAATCTGTGAGATCTGCGTTGCACGTGTGTCCACCCTGCCGGACTCTCCGGCCCCCTGCAGACTCAC
>JAEEPF010000062.1 GCA_016284635.1 Prevotella sp.
TAGTCCTTGCTAAAATATAATATATTATGGACGAACAATTAAAGCAGATAGGCGAACGCCTGAAGGGATTGCGCGACGTGCTCGACATCCCCGTGAGTGAGATGGCAGAGACCATCGGCATCAGTGCCGAGAAGTATGAGAAGATTGAGGCCGGCGAGTTGGACATCACCATCTCGAACCTCATGAAGATTGCCCATAAGTACGGCGTATCGACAGAGGAGTTGATCTTTGCTGAGGCCCCTCACATGAAGTCATACTACGTGACTCGCAAGGGACAGGGTATGAGCATCGAACGTACGAAGGCCTATAAGTACCAGAGCCTCGTGGGTGGCTTCGTGAACCACAAGGCAGATGTGTTCATTGTCACCGTCGAGCCCAAGCCCGGTGTCCACACCATCTATAAGAACTCACACCCCGGACAGGAGTTCAACCTCGTGCTTGAGGGCAAGATGGAGCTCTATATCGGTGGTAAGACGATGGTGCTCGAAGAGGGCGACAGCATCTATTTTGACTCCACGAAACCCCACGGCATGCTCGCCGTCGGTGACAAAGCCGTCAAATTCCTTGCATTCACCGTTGAGTAATATTTAGCAACGGACTACAGGACTTAAGGACTTTTTTGCGCATAAGTCGTGTTAGTCCTGTTGTCCGTTGCAAAAGAAAGAATAAGTTATGATTGAAAGATTTTTAAAGCAGACAAAGTTCACGTCTGTTGAGGATTACAACAAGAACCTGGAGTTCATCATCCCCGAGGGCTTCAACTTCGCCTATGACGTGATGGACGCCTGGGCAGCAGAGGCTCCCGAGAAACTGGCTATCCTGTGGACCAACGACCAGGGTGACGAGATACGTACCACCTACGGAGAACTGAAGGAGCAGACCGATCAGGCCGCCTCCTATCTGATGTCGTTAGGCATCGGCAAGAACGATCCCGTAATGTTGATTCTGAAGCGCCGCTATGAATGGTGGGTGGTCATGCTCGCCCTACATAAGATCGGCGCCATCGTCATTCCTGCCACCCACATGCTGACCAAGCACGACATCGTGTATCGTAATACCCGTGCCTCGGTGAAGGGTATTATCTGTGTGGATGATAAGTATGTGATGAGCCAGGTAGAGGCCGCCATGTCCGAGAGCCCGACGGTGGATACGCTGATAAAGGTGGGCAATGAGGCGGATCAGACCACCCCTAACCCCTCCTACTCAGGAGGGGAAATCTGGCACGACTGGCAGAGTGAATGGAAGCAGGCCCCGCAGTTTGTTCGTCCAAAACATGTCAATGATAACTCCGACACCATGCTGATGTACTTCACTTCCGGCACCAGTGGCGAGCCGAAGATGGTGGCCCACGACTACCTCTATGCCATGGGCCATCTGACAACGGGTGTGTTCTGGCATAACCTGCACGAAGGTTCCCTCCACCTGACCGTTGCCGACACCGGCTGGGGTAAGGCTGTTTGGGGAAAATTCTATGGCCAGTGGTTCGCAGGGGCAACGGTGTTCGTCTTCGACCATGAGAAGTTCAATGCCGACACCCTGCTGCGCCAGATTGAGAAATACAAGGTGACGAGTTTCTGTGCTCCTCCCACCATCTACCGTTTCATGATCCGCGAGGATCTGTCGAACTACGACCTCTCTTCGCTGGAGTATTGCACCACAGCCGGCGAGGCCCTGAACCCCGCTGTGTTCGATAAGTTCTACGAGAAGACCGGTATCAAGATGATGGAAGGCTTCGGACAGACGGAGACCACCATGACCCTCGGTACCTTCCCCTGGATGGAGCCGAAGCCTGGTAGCATGGGTATGCCCAACGCCCAGTATAACATCGACCTGCTGCGTGCCGACGGTACCAGTTGCGAAGATGGTGAGAAGGGTGAGATCGTGGTGCGCGTCGGTGACCGTAAGCCCATCGGCCTCTTCAAGGAATACTACCGTGACGAGGAGCTGACCCGTGAGGCCTGGCACGACGGCATCTATCATACCGGTGACATGGCCTGGCGCGATGAAGACGGCTACTATTGGTTCGAAGGCCGAATCGACGATGTGATTAAGAGTTCCGGCTACCGTATCGGTCCGTTTGAGGTGGAGAGCGCCCTGATGACGCATCCCGCCGTCGTAGAGTGTGCCATCACCGGTGTGCCCGACGACATCCGTGGCATGGTGGTGAAGGCCACCGTCGTACTCGGCAAGGAGTGGAAGGACAAGGCCGGCGAAGACCTCATCAAGGAACTGCAGCAGCACGTCAAGAAAGAGACGGCTCCCTATAAGTACCCCCGTATCATCGAGTTCGTCGATGAATTGCCGAAGACCATCAGTGGCAAGATCCGCCGTGTGGAGATTCGTGAGAAAGACAACAAGAATAAATAAATAACGACAACCATAACAACAAATGACAACTAGGCTGCGCCAAAAGAAAAAAGTTGTCTATGTTGTCTAAGTTGTCGTCAATAAAAGAATGAAACGAATAGTTGTAAAAATCGGTTCGAACGTGCTGACACGGAAAGACGGGAAACTGGACGTCACCCGGATGTCGGCACTCGTAGACCAGATAGCCTGGCTGCGGAAGCAGGGCATCGAGGTGATCGTCGTATCATCAGGTGCTATGGCCTCTGGACGTGGCGAACTGCGCATCGACCATTCCCTCGATTCCGTGGAGCAGCGCCAGTTGTTCTCCGCCGTGGGGCAGGTGAAGCTCGTGGGTCTCTACTACGACCTGTTCCGTGAGTTTGGTATCCACGTGGGTCAGGTGCTGACGATGAAGGAGAACTTCGAGCCTGGTGAGCAGTACCGTAACCAACGGGCCTGTATGACGGTGATGCTGGAGAACGACGTGCTGCCTATCGTCAACGAGAACGACACCGTCAGTGTCACAGAGCTGATGTTTACGGATAACGACGAGCTCTCCGGCCTCATCGCCCAGATGATGCAGGCAGACACCCTTATCCTACTCTCGAACATCGACGGCATCTTCACCACCCATCCCGATGATCCCGATGCCGAACTCATCCGTGAGGTGGCTCCCGGCCGTGACCTCTCTGAATACATCCAGCCCGAGAAAAGTGCCTTCGGTCGTGGTGGCATGCACTCGAAGTACACCACCGCCGCCAAGGTTTCCCAGGCCGGCATCCGTGTCATCATCGCCAATGGTGAGCGTGAGAACATCCTCTGCGATCTCATCGAGCGTCCAGCAGATACGCCCCATACTGAGTTTTTAATATAGCAACGGACAACAGGACTAACACGACTTTCAAAAAATAGTCCTATAGTCCTGTAGTCCGTTGCAAAAAAGAAAAGATATGCAACTGAAAGAGACTTTTGAGAGAGTGAAGCGCGCCAGTAAGAGCCTGGCCCTGCTGAGCGACGGGCAGCGGAACGAGATACTGAATGCCGTTGCCGATGCTATTATATATAATAAGGTGAGAATCCTGGAGGCCAACGCCCAGGATTTGGCCAAGATGTCGAAGGACAATCCCCTCTACGACCGTCTGCAACTGACGGACAGTCGTCTGGAAGGCATCGCCTCCGACATGCGTAACGTAGCCACCTTACCCACCCCCTTAGGACACATCACCAAGCAGAAGACATTGCCTAACGGTTTGCGTCTCTGTCGCGTCAGCGTGCCCTTCGGTGTCATCGGCATGATTTATGAGGCCCGTCCCAACGTGACCTTCGACGTCTTCTCCCTCTGTTTCAAGAGTGGTAACGCCTGTGTGTTGAAAGGCGGTAAGGATGCCGACTGTTCCAACCGTGAGGAGGTGGCACTGATCCATGAGATTTTAGAGAAATATGGTGTCAGTCCCGATGTCGTCGCCCTGCTGCCCGCCACCCATGAGGCCACAGGTGAGATGCTTAATGCCGTGGGGTATGTGGACCTCTGCATCCCCCGTGGCGGTCGTAAGCTCATCGACTTCGTCAGGGATACCGCCCGTGTGCCGGTGATTGAGACTGGTGCCGGTGTAGTGAATACCTATTTCGACGAAGAGGGTGACCTCGGCATGGGCAAGGCGATCATCAACAATGCCAAGACCCGTCGTGTTTCTGTGTGTAACGCCCTCGACTGCCTGCTCATCCATGAGAGCCGTCTTCCGGACCTTCCCGCTCTCTGCGAGAAGATGGCAGAGAAGCATGTGATCATTTATGCAGATGAGGAGGCCTTCACTGCCCTCAGCGGCAAGTATCCCTATCTGGAGCATGCCACTGAAGACAGCTTCGGCACGGAGTTCATGGACTACAAACTCGCCATCAAGACCGTTGCATCTCTCGACGAGGCCTTAGACCATATCGATGCCAACGGTTCCGGCCATAGCGAATCTATCATCACCATGAATGAGGCCACTGCCCGGATGTTCCAGGCCCATGTCGATGCCGCCTGCGTCTATTGGAATGTCCCCACCTCATTCACCGACGGTGCACAGTTCGGTCTTGGTGCTGAGATCGGCATCTCCACCCAGAAACTCGGTCCCCGCGGTCCGATGGCGTTGGAAGAGATCTGTACCTACAAATGGCTCATCGAAGGCGAAGGACAAATCAGAAGTTAATTATTAGCAACGGACTACAGGACTTAAGGACTTATTTAGCGGATAGGTCGTGTTAGTCCTGTTGTCCGTTGCAAAAAACAAATAGATTATGAAGAGTTTTATAAACGTACAGGACATCGGCCCGTTGGATAAGGCGATGGCCGAGGCATTTGAGATTAAGAACGACCGTTATAAGTATCAGCATCTGGGCAAGAACAAAACCCTGATGATGATCTTCTTCAACAACTCCCTGCGTACGCGCCTGTCCACTCAGAAGGCCGCCATGAACTTAGGCATGAATGTCATCGTGCTCGACGTGAATGCCGGTGCCTGGAAGCTGGAGACGGAGCGTGGTGTCATCATGGATGGTGACAAGAGTGAACATCTGTTGGAGGCCATCCCCGTGATGGGCTGCTACTGTGATCTTATCGGTGTGCGTTCCTTTGCCGGACTGACAGATCGTGAGTATGACTATGCAGAGACTGTGCTGAACCAGTTCATCAAATACTCAGGTCGTCCCGTCTTCGCGATGGAAACTGCCACCGTGCATCCTCTGCAGGCCTTTGCCGACCTCATTACGATTGAAGAGCATAAAACCGTTGAGCGTCCAAAGGTCGTGCTGACCTGGGCTCCACATTGCCGTGCTTTGCCACAGGCTGTGCCCAACAGCTTCGCCCAGTGGATGAACGCAGCCGATGTCGATCTCGTCATCACCCACCCCGAGGGCTATGAGCTCGATCCAAAATTCATCGGCAATGCCCGTGTTGAGTATGATCAGAAGAAAGCCTTCGAAGGTGCCGACTTCATCTACGCCAAGAACTGGAGTAATCCCGGCGTGACCAATCCTGCCGACTATGGTAAGATTACCTCTAAAGACATGTCGTGGACGGTGGACACCGAGCACATGTCGTGGACGAACAATGGCAAGTTCATGCACTGCCTGCCCGTGCGTCGTAATCTGATTGTCACCGATGATGTGATTGAATCACCCAACAGCCTCGTCATCCCTGAGGCTGCCAACCGTGAGATCAGTTGTTCTGTGGTGATCAAGAGAATGCTCGAAGCCCTATAAGCAAGCCTTATTGGCTCTTCTTTGAAGTGATGGCACTGCGCAACTCTTCATAGGCCTCGACCTTCTTCAAATAGTGTTCACGGAAATCCTTCCAATGATAATAGGGGGCTACGTCTGTCGGAATAGGCAACGTAGCCTCTCTTTCGTTCAACAGCACCTTGAAGAGCACATCCTTGTCATCGATATCACTGCGGTAGAAGATGAACTGCAGATTAGAACCCATGGGGAACACCTTCGATGCCCACCAGCCTTTCTCTTCCAACTCATTCAGATTGTCCGTCTCTAAGTCGAAGCCGTTGATGCCAATCAGACAAGTCAGTGGCAAGAGTACCGTCTCATGACCGTATCGCAGTTGTACTCCTGGACGCTCCAACTGGATGCAGCTGTCGGCATCGGCAATAATCTGCCGCAACAGATAACGTTGGGTATAGGGCTGATGACCGCCATTCAACTTACAGGCACCGTGCATGATATACCACCAGATATTCTCCCATTGCCAGAGTTTGTAAATCTCCTGGGCCGTGAAAATATCCGTTATAGATGTATCTTTATATAGATGCGTATTCAACTGGAAGAGTCCCATCTTGATCAGGTAGTAGTTCAGCCAGATATCGCTGACCACGCCACGCACCGAGTCAGGATGTATGAAGAGCAGTTGCATCAGTCGCTCGTTATGCTTCCGTTCCTCGATAAAGTCATCATAGGCCTTCGTCACCTCTGGCGTCGACATACCATTCCTGCGCAACAACGGGTCCTGATGGTTCATATACCACATATCCTCCTGGGAGGCTTTCAGCGAGATGTGCAACTCAGGATTACGGCTGATCATCACATGCATGGCCGAACCCATTGAAAGAATACAACGAGGCACAATCGTACTGCGGGCATCGACATGAGCATCGCCACTGAACACCTCAGGGAACCGTTCCATCATCCGCTGGGCAATGCCACGATGCTGTTTCTGTCCGTAACTGGTCAGGTCGCCCCAGTGGTTCTCGGTATCGGCAAAGATCAGTCGCATGTTGTTCAGTATCATCTTACCCGTTTCCGTGAGCTCATTCATACTGTCAGCACGACAGAGCATATTATAAGGAGTATCAAAACCTTTGCGGTTCTCGACATAGCGTGAACCATGACGGCCATAATGTGAGATATAGAAAGGCACCTTACCCTCCGGAGACGGTGTCAGACGAGGCAGGGCCGTATCTGGATAGACACTGTAATTACTGGCTGCGAAACTGGGATTGTCTCTAATGATAGAAAGGGCAGATTGCGCTTCGCTAAATGATAAATGAAAAATGATAAATGATAAAGCAAGCAGCAGTCTCATCTGGACAGTCTGTAGTTTATTTCTCATAAGAATCCAGCTTATTCAGATAATAGTCTTTAAAATCCTTCAAATGATAATAAGGAGCTTGTTCCGAGGGAAGGGGTAACGTAGCCTCCTGACCATTCAGCAAGACCTTAATCATCACATCCTGGTCTTCCGGATCCTTGCGATAGAGGATCCACTGAAGATTGGCACTCATCGGACAGATACGGTAGTCAGCCCAACCTTTCTCGTCCAATGACTCTAAATCATCAGTTGCCAAGCCACAGCCATTGATCTCCATCAGACTGACCAACGGCAGGAAACTGGTCTCATCTGCAATATGGAAGACGGCTGTAGGTCCTAGTGTCTGGGCTGTATCCGAGAAGTGCAGCAGACGACGCAGAAGCCGGTGCTCCAAACCCTCCTTTACTCCTTCTCTCCTTACTCCTTCTCTCCTATAATTTCCAAAGTTCACATAGTTCCAGGCATTCTGCCTCTTCCATTGATGCCAGATCTCTTCTTGCGTGAACAAGTCATAGAGTGACACTTCCCCATACAATCTGGTATTCTGGATACTGCCGGCAATCTTGAAGAGCTGGTCACTCAGCGTCTGCACATCTACTTGCTCACGAATGTAATCCGGATCCGAGAAGAGCGTCTTCGCCAGTCGGTCACCATCCTCGTATTTCTTTGAGAAGGCCTCAAAGGCCGCCTTAGCCAGCGAGTCTTTATGGAAGAGGAGCCGACTCTCTTCCTGATGATTCAGATAATCGGAATAGCCATTGCTGGCATTATGATAGACACGAGTTCGGCACACTCTGGCGACCTCCATCAACAGCTGATCCATCGAGAGCAAGGAACGTGTATCCCGCAGACTGCGTGCACCAAGATGGAATGCATTCTTGTTGAATACTTCTGGGACACGCTCCATCAACTGCCAGGCAATCTTCTGCTGTTGACAGGCACCCGTTTCCGTGAGTTCCCCCCAATGGTTATGAGCATCTCTGCGTATCAACTTCAGACGGTCTAAGACACTCTTGCCTAAGGGAGTCAGCCGATCGACGCTGTCAGCCTTTGCCAACACCTTGAGGGGCGCATCATAATATGCAGGTTTGCTCAGATAGCAAGAACCGTGACGACCGTATGTAATGATGGCGAACGGTGTCTTACCCTCAGGAGCCGGAGCCCATGTCTCATTGACGGCAGGAACATAAGCCTTATTCACACCTGCCGCACAAGTCACATCCTCCAGAATCTCCTCCTTGACCGATGGATGATGACAGACGGCGAAATGACAGATATCAGTACCTTCCATGCCTGTTGCAGAACTCACGGGACCTGTCCCCATGAGTTCCAAAAGAAGTATCAGAAGTACTGTCTTGATCATCTGTGCAAATCTGTGTAATCTGTGGCTCATCTCGGAAGCAGAAAACAAATTCGGGTGCAAAATTACAAAAATAACCGCAGAATTTACTGATTCCGCAGAAAAAATTGAAAATAATCTGTGTAATCTGCGGTAAATATACTAACTTTGCACTTTAAATAAATGGTATATCTATATGGTCTCATTTGAATGTGATTATAACAACGGTGCCTGCCAGCAGGTGATGGACAATTTGGTGAAATACAACAATGCCAAGCCGACACCCTACGGTTTCGACGAGTTCAGTGAACGTGCCAAAGACCGTATCCGTGAAGCCTGTGGCATGCCCGATGCCCAGATTTTCTTCCTGACGGGTGGCACCCAGACCAATGCCACCACCATCGACTCGATGCTTTACCAGTACGAGGGTGTGATTTGTGTGGGCAGTGGTCATATCAACGTCCATGAGGCCGGAGCCGTGGAGTTCACGGAACATAAGATCATCACCATCCCCGATACTGACGGGAAGATGGAAGCCGCCACACTCGACAAATACCTCGACGATTACATGCACGACGGCAATAAGGACCATGCCGTTCATCCTGGACTGGTCTACATCACCTTTCCCACAGAACTGGGCACGCTCTATTCTGCCCGTGAGTTAGATCATATATATAAGGTGTGCCAACAGTACGACATCCCACTCTATATCGATGGTGCCCGGCTGGGCTATGGACTGATGGCTGAGGGTAATGACGTCACCCTACCCTATCTGGCCCGCCACTGCGACGTGTTCTACATCGGTGGCACGAAGATTGGTGCCCTTTGTGGTGAGGCTGTCGTCTTCACCAACCGCAAGGCTCACAAGCATTTCTTCTCCATCCAGAAGCAGCACGGTGCCGTCATCGCCAAAGGTGCCCTCATCGGCCTGCAGTTCGATGCTTTATTCTCCTCCCCTTTGGGGAGGCCGGGAGAGGCTCTTTATCTCCGTCTCTCCGAACACGCCATCAAGATGGCCATGCGGATGAAAGCCATTTTCAAGAAAAAAGGCTATCAGTTCCTCGTTGACTCACCCACCAACCAGCAATTTGTGGTCATCGACAACGAACAAGTAGAACGCCTGAGCCGTCACATAGAGTTCTCCCATTTCGGCCAGACAGACCATCACCATACCATCTGCCGTTTCGTCACCAGTTGGGCCACGACTGAGGCCGACATCGATGCCTTGGAAAAGGTCATTTAGCCGAATAAGTGTATTAAATACAACCATCGCCCAAAAGCCCCAAATTACCATATTGTATTTTTTACACTTATTCGACATTTTTAGTTAAAAAGTGGGCATAATGGGGCGAAATAACAAATATTAGCAAAAAAGTATCAGCATTTATCAAAAAAAACAAGCGCATTTCCAATTATTTATTTTACCTTTGCAACCACAAAACAATTAGGCACCTAATTTATAACTATAACATAACACTTTAGTATGAATCAAAGCTTAAGAAAGACAGCGCTGATGGTGGGTGCATTCTCCCTTATGGGATTCTGTTACTCACCCAAAGCCTACGCCGCTGACGCCATACAGGACGTGCAGCAGGCAACAAAGACGATCACAGGTACTGTGGTCGACGCGATGGGCCCCGTCATCGGAGCCAGTGTTGTTGTGAAAGGGACGTCGACAGGTGTTGCCACCGACTTCGACGGTAACTTCTCACTGAATGCCAGCCCAGGTCAGACCCTGGTCATCACTTTCATCGGCTACACAACCAAGGAGGTGAAGATCACAGCCGGTCAGACCAACTACAACATCACGCTTGAGGAAGACAAGCAACTGCTCGACGAGGTGGTGGTGGTAGGTTACGGTACGATGAAGAAGAGCGACCTCTCGGGTTCATCATCATCCATCGGTGAACAGGCCCTGAAGGGATCGATCATCACCTCACTCGACCAGACGTTGCAAGGACGTGCCACTGGTGTGACAGCCGTGACCACCTCTGGTGCCCCTGGTTCATCTTCTGCCATCCGAGTTCGTGGTATCGGTTCTATCAATGCCAACCAGGAGCCTCTCTACGTGGTGGACGGTGTGATCGTTCAGAGCGGAGGCCAGTCTGGTGCAGACTATGGTCTGGCAGATCGTCTGGGTAACGGTAAGATCTCTACCATTTCTCCCCTTTCAACGATCAACCCCAGCGATATCGTCTCGATGGAAATCCTGAAGGACGCCTCCGCTACCGCCATCTACGGTGCCCAGGGTGCCAACGGTGTCGTGCTGATCACCACCAAGCGCGGTAAGTCGGGTGAGGCCAAATTCAACTACGACGGTATGCTGGCTGTGAACCGTCAGATGAAGCGCCTTGACATGATGAACCTGCGAGAGTATGCAGAATACTATCAGGACTTCGTGAACGACGGATGGATCGTGAAGAGTCAGGCTAACCAGAACTACTCCGATCCCTCCATCCTGGGTAATGGTACCAACTGGCAGGATGCCATCTTCCAGACCGCCATCCAGCACCAGCACCAGATTTCGGCCCAGGGCGGTACTGACAAAATTCAGTACTATGTCTCCGGTAACTATATGAACCAGCAAGGTACCATCATCGGCTCCAACTTCCAGCGTTTCTCTGTACGTTCCAACCTCGATGCACAATTGAAGCCCTGGCTGAAACTCAGCATGTCAACCACCTACTCAAACACCAAGGATGACCTGAAGAAGGCTGATGGAACCGAGGGTATCATCACTTACTCACTGACCACCCTGCCCGACATCCCCATCTATGATGTCTTCGGCAACTACTACGCTGAGGTTCGTGAGGGTTACACCAACCCCAACCCTGTAGCCCTCGCCAATATGAACCAGTATACGCTGGAACGCCGTAAACTGACAGGTAACATCTTCTTCGAAGTGAGTTTCCTGAAGAATCTGGTATGGCATGCCGAACTGGGTTACGACATCTCCGACTCAAACGCTGAGACGTGGGAGCCCTCTGTTGACCTTGGCGGCTGGCAGAAGCCATCCAACCAGGATCACTGGCAGAGCAACAACAACAAGTTCTGGCAGCTGAAGAACTACCTGACCTATACTGGCGACTTCGGCAAGCACCACCTCACCGCCATGCTCGGACAGGAGTGCTGGGAGAGCAGCTGGAAATACCAGGGTATCACGGGTCAGAACCTGCCACGTAACGATGTGCAGAACCCGTCGCTTGCAGAGAAGGCCGACAAGGACTTCAGCTCAGGTTTCGGCAGTGCCTCGATGGCCTCATTCTTCACGCGCGAAACCTATAATTATGATGACCGCTACTATGCAACCTATACCTTCCGTTACGACGGATCGAGCAACTTCGGACCTAACAACCGCTGGGCAGGATTCCATTCGGTGGCTGCCAGCTGGAGGTTCTCGAACGAGAAGTTCATGAAGGACTTGACATGGCTGAGCAACGGTAAGATCCGTGTTGGCTGGGGACAGACTGGTAATGCCAACATCGGTGGTTACAAATGGGGCGTTGCCCTGAGCGTGATGCCATCGGCTCTCGGCCAGTCCTATCGTCCGACAGGTCTGCCTAACGAGTCGATCCAGTGGGAGACACAGGAGCAGATAGACTTGGGTCTCGACCTCGGATTCTTCAACAACCGCCTGAACCTGACCCTCGACTGGTATCGGAAAGAGTCGAAGGACATGCTGATGAAGATGCAGTTGCCTTCCTACCTTGGTACACAGGGTAACGGCTCCTCTGCCCTCTCGGCACCTTACGGAAACTACGGAACCATGCGCAATACTGGTTTTGAGATCGAAATCAAGGCCACGCCAGTGCAGACGAAGGGATTCAACTGGGATACCGACCTGCAGTTGTCGTTCAACAGGAACGAACTGGTTGCCCTTCAAGGCACCACCTCTGCCGCCATCATCGGTTACGGACAGTGGGACGACGTAGTAGCCGTCTCGACAGTAGGCCGTCCGATGTACGACTTCTACGGCTACGAGGTCGAGGGTGTCTATAAGGATTTCCAGGATATCTTGAACTCACCTGTCAACACCCTCTACAGCCAGTCGTGTGTAGACAATGGCGATGGAACCTTCAGCCATGTGACTGATCCGACCCTGTATAGCAAGAGCAATACCGTATGGCCTGGTGACCTGAAATTCAAGGATGTAAACGGAGACGGCAAGATCGACGAGAACGATAAGACCAACATCGGTTCTCCACTGCCTGACTTCACCTTCGGTTGGACGAACACATTCAACTACAAGAACTTCGACCTGAGTATCTTCATCAATGGTTCTGTCGGCAACAAGGTGATGAACTACACCTCTATTTCCCTGACGTCTATGTC
This sequence comes from Prevotella sp., assembly GCA_016284635.1. Taxonomy (GTDB): domain Bacteria; phylum Bacteroidota; class Bacteroidia; order Bacteroidales; family Bacteroidaceae; genus Prevotella. Next base: position 12,597 of record JAEEPF010000062.1, read on the forward strand.
AAGTACCTGGAACAACCAGATCCAGGAGAAGATTGCCGACCGTGCACAACTGGCCGCCATCAATCCTGACAAGGTCTACGAAGACGGCACCATCTGGCAGAACGACATCACCAATGTGTATGTCACCAACCCGAATACGATGACGCCACGTGTGGCTATCGGCAACACCTACAACCAGAACATCTCCAGCCGTTATATTGAAGACGGCAGTTATGTTCGTCTGAAGAACGTGATGCTGGGATACACCTTCCCACGTAATATTGTCAAGAAGCTCTACTTGGACAATCTTCGTGTGTACTGCAACCTGCAGAACGTGTTCACCATCACGGGCTACGACGGCTACGATCCTGAAATCGGTGCCTCAACCACTGATGCCAACGGTTATGTATTTGGTCTTGATAACGGACGTTATCCTTCTCCATTCACGTGTACATTCGGTATTAACATATCATTCTAATCAATAGGAGGACAATCATTATGAAAATAAATAAGATTAAAATATTTCTGGCTGCCTCTGTGATGGGACTGGGACTGACTTCGTGTGAAGATTTCCTGGATCGTCCTACAGAAGACAGTTATGTAGCCAGCGGTTACTACAAGACGGATAGTGAGTGCATTGCCGCCGTCGACTATCTGTACAACTCGCCCTGGTACGACTTCCAGCGTGGTTTCTTCAAGGTGGGCGAAGTGCTGTCAGGTAACTATTACTGGGGATCAAGCCCATACCTGAATTTCTCGCTCAACTCCAACGATACCGACCTTCGCAATATGTCTTATTCACTTTGGGCTGTCAACGGTCACTCCAACATTGTGCGCAAGTACATCGAAGGTGGCGGTGCTTCCCAGGCCGTGAAGGATCAGACTATCGGTGAGTGCCTGCTCTGGAAGGCAATGGCTTACTTCTTCCTGGTACGTACGTTTGGTGATGTGCCCATCGTACACGACAATGCTGCCATGATTGAAAGCGGCACCTACAACGACCAGCCAAAGGTTCAGAAGTCAGATGTCTATGAGTATATCGTGATGACGCTTGAGAAGGCCATCGAACTGCTGCCGGAACACTGCACGGAAGGTCGTCTCGACAAGTATTGTGCAAAAGCCCTGTTGGCTAAGGTCTATCTGACAAAGGCAGGTGTCAGCGGACAGCTGAACAGCAGCGACCTGCAGATGGCTGCCAGCCTGGCCAAGGATGTCATTGACAACTCTGGCCGTTCGCTCGAGCCCAATTATGCCGACGTATTCAAACTGGAAGGCAACAAGTCGCCTGAGAATATGATTGCCTGGCGCTGGGTGGTCAGTTCACAGTGGACCTCACAGAACACGTTCCAGTCTGACCTTGGTATGACCGGTATCGATGAATACGGTGATGTATGGGGCGAATGGGGTGGCCCGTCGGTAGACCTTCAGGATGCCTTTGGATTCAATGTTCTCGACGATCCCGCCACTCGTCCTGACGTAGATGCACGTCGTAAGGCAACGATGATGACCGTAGGTGATGTGATTCCTTACCTCTGGCGTGATAAGGGTGGTTTCGACTATATGCGCTTTGAGTATGACAAGACTTACAATTCTGGTGCTTGGGGCGAGCATCGTTCACCCACTGGCTGCAATGTGGTCAAACACCTCTATGGTAACAATAACGACCACTTGACAGTACTTGGAACCTCGGCTGCCCGTATGGCCAGTTCACTGTGTACACCACTCCTGCGTTTGTCTGATGTCTATCTGGTATTTGCTGAGGCAAAGGTGCTTCAGGGTCAGGGTACAGATACCGACGCTCTGGCAGCATTCAATGCCGTGCGTCAGCGTGCCATTCCTAATGCAAAGGCTGTGACATCCCTGGATTTCGATGCCGTCTGGAAGGAGCGTCGCCTGGAGCTGGCTTGCGAAGGTGACCGTTGGTACGACTTCGTCCGTCTGGCTTATTACGACTCTGACCGTGCCATCAATGAGTTGAAGTCACAGCGTCGTAATCAGTACTGGAACCTGAATCTGACATTCAAGAACTACTTCCTGACTGGTCAGTGGCTGCTTGTGAACGAAGATGACGATGGTAACAACCAAAGCACGGTGTATGACGACCAGACACCTGCTCCAAACGTGACGGTTAACAGCTTTACCATCCCATTCCCAATGGAGGACCTCACCTTCAATCCTCATCTGAAGGAAGATGCTGTCCATGTGGATGTACGTGAGACATACAAGTATTAATAATTGAGAATTGATAATTGAAAATTGATAATTATGATTACCAAGATAAATAGAATAAGCCGCGGGCTGTTGTGTGCAGCACTTGTCGCTTGTCAGGCAGTGCTTATCACTTCTTGTAAGGACGAACCCGACAAGTATGAGATTACCAGCGGAAATCCAACCATCCGCTATATACGCCCAGTGAATATTGAGAGTGCCGATTCACTCCTCACTGGTGCTTATATGGACAATAGTATCTGTATCGTTGGTGACAACCTCCGCAGTATCACCAAGCTGTTCTTCAACGACCAGGAAGCCAAACTGATTCCCAGTCTGATCACCAACAACACGATGATCGTGACTGTTCCTGGACAGATTCCCAATGAAGTATTCAACAAGATCTTCATGGTCAACAACGCTAACGACACCACGTCTTATGACTTCAAGGTGCTGGTTCCTGGTCCTTCGATCAACAACATGAGCAACGAGTGGGCTCAGGCTGGCGAGCAGGCTACCATCTATGGTAACTACTTCGTGGATGATCCCAACACACCGCTCACACTGACCATTAATGGCACCAAGATTGACATTGACGAGTTCGACATCAGTCATCTGACCTTCACGATGCCGGCAGGTATCAGCGAAGGCCCTGTGGAGGTTGCCACTGTGTATGGTAAGAAGAAGGCGAAGTTCAACTACCGTGACACCCGTGGTATCCTGTTTAACGACTGGGGTACTAACGATGCCGGCCCTGCTTCCACTGGTCTGACCAACCACGGCTGGCACAACCAGAAGATTATGAGCGACGAGAATTCACTCGACGGCAGCTATCTGTTCTTAGGCGACTGCGACCTTGACGATGGTGCATGGCAGGATGGTAATGTATCATTTGAGTACTGGCCTGGCGACTGGGATGGCACCTTCACAGGCACAAACTCCCGTCTGTCAGATCTTGTCAGCTTTGCCGATTTTGCCAATATGGCGCTGAAGTTCGAGGTAAACATCCCATCCAGCAACCCCTGGACGAACCTCTCCATGCAGTGCATCTTCTCTGGTGATGCACAGGTAACACTGCCTACTGCCAATAATACGTTCTTCAATGGTACCGACTATCCGCGTGGACTGTGGACTCCATGGAGTGCCACTGGTTCATACGATACTGGCGGCAAGTGGGTAACAGTGACTCTGCCTATTTCTACCTTCAAGTACAGGAACGACGGAACCGCTTCTAGTACGCCTCTGACATCCGATAACTTCACGGGCCTGACCCTGTTTATCTGGAGCGGTGTAACCAGTGGCACGACCTGTCATCCTTTCATCCGTATCGACAATATCCGTGCGGTAGCGTATTAATAATTGATAATTGATAATTGAAAATTGATAATTATGAAAATATATCGTAAAATATCAGTATTAGCGATGGCTGCACTGGTGCTCGCCGCTGGTTTTACCAGCTGTAGCGAGGATCAGCTCGATACCAACCAGTACAATAAGAGCGGTGTGAATATCCTCGCCTTCGGGCCGATGCCTATCACTCGCGGAGCAACCATGCGTCTTACAGGTACCCAGCTGAATAATGTGAAAGAGGTGCTCTTCCCTGAAGGCAACCAGAAGCTCACTCCGTCTACGACCTATATCAGCGGAGAATTCACGCTGCAAAGCTCTGAAGAGATGACTGTGACCATTCCAGACCAGTGTGTACCTGGCAAACTCCGTCTGGTCACCAACGACGGTCAGACCATCGAATCGGCATCCAACATCACCTTTGCCGAGGAGATCAAAGCCTCGTCCATCACTCCCAACCCTATTCATCCAGGCGAGGTAGTGTCTATCAAGGGTGATTACGTTTGGAACATCGGCCAGGTGGTATTCTTCGACCACGTGACAGTAGATGCCGAAGACTTCCTGCTGAACACACGCAGTGAGATCCAAGTCATCGTACCAGCTGAGGCCAAGACTGGCGACGTGGCTTACAACGACGGTTCTGACGGTGCCGAGAACATCAGCATCGGCACACTGACCATCGATGAGATCAAGGCCACTGGCGTATCAAATCCCAATCCTGAGTTTGGTGAGGAGATCACCATCACTGGTGAGAACCTCGACCTCGTGACCAGCATCGACTTCCCTGCTGTAGCAGATGTGCCATTCCAAGTGGCTAACGACGGCAAGTCTGTCAGGGTTACGGTTCCTGATAACACCGTGTCAGGCAGCGTCACGCTCAATTCCGCCTCTGGCATCACCACATCTGTTGACATCGCCGTTCCTCTGGCATCAGTCAGCAGCACTGAGCCTGTCAAGGATGTCAAGGTTGGTCAGACCATCACCATCAAGGGTGACAAGCTGGATCGCATCATCCACCTAATTCTGCCTGCCATCGACGGTGCCTTTACAGACTTCACCCAGACCGCCACACAGATCACGTTCGTTGTTCCTGAAGGCATGGGCGACGGCAAGGTGACCCTCGTGCAGCACGAGAACTACAGCGTCGAGTCTGACAAGATCTCTATGTACAGCGAAGCACCAGAGACCACCATCTGGGCTGGAAACTTTGAGATTGGCGAATGGAATGCCGGCATGCAGGATCTCGCATGGGGCGGCTATGACTGGTCTACCGCTCAGGTAGGACAGGTGCTGACCGTTTACCTCACGCCTAACATGTCTGCTGGCTGGTCCCAGATCCGCATAGGCAACGGCTCATGGGCTGCACTGCCTGGAACGGCCGATGTCAATCCGCTGACAGCCGAGGACACCAAGTTCTCCGTGACGCTGACTCAGGCGATGATCGACGAGCTGGTGAATGCCGGCGGTCTCGTAATCTGCGGTGCTTACTTCACAATCACCAAGATCACGCTCTCTATTCTTGAGGAAGTCATCTGGAGCGGAAACTTCGCATTAGGCAGCTGGGCTGCTGGCATGGACGAACTCTCTTGGGGGCGCTACGACTGGAGCCAGGTGTCTGCAGGCAAGACCCTGAAGCTGTACTATGAGGTAGATCCTTCTGTAGGCTACATCAACATCCGCTTCGGCAATGGTTCATGGGCTGCATTACCCTCTACGCAGGGTTGGGGGTCTGACGGCAATGCCTCACCAGATCCTTCTGAGACATCCATCAAGACGGTCCTCACGGCCGATGACATGGATCAGCTGCTTAATGCCGGTGGTCTGGTCATCTGTGGAGCCGGAATCATCTGTAAGAAGGTTGTTCTTCAATAATCCCCCAAGGTCTTAATACAAGGCCTTCACAAATTAGGAGCCTGTTATCCCCGTGATAGCAGGCTCCTATTCCATCTTCCTCCGTAATGAGAAGAAAAATAGCATTTCATTTTGCATTTCGCTGGTTTATTCGTAACTTTGCAGCCAAATAACAGTTTGCGATGAAACACGTCATTATCTGGATTGCCGCCCTCGCTGCCATTGCCTGCGGCCTGCTGGTTTATGAGAGCCACTTCTTATGGAAGGTGCAGGAGTTGAACCTGTTCCTTCATACATCCCTATTCTTCAAACAGCAAATGGTGGTGCCTGCAGGGTTGCTCACCTACATAGGCACTTGGTTCACGCAGTTCTTCTACCATCCCTGGATGGGTGTGACGATGCTCTGCGGCTGGTGGCTGCTGTTGCTATTCTTGTTAAAAAAGACTTTCAAAGTTCCCTCCCGATGGGCTTCATTGCTGCTCATACCCGTTGCCTTACTCTTATTGACAAACGTCGACATAGGCTACTGGATCTATGTGCTGAAACTACGCGGGCACTTCTTCCTCACCACCATTGCCACCACTGCGGTCGTGGCCCTGCTATGGGGTTTCCGCTCACTGCCTGACAAATACTGGCTGCGGGCTGTCTGGATGGCCTTGACGTGCGTCGCAGGCTATCCCCTGATGGGCATCTATGGCTTGGCGGCAACCCTGCTGATGGGCATCTGGTCATGGCGGCTCATGTCCAGAGGAAGCGCAGCCGTCTATACGCTGATAGCCATAGTCATGGCCGCGGCTGTTCCCCTGTTGTGCTACCGCTATGTCTACTACGAGACCAA
>JAEEPF010000063.1 GCA_016284635.1 Prevotella sp.
CACTTTTGCCATATTTAAGGAACAACTCTTGGCAGAACTTGACATACACACCTTCTTCAATAGGTAGCAGTTGCATAAATACGACACTGTTGTAAAAAGGACGAGCAGGATCATTAAATATGCCTTCCAACAGATGGCGCTCACTGCCGGCAAAGACAAACTGGGTCTTTTTCAAGTGCTGAATCTTTGTTCGCAAGAGTGCCTCAACGTTCTCATCCTCAAAACTTGCTACTTTCTGAAACTCATCGATTGCCACAATGCACACCGCATCGGAAGACTCGAGATAGCCGAGTATCTCGTCGAGTGTCACTTCGGGCTGCTGTATCTCACCAAGACCAAAGCCAACCTCCGGAAATCCTGTCACGGCATCGTAAGAGATCGTTGTTTTCAGTGAACGCACCGTCCGCAATAATCGCTCTGTCATCGACTGCTTTCTGGCTATCTTCTTAAACACTTCGCTTGCCAGCAGATAGACCATCTCGCGCAGATTCCTACAAGTGTAAATATCTATCAGGAAGGGCTCGTAGCCATTAGGCAGTCCATTGGTAAACACATGCTCTATCAAGCCTGTCTTGCCCAGACGCCTCTCTGACATAATGGCTACATTACGTCCATTTACAATGTGGTGGACAAGCATTTCTGATTCCTTCTCTCTATCGCAGAAATAGTCTTTGTCCACATACTTTCCTATCACAAAGGGATTGCTTAACAACTTCATTTCTTGGTAATTAAGATGATTATGCAAATTTACATAATGCAAAATTACATAATTCATCTGAACTTTGCAACATTCCCCCACTCTGAAGCATACTATTTTAATTATTTTTCACTAAAAATCGGACCGATGTATGGCCAGCCCGATTTTTTTGCAAAATATTTTCGCACAATGGGGACTGTCCCCGCTGTGCGTTTCGTCATCCCTCAATCTCCTTTATCAAGTCATCCAGACTGTCGTACTTGTAGACGCGCCCCTGCTCTATATCTTCGATGGCGCGGTCCATGCTGGTCTTCCTACGACGCTTCAACGTGACGCTACTCACGCCACGTATCAGACTGATGGCCTGCTTAATCTGGTCAAGCATGGAAACATCCTCTATTGAAACTGTCAGTTGAGTCATAATTGCAATTATTGATGAATTCGCGTGCAAAGATACAACATTTCCCTGAATAATACAAGGAAATCCCCCAGAAATAATTATCAATTGTGCATTGCACAAAGTATCCGTTTGTCTCAGTAAGTCAAAGAACGCGTTGCGTTTCTCGGGCTAAGCCCAAAGATCGATTTGTACCTCACAGAGTGTCAGACCCCGTGTGAGTCAATAATTGATATTTCCAATTATTTTGAGATAAAACTTGCAAATCTCAGAAATATTTCCTATCTTTGCCCCGTGAAACAAAATTGTAGAAAGATGTTGGGAATAGATTCACCTCATGCACCTGTAGAAGGTAAGTTCGCCAAAGAGATTCGTGCGACGGTTCAGCGTGTAAGCACAGACCTTCTGAATGAGGCTGACAAGCGCCGTATTCGTCGTTCACGCAAGATTCTTAAGAAGTTCGATGCTGTCTGGGAATAAGTTTTGGCTACGATTCGAAAAGACTATTCAACCTTTAAATATTACTTATATGAGAAAAATTAACTTATTGATTAGTTTTGTGTTGTTTGCGCTCGGCGTCAGTGCCCAGCCTATCAGCGAACAGGAGGCTTTGCAGAAAGCACAGCGTTTCCTTCAGGGGAAGAACATCGTCAGTCCTGCCAAGGCTCGCAGCCTTAGCCGAGGTGCGGCGGGAACCCCCTACAAACATCTCTACCTCTTTAATGTCGAGGACAATGGCGGCTTTGTGATTGTCGCCGGTGACAGCCGCGCCCGTGAGATCCTCGGCTACAGCGACCAGGGCCATCTGAACTACAGCCAGATGCCGGAGAATATGAAGTGGTGGCTCGGCCAATACGACAGCGACATTGCCAGCATCCCTGCCGATATGGCTCCTGCAGAGACACGCGTCGATGCCAACAAGGCCTATGTGGCCCCGATGATGTCGTTCTCGTGGGCTCAATCGTACCCGTACAACTATTATTGTCCGCAAGGTTGCCTCGCGGGTTGCGGACCGCTCGCGATGGCTCAGATGATGGCTTTCCACAAATATCCTAACAATCTGCCAGCCTTAGAGGCTTATACCGATGCCAGCGGCCATAATTTGGAAGCCCTACAGGCCAATTACATCGACTATGACAATATGTCAACCTACGACCCGGCCATTCTGGCGCGCTACTGCGGTCAAGCCTTAAAAGCCGTCTATTCCTCAAATAATACGGGTGCCAACTCTAGATTAATCCCAAGTGTATTGGCCAGGAAATTCGGTTTTGACGAAGGAGTATGTAATGCTTATCGTGCGTCCTACAATTCCCAGGAGTGGGATGACCTACTCTATAAAGAACTGAGTGAAGGGCGGCCTTTCATCCTTTCTGGCCAACAAGCCGGAAGTAACAATATTGGGCACGCGTTTATATGTCACGGTTATAGTCAGGGCTACTACGCTGTGAACTGGGGTTGGGGCGGAGATCAGAATGGCTGGTTCGCTATGCATGCCTTGCTTACCACAAGCGGTGACTATTCTTCGGATTTGAATGCGTGTATCGGCATCTGTCCCAACGCAGGTGGTACCCACGATTATGAGCCCTTCTCCATAATAAAAATGGAGGTCACCAGTTCGTTTACTGTCAACAGAGGTTCCGCCGCCGAAGCATTTAACAATATTAATGTCAACTGGATGATCAGAAGTTCATTATTGGATCCAACGGAATACCAGCTCGCATTGGTAATTTTTACACCTGATAAAAAAACGGAGATACTGAATCTATACGACCCATTGACTTTAGATCCCGCCTCCGAAGCAGATCACCAACTTACTATCAGTATCGGAAGCCAGTACGGTGACGGTATCTATAGGATAAGTCTGATTGGTCTGAAAACTGGCGGACAAAACTGGGATTTCTTCGAAGGTCTGACCTGGCGCTATATCCAGGCCGTCATCAGCGGCAATACGGTCACATTCACCAATTACCCTGATGTCGATGGGCCATACGAGGTGGGTGATTATCCTGGGTGGATTGTCTATCCCGATGATCCAGACAATCCCGATGATCCAGACAATCCCGATAATCCTGATGACCCAGACAACCCCGATGTAACTGTTCCCACGAATGACGTGGCTTTCGAATATCCCACAATCCAGAAGGAATACAAGGGAAAAGACACTGGTTTCACCATCGACTGGACAGCGCTCTCGACGACAATGTACAGCTATCTTAAAATGGATGAGACGCAATTTTTCGACAATTTCTGGGTGGACTGCTTCACCGATGATTATGAAGTACCCAGTCAGGATGCCCGTTACGTGGCACCCTATGCTTACAACAATAATCAAGACGGCTCGCAAGGTGTCAACAACTACGACATGCTAATCTTCAATTTCGGTGACGATCTCTTCGGCAACAATGGCAAGTTGCCCGAGGGCGAGGATGCTGATTATGCCGAGCCGGAATACGAATACATCGCCGTCGCTTCCTTCTACCCCAATTATGACGGTGCGGGCAAGCACCGCATGACGTTTGGTATTCCACAAGAGCAGATGGAGTACCTGCTGGATGGCACGACGAGTCCCGTTACCTTCACCCGTTGGCTCCGCTTCATCTACAAGAGCGATGATGTGGGCAACAGCTCGTCGCCCTTCAGATACCTATGGCTGAAAGTATCGATGGAGATTTCTTGGAATAGCGATCCTAACGGCATCATATCAATTGATAAAGGACAATTGATTAAGGATAGTTGGTATGACCTGCAGGGCCGCAGGATAGCTCAACCCACGAAGAAAGGACTGTATATCAAGAACGGTCAAAAAATAATCAACAAGGAGATCAAAGACCTGTCCCTCTGATCTACCGAGCCTCGCTGCTGAACAAACGGCAGCGGGGCTTTTCGATGGCTGTCGTGTCTACTTATCACAATAGTCAGGAGAATCTGTGACAGTCACGATGTGTCCTGCCCCCGGCGTGACACGTTCAAAGGCAGAACATGTTGACAGAATTACCAAAAAGAACGGCAAACAAGCAAATATTTCGTGGATAATTTGACACATTGGGAGAAAATGATTATCTTTGCATCTACGAACAATGAAATGGAAACTTAAACGTATTTGAAACATGGCAGATTTTAAAAAGGAACATGAGATAGCAATGGATATTTTCAAATATCACGATATGTTATTTCAGCTTTATGAGTTTTTGGGTCACGATATAGTATTGAAGAGTGGCGCAGTGAAACGTGTATTCTATGATAGGAGTTACGACGATATTGTGTTTGAATTTCAATCAGGTAGAAAAGACTATGTTATGGACTGCGATACGGATTTTAGCATAGGAGCTATTAAGACTTTTGAGATGGAATATCCAGATGTCTACAAAGACTTTATGAAGACCTATAAAATGTATGATGACAGCGAATGAATTGAAACAACTGCAGCTGACTTAATGAAAATGGACTCATTGCCAGAAAATTGAAGCGCACAGAGACGGCATGAAGACGAAGGAATATGCAATGAGGGAGATGATTATCGACCAGTGTCTGGGCACGGGTCGGGAGTTTACGCGCGAGGAGCTGCAGGCGGAGGTGAACAAAGGCCTCGAGTCGCGCGGCATGCTGCCTGTGCGGTCGAAAGGCACCATCCTTCAGGATATCGGCGAAATGAACGAGAAGTTCTATCGCGTCTATCAGATGTATGGCATCGTCAGCGAGCAGCGCGGACGCAAGCATTACTACCGCTATCGCGACGGCATTGAGTCGATATACAACCGCGAGTTGACGGCGGAGGAGATTGAGCGTCTGCAGGAGGTTCGCAGCCTGTTGCAGGGTCTTCGCGGCATGCCTCAGCTGGAGTGGATTGACGAGATGGCGGCTCGTTTCGACCAAAACATCATGGGTTCTGAGCGGAGCATTGCGAGTTTTGAAGACGGCACGCCGGGCGACGCGCAGTTTTTCCTGCAGTGTTTCAACGCCATCAGCCACAAGCAAGTGCTGACCATCAAATACGGTCCCTTCGGTGCGGAGGCGAAGGAGCGCATCATCCATCCCTATTACCTGAAGCAGTATCTGCGCCGCTGGTATCTCTATGCCACCATCGAAGGCAAGCAGTTTGTCACCTGTTTCTCGCTCGACCGGGTTCGCTCCGCGCGTATAAACAATGAGGTGGAGTATCGCGAGAGCGCCATCGACTTCAACCATTATTTCGACGACATCGTGGGCGTTACGCATCCTCAGGCCGGTGTGGTGGAGGAGGTTGTCGTCGAGGGTGACAGCTGGGCTGAATACTACCTGCGCACGCTGCCCATCCATCCGCTGCAGCAGCTGGAGAGCCTGGGCGAAGAAGGCTGTCGCGTGACGATGCGCCTGATGGTAAATCGCGAGCTGGAGCGTGAGATTCTGTCGTATGGCGAGCACCTCCGCGTAAAAGCCCCCGAGCATTTCCGCCAGCGTATCATCCTGCTGCACAAAACTCTTTCGGAAGCCTCCGACGATTCCGCAGAAAAGGTTTTGTGATGAGAAGTCTAACAGAATTAATAAAGGAATCCGAGCATCCAAAGAGGGAGTTTGGCACCGTCGGGGATATCCCAGTCGTCGGCAAAGATGTAGGAATCTTTTAAGCCTGCGATCTGCGAGAAGTCCTTACTGCGACCGCCTATCTCAAAGGTATATCTGGAATCCACCTTGAAGTCGCCCTGCGCCTTGCCGTATTCCACACTATGAGACTCTGATAAGCAGCCTACAGCAAAAGTCTCACGCAGGGTACCGATTTCCACATGGGTAGGGGCTAGAGCATAGAGGATATTAGGATTCTCCAAATACACCTTATCGGGCTTGGACAACTTGCCTATCTTCTTTTTGTCGGAGTACAACAGGTTCAGGACCTTGGCGTCACCCAGATACTTGAGGTATTCGACCACCGTATCGCGTCCTATCTCAAGGGCAGCGGCTAACTTGTTGGCATTCAGTTCGAAGGGGACTTCGCTGCATATCAGGGCAATGAGCGCCTGCAACTTCCTGACATTGGCGACATCCACCTTACAGATCCGGGGCAGCTCGGTCTCGATGATGTAGTTGACCACCTGCTCGATCTTAGTATAGTAGTCCCCTTCGCCCTCCAGCAGGAAGGGATAATAGCCCTTCTCCAGATATTCCTTGAACAGGGCCACTGGCTTACACTTCGATGAAACCATCTGCCACAAATCGTAGGGATGAGCCAAAATGTCCTCCAACGACCATTTGGGGAACGACAGACCGTGATAGAAACGCAATGCCTCGCGGAAGGACAGACCATACATCGTGTACTTGATGGCGCGTCGGGAGAGGTCTGCATCCCCTTCCCTCAAACGGAGAAGAGAGGATCCGCTCACAATCATCCTCAATTGGGGGTACAATTCATAGATTTCCTTGATCTCCCGACTCCAGTCCGAAGTGCCGGACTTGTATTTGTGAATCTCGTCAATCACTAACAGTTCACCTCCACGGATCACGAATTCTTCCGCTAAATCAACAAGCGTACGTGTGGAGAAATCTACCGTATCTGCCGAACAGTAGAGTATACTACGATCAAGGGGCTTGTAGTTCTGCTTCAAATACTGCCTGATGAGGGTTGACTTCCCAACTCCCTTTGCACCCATGATACTGATAAGCCGGGTGTTCCAATGAATCTCACCCATCTTCTCACGGATGATTTCCATGCTCGTATTGGCTAATAGCCGGTCACTTTTCCTGAATAATGCGTCCATAAATTTGCAATTTCGGGTGCAAATATAATAAAAATGTTGCTTGCGTGCAACATTTTATGGAAAAATTGTTGGTTGTGCGCAACAAATTATATTCATGCTGATGACACCTGGCAGCACCACGGCGTTCCTGGCGTTCTCCATGAGAAGATAAGATTTTTTTTGCTTCCCTGATGATTTTTTCAATGCGTTTGCACTGGGTGAACGCATTGGGCTTAATTTTGCACCCGTAATTTGATTATTTACTTTAAAAACTGGTAGAATTATGGATGGAATATTTTTAGTATTTGTTGTGTTGGTAGTAGTCGGCAGTTTGCTGGCTAATTATGTGAATGAGGCTGAAAAGCTGAGTGCGTAAATGAATGTATAACTTAAAAATCAAAGAAAACTATGACTAAGAAAGAGTATGAAGAGATGGTTGCCCTGCTCGAGCAGTCAGGGCTGAATGTCAAGCTGTGTGACACACCTGTGCCTTACTTTTCCGGCGGCGTGCCTGCGGGGTTCCCTGAGGCGCCGGAAGACTACGACGGGGAGTATGTGATGGTGCCGAAGGATTTCCTGAAGCAGTGTGATTTCATTGTCAGGGTACGTGGATACTCGATGAAGGATGCGGAGATAGCCGACGGTGATGACGTGATGGTGAAGCACTGCGACCATTATGACGACGGCGATGTCGTGGTGGCACTGCTGGACGGCGACTCGACCCTGAAGGCCTACTATCGCGACGAGAACAATGAGGAGTGGCTGGTGCCCGACAACGACGACTTCCCGCCCATCCGCGTGGCGGACTACACGACGGCCTATATCCTGGGCAGGGTGACAGGTGTGAGAAAAGATACTCCCCGCACGAAGTTCTCGACCTTGCGTCGCCGACTGCAGGAAGCCAAGGAGCAGCGGCAGCGGGTGGTGACCGACCAGATGGTGCGCGACGCGGTGACACTGGTGCTGAAAGACATCAAGAACAGTCGTATGTGGTTTGCCGTGTATCGGGTGTTGGTCGATGCGGGCTATCTGAAAGCTGGCGACTACGAGGGGCTGAAAACGAAGATGGACGAGCTGTTTCCGGACAACGACTTCGCCATCAATCCTCGGGACATCAGCCGCATGGACATCCTGTCGTTCAGCAAGAGTGTCTCGCTGTGGAACTCGGAGAATGCACCCGTGATAGGCAAACGTTTCAGGGACTACCTGAGACTGGCCACCGACCTGACAGCACTGCTGAACAATTAAGGCTCTGGAACGCGAAAAACTTTCCAAAACTTTCGCAAAACTTTCACAAAGTCTCGGAAAAAGGCAAAACTTTCGCAAAAACTTTCCAAAACTTTCGCACGATGAATATTTCCTTTCATCGTGCTTTTTTTATGTCTAATTTTGCATCGTCGAAACTGATCGACGGTGCTCTTTGACATGCTGAAACAACGACCCCACCGGTAGGCCGGTGGAAACCAAACAAACATAAAAACAACGATGGAAACAAGGATTTTAAAAGTGGTACGCCAGGGCGAGGCCTTCAGCGTACAGAGTTCAAAACAGGAGTCGGGCAGCATTCAGAAGTGCAACATTGTGCTGAAGGAGCTGGGCGGCAAGTTCGAAAACGAGTTTGTGTGCGCCATGCTGGGCAATCTGGCGGCGTGCAGGTTCTACGAAGGTGATGTGGTTGTGGCCACCCTTCGGTTCTCTACACATGAATATCAGGGACAGACATTCCAAGAAATTCTGGCAACGGATATCGTGAAAATTTAAAAAGAAAAACAATTTGAGTTGAGGCAGAGGAGGATCTTCTCGAGTAAATGGCCAAGGAATCTGAATGCTTCTTCTCGCTAAAATCAACTCAAGAAAATGAAAACAATCAGTATTTATACAGAACAAAGTGAACAGACAATGACGTCGCTCGAAATTGCCGAGCTGACAGGTAAGCAACACAAGAACGTGATGCAGGCCATCAGAAATATGGAACCTGCATGGGAGAAAACATGTGGGCTGAAATTTCAGCTGACATCGAGAACCATCGTTCAGCCTAACGGTGGCACGCGTGAGGTTCCTTGCTACGTACTCACCAAGACCGAGTGCCTGTACATCGCCACGAAGTTCAACGACGAGGCGCGCGCGAAGCTGGTGCTGAGATGGCAGGAACTGGAGCAAGAGAGATTTTATTTAGGCACGGACAAGATTATCGGCGAGGGACTGCGCATGCTGAACGAGGATGCAGAGGACACGCTGACGGCGACGCAGGTGGCGAAGACGTTCAACATGACGGTCTTTGACTTCAACGCCGTGCTGCGCGACATGGGCATCCAGTACCGCCGCCACGGCCGATGGAACATCAGCGACGATCTGGCCGACCGTGACTATGTACGACTGAGGACACACGTCAGCTATTCGCTGAAAGGCGAGAAGAAGGTCAAGGTCTACATGACGTGGACGATGGCCGGCCTGCGATTCCTGAACGCAAAACTGGGATACCCGAATTTCTAACAGAAATTACCAAGAAGATTTATTAAGAAACGAATTGCCATAATTAACCATAATTTAACCATAATAAATATTACGATAATTACGGATAATTACGGTCATTCGTTTCCCTAAAATAATTTATTTCGATGAGTGTACATATGATTTATTATAAGGATGGGGCGAAGATGATGCGGCCCGTCCTGACGAGAGAGGAGTATCTGACCTTGCGCAATGGTGGCGAGCAGCAACAGCTGGTAAAGCGCATCCGCAACGGCGAGGACAGCCAGAAATCAAAGCTCCTGCAGATGAACTACAGTTGTTTGCCCAACGAGGACGGCTCGCTGAAAGGCTCGAAGCGGATGAGCACGACGGTGGGTATGGACATCGACCATATCGCAGCGGAGGAGATGCCGAAGGTGAAGGAGCGCATCCTGCAGAAGAAAGACGAACTGAGACTGCTGATGATGGAGGAGAGCGCCCGTGGTGGTGGCTATCATCTGGTGTTCAAGCGTCGTCCTGAACACAATCAGGAGGAGAACCTGAAGTGGGCCAGCGAACTTTTAGGCGTGGAATTCGACAAGGGTGCCAAGGACATCACGCGCGTGTTTTTCACTACTACGGAGCAGGAGCTCATCTACTTAGACGAGGCCATTTTTGAAGTTTCAGCAACGGACTACAGGACTGACAAGACTGATTCCGTTGATAATCCCACTGAAAAAGAGTCCTTAAGTCCTGTAGTCCTTGCAAAAGAATACCCGACGCACTATCACGGCATTCCGTTTACGGACATCATCCGGAAATACTGGGAGGTGAACAACCGCGGCTTTGAGCCTACGCAGGGCGACCGCGACACGCTGACCTATCAGTTGGCGTGCGACCTCAGACATATCTGCGGCAGGAACTTTGAGTGGCTCGACCAGGTGATTCCCTGCTACGACGGGTTCCCACTGGAGGAGAAGCGGGCGAAGATCAAGAGTGCCCTCGCCTCGGAGTTCAACGGGTTCCCGCAGAGGCTACGGAATACATTAAATCTTTTAGCATCGGACGAACACGGACTATCACGGACTGATTGTCTCGATGCTGAAATAGAAGTCCTAGAGTCCTGTAGTCCGTTGCAAAAACTCTCCAAGATGCCGATGGGGGTTAAGGAGAGTATTGATGCGGTAGGGCCGCAGCTGACAATGCCTATAGTGACGGCTATCTGCCCTTGCATCGGCACGCTGGCTACGGGTGTCACGCTCGATGTTCACGGGCAGAAGAAGGGTTTGAATCTGATTGCCTACATCGCTGGTGACTTTGCTAGCGGTAAGGGCGGTATCGACCCTGTGGTGGAGGCCTGGATGAGCGAGGTGGCGGCACTGGACAAGATGTACCAGATGCAGGAGGATGAGTGGCGCGCGAAGAAACGGGCGGCGAAGAATAAGAAGGAGCAGCCTGAGGAACCGAAGCTGCCGGTGCGCTGTCTGACGCTGAACAATACCGTTGCCAATCTGGCCGAGCGACTGGCGAATACGGAGGGCAAGCACGCCTTCTCGTTCACGCCCGAGGCTGACACGGTGGCGCAGAAGTGGAAATCGACCATGAGCGACTTTTCGGTGATGCTGCGCCAGAGCTACGACGGCACGAAGTACGAGCGCGAGGCGCGATCAGCCGATGCGGTGAACGTGCATATCGAGAAGCTGTTATGGAACGTGTGTATGTGTGGTACGCCTGATGCACTGTATCGCGTGGTATCGAACTACACCGATGGATTCCAGAGTCGTATCGCCGTAGCCCGCACGCCTGACAACACCTTTGCGAAGTTGGAGGATAAGCCCTACGTGCTGACCGACCGCCAGCGCGAGCGAATCCAGCAGATAGCGCATCTGTTGCCGCTGATGTACGGCGAGGTGGTGCTGCCGAAGTTGGAGGCAAAGGGTCGTGAGTGGGTGGAGCGCATCCGACTGGAAACGATGAAGAATGACGATAGGACCCGTGCCCGTCAGCGCTTCCGCGTCTGCGTCACGGCGCAAAGAATGACGTGCTGTCTGATGCTCTGCAAGGTGTGCGAGACATTGATTCAGAAGCACGGATTGAATGGTGCCGAAACGAAACTGAAGCAACACCCGAACCTGTGGAAGGAAATGTTGCTGAAGGCGCAGACACCTACGATGCTGGAGGCTTACGATGTGATAGCCGACTCGCTGTTGGAGAACGCGCTCTACTTCTTCCGCGACCGCATCGAGAACGCTTTCATGAGTCGTGACTATGCAGGCGGATTGAATGGTGAGCGACAGAAGCGCGGCAAGAACGACTCTATCTTTGAGCGACTGGACCCGCAGTTCACTTTCGAGCAGGCGATGCAGCAGTCTGTGGCGGTGAAGGGTGCGGGCGTGAACCAGAACACCGTCCGGCAAATGCTGAAGAACTGGCGCAAGCAGGGGCTGGTGTTTCTGACCGACAATGGTCGGTACAGAAAGAATGGATAATTGATAATGGATAATTGATAATGGATAAATGATGAACGTAGAAAACAATCAAGAATGCTTCGTGATGCTCTGGCGGAAGCTGGAGCGCACGAGGCGCCTCCTCGGAGGTCAGTATAAGCGGTATTGCATCCGTAATGTGTTGAAGACGTGGTTCGGGTACGAAGCGAATGATGACTTTATTTGGCAGGTGTGTCACCTGTCGGAGCAGGAAGGCTGGAACGAGTTGCCTGCGCCCTCGCTCTATCCGCGCCAGCATCGTGAACTCTTAAGAGCGATTGTAGCCGTCCGGACGGGCATCAGTTATTACAAGATAGACCTGAAAGCCCTCGACAGTGCTTACAGCATCGCCTTTCCGAACAGTACACCGATTAATGTAAATAAGAAAAAGAGAAAATGAGTAATGTAAGTATGAAACTCAGCGAACACTTGACTTCGTCGAGTGCGGCTGCGCTCAGCCATCCGAGCGAGCTCGATGGCCTTCGCTTAACGCCGCACTTTACGCTTGACGAAATGTGTAAGACAAGTGCGAATTTAGACAACGTGCCCAATGAGGCACAAGTGGAGAATTTGAAGCGCCTCTGTGGGTGGTTGGAGAAACTACGCAGGCGGTATAATCTGCGGTATGTCTACGGGAAAATGGAGCGCTCGGTTTCCCCTCCTGAGTTAGGAGGGGCTAGGGGTGGTCTGAACGAGGGAATGTCTGGCGCTTCTTCAGACCACCCCGCCCATACGGGCACCCCTCCTAACTTAGGAGGGGAAAAAATTACCCCGATAATCATCAACAGCGGGTATAGATCTGAGGCGGTGAACAAGGCCGTGGGCGGAGCGAAAGGCTCGAACCACCTGACGGGGTGTGCAGCGGATATTCGCGTGACGGGCATCGAGCAACTGGTGCGCTATGCCACCATCCTGCTCGACATCAGTGACGAGAGCCAGGAGGACTTCGACGAGCTGTTGCTGGAGCGATCACCAAAGGGCACCTACTGGCTCCACTTCGCCGTCCGTCCCTCAGGCAATCGCCGTAAGGTGAGGCTGATGAATGGGTAGTCAAGTCCGCAGGGTCTGTCTCTTTTGTGCGACAGATTTTGAAGGTATTGGCCTGATTTGTCGCCTCTGGGGGCGATTGTCGCTACAAGTGAGAGAAAAAATCGGGAAATATCTTGGAAATTAAAATAAATCTCCGTAACTTTGTATCGTCAATCAGAACAAACAACATTTGAGCGACAAGAGAATAAAACAGTAAGTTTAACAATTAAAAATTCTAAGATTATGGTAAAGAAGAATGAAAAAGAGAGCTCACGCGCTCTGAACGAGGAAGAGTTGGAGTCTGTAAACGGCGGCGGTGGTGGTGGCAACCGTGGAAGAAGAAAGTATGAAAGCTAATCAACGCACAGAACTTCAGTCTTTTTCAAATAGAAGAGGGTGTGTCAAAATAGGCACACCCTCTTTCATTGCTTTTGGTGATTCCGGCGGGATTCAAACCCACAACCTTCTGATCCGTAGTCAGATGCTCTATTCAGTTGAGCTACGGAACCTTTTCCGTTTTGCGGGTGCAAAGGTACGAACTATTTTTGATTCCACCAAACATTTATCGGACTTTTTTCGAAAAATCTTCCATTTCGGGGGATTTTCGGGGATTTTCGTCAGACAATCACCCGCGTTTTGTGGTAGTTTTCGCGAAATTCGGAGGGACTGCAGTCCTTGCCCATCATGGGCGATATCTCGTGGATGATCGAGCGATCCATCAGTATTTCAGCTCCTTCAGGATCTCGGACATGCGCTGGACGTTCTTAATCTGCATCGGCACGAGCGGCAGACGGAGCACGTTCTGGATGAAGCCCATCTCAGAGAGCATCGCCTTGACGCCTGCGGGGTTGCCGTCAACGAAGAGGAGCGAGAAGAGGTCGGTGAAACGGTGATGGATCTTGCGGGCAGGGTCGTACTCACCGCGCATCTGCAGGCGGATCATCTTGGAGAACTCCTTCGGTATGGCGTTGCCGATGACGGAGATGACGCCTACGGCACCGCAGCTGACCATCGGGAACGTGAGCGAGTCGTCGCCGGAGATGACGTCGAAGTCGCGCGGCTTGTTCTTGATGATCTCGTCGACCTGTTCGAGATTGCCGCTGGCCTCCTTGATGGCGACGATATTCTGGCAGTCGCGTGCCAGGCGGACGGTGGTCTCAGCCTTGAGGTTGACACCCGTGCGTCCGGGGACATTATAGAGTACCACGGGCAGCTGTGTGGCTGCGGCGATGGCCTTGAAGTGCTGGTAAAGACCTTCCTGCGAAGGCTTGTTGTAGTAAGGGCAGACGCTGAGGATGCCGTTGATGCCGCGGAAGTCGCCCGTCTGGAGCTCGTGGACGACGGCGGCGGTGTTGTTGCCGCCACAACCCATGAGGATGGGCACGCGACCGCGCACCTTTTCTACGACGAGATCCTTGATCTTCTGCTTCTCCTCACGGCTCAGCGTCGGTGTCTCACCCGTGGTGGCGAGGATGCAAAGGAAGTCTGCGCCGTTGTCCAACTGGTAGTCGAGCAGCCGCATCAGGGCTTCGTAATCCACCGCGCCATCGGTCTTGAAAGGAGTAATGAGGGCGATACCCAGGCCCTTGAAAATATTGTGTACCATACCATCAATTTTCGAAATCGGGTGCAAAGGTACAAAAATAACCGCAGATTACGCAGATTACACAGATTATTTTTTCATTTTTTCTGCGCAATCGGCGTAATCTGCGGTAATATACAGAAATTATTCAGCTTTGAAGAGATCCTTGATGCCTCCGATGGAGCCGAGCAGGTTGGTGGCCTCGTAGGGCAGATAGACGGTCTTGGTCTTGTCGCCCTCGGCCAGTTCCTGCATCATCTGGATGTACTTCTGAGCCAGCAGGTAGTTGGCGGGATTGGTCGACTTGCCGACGGCCTCGGTGATGAGTTCGATGGCCTTCGCCTCGGCCTCGGCCTTGCGGATACGGGCTTGTGCCTCACCCTCTGCCTCGAGGATAGCCTGCTGCTTGGCGGCCTCGGCCTTGTTGACGATGGCGGTCTTCTCACCTTCGGAGGCGAGAATCTCGGCGGCCTTCTGTCCCTCGGAGGTCAGGATCTGTGCACGCTTGTTACGCTCGGCCTGCATCTGCTTCTCCATGGCGGTGAGGACGGAGTCGGGCGGCGTGATGTCCTGCAGCTCCACGCGGTTCACCTTGACGCCCCACTTGTCGGTGGCATCGTCGAGCACGGCGGAGAGCTTCTTGTTGATGGTGTCGCGCGAGGTCAGCGTCTCGTCGAGTTCGAGCTCACCAATGATGTTACGCAGGGTGGTCTGCGTCAGCTTCTCGATAGCGTTGGGCAGGTTGTTGATCTCGTAGGTGGCCTTGAAGGGATCGACGATCTGGAAGTAGAGCAGCGCGTTGATCTCCGTCTGCACGTTATCTTTGGTGATCACGTTCTGCTTGGGGAAGTCGTAGACCTGTTCGCGGAGGTCGATGGTCGTGGAGTACTGGTAACGGCCGTGATTGAGCACGACGATCGACTTGGCGCGGTCGATGAAGGGGATGATGATGTTGATGCCCGGACGCAGCGTGGCGTAGTAACGACCGAGGCGCTCAACGATCTTGGTTTCCGACTGCGGGATGATCACAAGGGCCATCTTGGCGAAGAGGATCACCAGGATGACAATGGCAATTAATACATAAGTCATAATGTCCATAGATTTATTTACGATTTATTATTTGATGGTTTCGACGGTGATGATGGTGCTCTCGCGGTCAATGACGCGGACGTTCGAGCCTTCGGGGATGTCGGCAGACTCCTTGGTGACGGCCTTCCAGATGTCGCCGTCGATCTGTACGCGCCCGAAGCCGTCAGCCTCGACGGTCTCGACCACCCTACCCTGACGCCCCAGCAGCGCATCGGCATTGCTCACGCGGCGGTCCTCACCCTTGCGGAGATAGCGCTTGGCGAAGGGACGCACCCAGAAGAGGCTGATGAGGGTGAACACGGCGAAAGCGACCAGCTGTGAGTAGAAGCCCAGCCCGAAGGCGGCTGCGATGGCAGCGAAGACAGCACCGATAGAGAAGCAGATGATGAAGAAATCACCAGCCATGAGTTCAAGAATCAGACAGACGACGGCCACGACGGCCCACATCTGCCATAAGTGTTGTGCTAAGAAATCAATCATAATCCTTATTTACTTTAATGTTTAATGTCTATCCGCCCGCAAAGGTACGACAATTTTTTGAAAAATGCAATAAAACGGAAGATTCTTTCGTTATATATCCTGATGAAACATTCATTTGCACGATATTTGCTGCTGTTGGCGATGCTGTTTTTCAGCGCTGCCGGCTTTGCTGACGACTTCACACTGAAAGGAAAAGTCATCGACGAAGACGGTCAGGCACTGGAACTGGTGACCGTCTCCTGTCTGGCACAGGGGAAGGTGGCGATGACCAACCTGAAGGGCGAATTCTCCATCAGCCTGAATAGTGCCGACTCGGTCGAGGTCAGGTTCTCGATGGTGGGATACGGCGTCAGGAAGCGCGTGTTCAGACGTCCGAAAGGCAAGATGACCGTGCAGATCGTGATGTATCCGTCGGAGGCGCTGCAGGAGATCACCGTCACGGAACGCAGACGGCAGACCAGCCAGACGGAACAACTCAACACGAAAGACCTGAAGATCGCACCATCGATAACGGGCAACGCCGTCGAGGAACTCATCCAGCAGCAGGCTGGCGTATCGACGCATAATGAACTGTCGTCGCAGTATAATGTACGCGGCGGCTCGTTCGACGAGAACTCAGTATATATCAACGGCGTGGAGATATACAGGCCATTACTCGTCAGCAGCGGACAGCAGGAAGGTCTGTCGATCATTAATCCGGACATGGTGGAGAGCATCGGCTTCTCGACGGGAGGCTTTGCCGCGAAGTACGGCGACAAGATGTCGTCAGCACTGGACATCACCTACCGCAAACCCAAGCGGTTGGAGGGAACCGTCACAGCCTCGCTGCTCGGCGCCAGCGGCTATTTAGGCTACGGCAACAAGACATTCTCGATGAGCCACGGCCTCCGGTACAAGACCAACAAGTATTTGTTAGGCTCCCTCGAAACAAGTGGAGAGTATCAGCCTAATTTCTTTGATTATCAGACATATATCACTTACAGACCCAACAAGAGATGGGAGGTAGAACTGATCGGATACATCTCTGAGAATCATTACAACTTCACGCCAGAGTCGCGTGAGACCTCCTTCGGTACCATCGCCGACGCGAAATCGTTCAAGGTCTATTTCGACGGACAGGAGAAGGATGTGTTCCGCACCTATTTCGGCACCGCCTCCATCGCACGTTCGTTCGGAGACTCTACCAAAATCAAGTTCCTGACATCCGCCTTCCACACCAAGGAGAAAGAAACCTACGACATCGCAGGCCAATACTGGCTGGACGACGCGCAGTCGAGCGAGAACCTCGGCGTGGGAACATATATGGAGCACGCCAGGAACTACCTGACCGCCGACGTGGTGAGCTTCAAACTGGTGGGCACGCACAAGACGCGCCGCCACGACATCGAGGCAGGCCTTACCTACAAGATCGAGAACATCAAAGAGACGTCGCGGGAATACGAAATGCGCGATTCCAGCGGCTATTCCATCCCACACACGCCAGACCGTCTGGATCTGATCTACACGTTGTCAGCCAAGAACGACGTGAAGAGCCATCGCATCGAAGCCTACATACAGGACACCTACCATTTCAACAAGGGCGACAACTTCTTCACGCTGAACTATGGTGTCCGGTTGGCAAACTGGTCGTTCAACAAAGAGACCATCGTGTCGCCCAGAGCCTCGCTGGCCCTCGTGCCCGCCTTCAACCCCGACTACACCTTCCGATTTGCCACAGGACTCTACTATCAGGCACCGTTCTACAAGGAGATGCGCGACACGGTGACAGTAAATGGACTAACACGGGCGGTGCTCAACGAGAACATCAAGAGCCAGCGCTCCCTGCAGTTCATAGCAGCCATGGACTACCGCTTCAAGATGCTCAATCGTCCCTTCAAATTCTCGGCTGAAGCATATTTCAAGTCTTTGTCGAACCTCATCCCGTATAACGTTCAGAATGTGAAGATTACGTACTTTGGAGAGAACCTCTGTTCGGGCTATGCCGCAGGACTGGACCTGAAACTCTACGGTGAGTTCGTGCCCGGGACGGACTCTTGGCTCACGTTCTCCCTGATGAGTATGAAACAGAAATACAACGGCCAATGGATTCCCACCCCGACAGACCAGCGATATTCTATCAACCTCCATTTCACCGACTATTTCCCAGGTACCGACCGTTGGAAGATGACGCTCCGCCTGGCCTTTGCAGACGGTCTGCCCTTCGGTCCTCCACACCGGGGACTCGAACAGCAACAGTTCCGCGCACCGGCTTACAAGCGTGCTGACATCGGCATGAGTTACAGGGCGCTGAAGAACGGCAAGTCCGTCCAGAACATCTGGCTCGGACTGGATTGCCTGAACCTGTTTGGCATCTCCAACGTGAACAGTTACTACTGGGTAACCGATGTCACAAACCGCCAGTGGGCCGTGCCAAACTACCTCACAGGAAGGCAAATTAACGGAAAAGTGACCGTAGAATTATAAATTTTGTTAAAACATAGGCGTTTTTAGAAAGAATTCGCGCGTATGTAATTAGAAAAGTGTATATTTGCACCGAAAATTATAAACATAGAAACAAAGACAATTTTAGTATTTTTTAGGTTATGAAGTGCAAGTATTTATTCCTTTTTTCGGCCCTAGCCCTCGCTTCTTGCGGTTTGGATCATGATGCTATCAACGAGCAGATCTATAAGGAATCCGTCAAGAACAACGCCGAGCAAAAACTAGGTGTCACCATTGACCCCAATCATACATGGTCATCTGTCACCAAGAGCAGCATCAGCATTACAGCAGATGCCCCTCTTATCGACATTCAGAAGGTGCGGATTCTAACAGAGTCGCCGTTCTTTAATGACAACGCAGAGTTCCTGGCTGAAGCAGAGGTCACCAAAGGCCAGACGATCACCATGGA
>JAEEPF010000237.1 GCA_016284635.1 Prevotella sp.
CGCCCGGTCAGTGGCAGCCCGTACCGAAGCAGTTGAGCCGCCGCGTCGAAGGCGGGAAGATTGTCACCACACTCTGCTATCCCGACTCCTCACGCCACATGACGGGCTTCAACCCGATGGTCTATCCTGATTGGCATGTCAACTATACCGTCACTGTCAAACCACAAGGTAAGAGTATTCTCGTGACCGTGGACCTCGACACGCCCGTGCCCGACTTCCTGCTGGGGAAGGCTGGTTTCAACCTGGAGTTCTTTCCTGGCGAACTTTTTGGAAAGCCCTGGCTAATGGACGGTCAGAGCGGCATCTATCCTCAACAGCCGAACACCCCGCTACTTCAAGTGCCCACAAACCGAGGCCACGATGGTAACTACTTCGCTGGCCGTGGACAGAAGGCTAACCTCGCACAGTTGGACGGAACTGGCTACAGCCCTCTTCGTGCCGACGACATCATCGCTGCGCCTTACGCCATCGGTCGCAAGTTCACCTCCCGCCCTGATGACCGTAGCCAGAGACTGACGGTGGAGTCGCAGACTGGCGACCTGAAGCTCTTCGACGGCCGCATGAACCATAACAATGGCTGGTTTGTGCTGCGCAGCGAGATAGCGCCGGGGGTTACGAAGGGAGCCGTCCGCTGGCTCATCACGCCCGCCATCGATGAGACGTGGCGATACTCCGCCGTCATCCAGACCTCGCAGGTGGGCTACCTGCCCCAACAGCCTAAGCGTGTCGTCATCGAGACCGACAAGCGCGAAAACTCGGTGGACAACGTCCGGTTGGTCCGCATCGGTGCCGACGGGGAGACCGTCGTCCGCGAGATGCCGGCGAAGGTCTGGGGACAATTTTTGCGATACCGCTACCTCACGGCCGACTTCAGCGACGTGACAGAACCTGGACTCTATCAGGTGCGCTATGGCAACAGTCTGTCGAGTGTGTTCCGCATTGCCCGCGATGTCTATGAGCGTGGTATCTGGCAGCCTGTCGTCGAGTACTTCCTGCCCGTCCAGATGTGCCATGTGCGAGTGGCTGAGAAATACCGCGTCTGGCATGACGCCTGCCATTTGGACGATGCACTGATGGCGCGCGTCGGCAACCACATCGATGGCTACGACCAGCGGCCCGGTCTCAGTAAATATAAGGAGGGCGAACGCGTGCCGGGTGTCAACATCGGCGGCTGGCACGATGCCGGCGATTTCGACCTGCGCGTGGAGTCGCAGGCTGGCGAGGCCTACATCCTTGCATTGGCTTACGAGCAGTTCCGTCCGGACATCGACGTGACTGCCATAGACCAAGCCCGCCATCGCGTGGAAATCCACGAACCTGACGGCAAGAACGACATCCTGCAGCAGGTGGAGAACGGTGCGCTGACCGTCGTGCGCAGCTATCAGGCTTTGGGCCGAATCTATCGCGGCATCATCTGCAGCACACTCCGTCAATACGCCATGCTGGGCGATGCTGCTGCGATGACTGACGGTGTGATGGGAAACGATGACGACCGATGGATCTTTACGGAAGATAATCCCATGCGTGCCCTCTCTACATCTGCCCAACTGGCCGGAGCTGCCCGCGCGCTTCGTGGCTTCAACGATGCGCTGGGCCAAGAGTGCCTTGACATCGCCGCCGAACTCTATCACCAGACACAAGTGAACGATCGCATGGCGGGCATGAAACTTCAGGCTGCCGTCGAACTGTATCTGACCACGGGTGAGGCCGAATACCTCGACTTTATCCTCGCCCGGCAGGACGCCATCATAAAAAATATTGCCCGCACCGGCTGGTTCACCGCCCGCATTGCCAAACAGCTTGAGGCGAAGAGTCAGACCAAGGGCGTCAGCAGCCGCGACCGCAAGGCCTACCGCGCCTTCGCCACGGCCTTCCGCACCGCCCTTGCCGACTACAAGGCCCAGCTCGACCGTCAGGCCGCCGAGACCCCATACGGTGTACCCTACCGCCCCAGCATCTGGGGAGCAGGATGGGATATCCAGCGCTTCGGCTTTGAGTATTACTTCCTGACCGATGCCTATCCCGACATCTTCCCCAAGGAGACCGTCTATAACGCCTTGAACTTCGTGCTGGGCTGTCATCCCGGCAGCAACACCGCCTCGTTTGCATCAGGCGTGGGAGCCCGTAGCGCGACTGTTGCCTACGGACTGAATCGTGCCGACTGGAGCTATATCCCTGGTGGTGTGGTCAGTGGTACCGCTCTCATCCGTCCCGACTTCCCCGAACTGCTCAAGTTTCCCTTCCTCTGGCAGCAGACCGAATACGTCCTCGGCGGCGGTTCCTCCCACTATATGTTCCTGGTTTTGGCAGCCATCGACTTTCAATAACAACGCGTATGACGAGCATCATTCAGAAGGTACGGACGTCGTTCACCACACAGCTGACGCTATGGGTGGCGAGTCTCGTGACGGCCATCAGTGTGGTAGTCATCGGACTGCTGGCGAAGTTCTCGCAGGACGTCATCTTCGACGAAACGGTGGACACGACACTGCAGGCAATGGAAACCACGGCGCTGCGGATAGACAACACACTGCGTCAGAACGAAATGTCGGCGCGATTGGAAGGTGGGCAAGTGAGAGTGAACCGCGCGGCCATCGACCGGCTGATAGAGGAGAACGGCTACCTGGCCAAACTGCATCAGACATTGCCCAACGCCGAACTCTATGTCACCCGCCGCGACAGCACCCAACTCGGCATCTTCATTGCCAGCGAGGAGAGCGGCTACCGGAAACTGGTGTATGAGGACCGCGAGATGTTCATCTTCACGCAGCCCTTGGGCGACAGGCCGTTTGTACTTACGGCCGTATGTCCGGCAGAAGATGTCTACGGCCGCTACTCACGCATGCAGTGGTTCCTATGGTTCAGGGGCATGGCTGGCGTAGTGATCCTGCTCATCGTGCTCTACACCGTCGTAGGCCGACACTTGCGTCCGTTGCACTGGCTGGCAGACTCCGCACAAAGCATCGCCAACGGCAACTTGGACACACCGATACCCGATGCACACCACGAGCATGAGGCGGGCCGACTGCAGAACAGCCTGGCAAAGATGCAACAGGCGCAGAATGCCTACATGACGGAGATGCAGCAGAAGCAGGTGACGCTCAGTAAGCAGAACGTGGAGCTGAAGGCAGCCTACGCTAAGGTGCAGGCTTACGAGGTAAAGAAGACGAACTTCGTGCATGACATGACGGCGCAGATGGCCAAGCCGGTGGAGCGGCTCTGCCAAGAGGCAGAGACCATCTGCCGCGATGCTGCCTCAATGACGCGTGAGGAGATGGCGCAGCGGCAAGCGGTCATCATGCAGGATTCGGAAACCATCACACAACTGTTGGACAAACTCATGAAGGAGACCGCCCTATGAAACGACCACTGCGCTATATCCGGCAGCACCTCTCGCTGCGCCTCGGACTGATCATCACGCTCATCATCGCCGTCGCCTTCACGCTGCTCTCCGACGTCCTGTTCGAGCGCTGCAAGCAATTTATCCAACGCGCAGCCATCGACCATGCCTCGCAGCTGCTCGACAATACCGCCGAGCGCATCACCGGCATCATGGACGAGACGGAGCTCGTGACCAACTTCATGGCCCGCACCGTGCCCAGCCATCTCGAGCCCGACTCGCTGCTGGCCTACACGCGCCGTGGCATCGAGGATTACG
>JAEEPF010000064.1 GCA_016284635.1 Prevotella sp.
CGGTCATCACGAAGTTTTCACAAGTGAAGTTATCAGAGTTTGCCTCCTTGACAATCACGTTGTCGCCGGTCATCGTCGAACCTGCAGGCAGATAGATGAGCGTATTCTCGGGAACATCCTTCACAGGACTATTATCTGCTTTGCGATCCATATCAAGGTCTATCTGCGTCTCGCTCAAGTCAATGCTCAGCACATTGGCTGTATTTTCGGCAGTGAAGGTACCATCGGCAATCGAGGTGACAGGAACATCGTTCGTTCCATCGTTTACAGTGCCGGGAATGGTGACCGTTGTGGCCTCGGCACCGACCTCGACGCTGCTGACTACGGCGTGAGTATCATCAATGATAGTGACATTCTCAGCCACATCCGTTTCAGAGGCATTAGCTATCCATACCGCCGTCACCGTCCCCGTGTAGTTGCCCGTACCCGTCACAGTAATGATATAGTTGCTGCTACTGGTCTGGCCCGCGCTCAACGTATAGTCGGTACCCAGGACGAGCGTCTTCTCGCCATCCTTCACGCTGACCGCATACGTGTCGTTCTCCTTGCTGATGCTTACTGCCACCTCCTCGTCGGTCAGTGGCTTCTGTGTTATCTCAAAGCTGACGGCAGCACTTTCGCCAGCCTTGTAGTCGGTGGAGGCTGCGATGCTGGCTTTCACCCAGTGCGTACCTGCAATGGAAGGAACGGTAGAGCTATAGTCACCATTTTCGGCATTGGAATAGGTATAGGTCGGCTCATTGCCACTCTGGTTGTTCTCGACTTGCGGTGTTTTGGGCGCCTCACCATAGGTCCAGTTGTCAAGACTGACGGTAAACACGTTGTCCAACTTCTCACTGAAACTGATGGTAACAGTGGCGTTCAGGTACGCGTTATCAGGTAACGTTAGAGTGAACACATTGGTGGCCGTGCAGGTCACACCGATGGCGTCACCAAGCTGGACACCAGGTTGCGTACGTCGTGGCGCCTGTGCCATGTTCGTGTTGGCAGTCACCTTAGCAGTGACGTCGCCGTCGATGCAACGCCAGTCGCCGTCGGGCGTAATGGTGATAGTCACCTCGCCATTGGCATTAGCCTCACTGGCGAAGGCTGTACCATGTGCGCTGGCATAGATGAACTTCACACGAGGATTACTCTCTGCTTCAGCCCACGTCTGTCCTGTGCCGGCCATCGTCAGCAGCAGGAGGGTTAAGATTCTCATTGTCTTTGTCATATCTCGTTTCATTCTTCTTTTCTTTCTATTTGGAAGACAACTGGGACAACTTAAACAACTTTTTGATATTTACTTACTGTGATATAAGATTTTCTTTGTTGTCTTTGTTGTTTGGGTTGTCTTTTATTTAATCACAACCTTACGGCCTCCATTAACATAGATACCCTTCTGCGTCGGCTTGCTATTGAGCTTGCGCCCATCCAGCGTGTACCAGCGTTGGCTACTCCCCTCTCTACTTGGAGAGGGGACGGGGGAGAGGCTCGTCGTCTCAGTGCCGATACTCAGCACCGGCGCATTATTCGTACCGTTCAACACCAGCAGGCACTTATGAGCACCCAGTCCGCCGTTCTCGTCGGCCAGGATGAATTTGCCGTCGAACAGCAGGTAGGTCTGT
Source organism: Prevotella sp. (assembly GCA_016284635.1). Taxonomy (GTDB): domain Bacteria; phylum Bacteroidota; class Bacteroidia; order Bacteroidales; family Bacteroidaceae; genus Prevotella. The sequence goes on from JAEEPF010000064.1 coordinate 1,608, forward strand.
CCTTCGTTGTAGTAGCCTTTGAAGTCGTCCGCGCTGACGTCGCTTCTAAGGCAGTTTCCGTAGAAGGTGAAGCCAGTGCCGGGTGTCCATGCAAGGCCCGTCTGGGCATCATAGCCACTGGCAGGTGCTGACCCTGCTGCCTTGTATATAGCCGTAACGGGTAGTGTGACATTCGCGTCGCGCTGTATCAGCACCGGCGTATAGGCAGGAATCGATGTCAAGGCATCGCTCAGCATGACCGTCGAGCCGCTGATGCTGCCGATGGTATAGGCTGTGCACCCCTCAGGTACCTCGTATTCGTTCTGGCTGCAGAACGTAGCCCAGAGATTGGTACTGTTGGCGGCAAACAGCACGATGGTTTCCTGAATCTCGAATTCCTTTTCCGCGTCAATGGTATAGAGAGCGCCCGTCTTGCTCTTGACGATGATCTTCGCCTTGCTGTTGGTGCTGCTGACGTTAGTGTTGTTGTCGTAGGTCACGTCGTATTGGTCGGCGGGAATCTCCTTACCCTCCGCGTAATAGACCTTGACGGCGGGCTCCTTTGCCGTGCCGTCGTAGTATATCGTGCTCTGGTCCACCAACTCTATGATGGGGCTTGTGACCTGCTTAGGAACCACGGTGAAGGAAATGGCCTCTGTCGCGCGGTTGTACTTATAGTCCCCGCTGAACCGAGCCGTCAGCATGACCTCGCCGAGACCGATGGTGTTCAGGTAGATGTCCTCGCTGTTGACCGCGTTCTGCTGGCTCTCGTTCACGATATGATTCTGCGTGACAACATCCGTGTTGGAGATAGTCCATTTCCAGTTCGTGCCGCTCACCGCCTTATCGTTGACGGCATTGACAATCACAGGATTTTCAGGGTCGTATTCGATGTTGGCACCGGCCTCGAATGCCTCGCCCGCCGTGTTTTGCTTACCGGTCAGGGTCAGCACGGGGTCGGTTCGCACCACGGTGAAGGAGGTGGATGTACTATAGGACGTGACATAATCGTCGCCGTCGCCGAACACATTAATCTCGTATGTCCCCTCGTGCAGTCCTGTGAACGTCAGCTCGTGCGATTTGGTTCCCTCCAGGCGTGTGTACCATTCGCCATTTACGAACACATTAGCAACGCCCGTTTTAGGCCCGTGCAAAACCACATTACAGGTGACGTCTTCGCCGACCTTGGATTCGCTTGCCAAATCCAAGATTTCCACCAATGAATTGTTGGGATAGATTATGAACGAGCAGCTTGCGACCTGATAATGGTAGTCGTCCACCTTATTCTTCGCGTAAGCGTGCGGGCAGTTCCTCTCTTCACCTACGAGGTCGGCGATCGTGGCGTTGCGCAGCCAGACGATCGGCGTATAATAATCATAAGCAGAAGGGTAGTCGATTGTGGAACGGATGACATCGCCAATCTTGATCTTGTATCCATCCACGACTTCAGGTACGATGTCGCCGGTATAGAAGAATGCATTATTTAATATGACAAAATCCTTGCCTACCATGTTGAAGTTATCATTGGGAAGCTGCACTTCACGCCAGTCGTCATAAATATAATAAGAGAATGTATAATCATTCTCCGGGTCTACAGTGATATTCGCCGGATCCCAATTAAAAGGACCGCCGTGTACCACATAGCTGATGGGCGAAAAGGATATGAAATTCCCATCACTGCTGTTGGCATTGTAATGCGTGTAGGCGCTTCCGTTCCCGTAATAAACGTTACCATTGCTGTCGCGAAAATAGTAATTCTTCGGTACGAGTTCATCGCCGTTATAGAGCGCCCACTCCGTCCCGTTCGCGCCCTCCGTCTCCACATAATGTAGGGCCGGGGCATCGACGCACAGATAAAAGATGTTTCCGCCTTTCGAGCTTGCTGGAACGGCTTCGCCATCGTCATCCGTCAACAGTTTGAAGCTCATGCCGTGCGGCAGGAATACGAGCTGGTTGTCGCTGCCAGTGGCAACGGTCGTGCCGAGGTAATTGAAGGGGCGATTCTTCGGCCTCGGCAAAGGCATATTGTAGAAATCTCCATCCGATAAGCCGTTGATCGTGAAGACCCGGCTCACGTAAGCATTGCCGGGCATGTGATCGTTGTCCTCAAACCAGAGCTCCAGGCCAGGGTGGGCGCTTAGGAATTCATTCAGGTTATTGTTCGTCGAATACTCCAATTCCTGTCCATTGCAGAGCAGCGTCGCGTGGTTCGTGGGGGGTGTGTCTGCCGCGTTGCCGCCACTGCCACCTTCCAAACGCCAGGTACAATCTTCGACTTTCACGTTGAAAACGTCAGCGTCTTCTATCAGCTTAATGACCTTGAAGTCCACCCAGTCGTCCAACTTGCCGTCATCGCCGGTGATGGCGATGCGGTATGCGCCGGGGGCCAGTGTGAGCAGGTTTTCGCCAGCTGTCAATACGGTCTCGCCCACCTTTGCCGTGTAGTTCGTTACAGCCGCGCCGTTCTTCTTGACCGTGAGCAGCGATGTATCGAGGGTGTTGCCGCCTTCCGCCCAGACCAACTCGTTGTCCGCATCAAGCCAGATGTTCGTCTGCTCCGGCCATGCATACGCCGTCGTATATTCCGACACGATGACGATCACCGTGAAGCTGTAGTCGTTGTAGTTAGGCGCACCTGCCGCCTCCACGGTAATCGTGGCGGTCGTACCGCCGGTTGTCCCGCTGTTGGTGGCGACGGTCAGCGTGTTATGTTCAGCGTCATACGCATGGCTGGCGATGATGCCGCCCTCGTCGGTTTTGGTGAAGGAATACGCCGCGCCCTCAGGCAGTGAGGGGAGTGCAATGGTGTAGCTGCCCGACTTGTCGCTCGGTACGTACTTGGTGATATTCTGAATGTCTTCAGGCTCATGATAATTTGCCTTGTCGATGGTTAAAGAAACGGTCGTGGTGCCGACATACTGACCAACGCCGGTCAGCGTGCAGGTGTAGGTATTGGCATCCTTCACATCGTCAGCGGTCACGTCATCATTGCCCAGCTTGTAGGCGATGGTGTAATTCGCAGCGTCAAATACGTCGTCGCCCTGCTTGATTTCGGGTGTCCGTGCCGTGCCGTCGTAGGTCACGGAGGTTGCTGTCAGGTCGGTCACGGCAGTAGCCGTCAGCTCCACGTCCGTGGCAGGCATGGTGAAGGTGCGCTGCATGGGTTGGTTTTCCACAGCTGCATAACCCTCGGGCAGGCCTGTCACCTGCACAATGCCGCTGCCCGTGTATGTAAGCGTCACGGTGTTGTCCTTCTTATATATATAATAATGTGTAGTCGTTGCGGTCTCGCCCTCGCCCGTCGTAATGGTAAATGGGCTGGTGGTGCTGGTAGAGCCACTGAAAGTGAAGTCGGCAGCGTTGACGCTCACATAGTTGCCGTCCAACGGTTTCAGCGTCTTGCCATTGATGGTTGTCAGATCGGTGACTGAACCGCTAACGATAGCAGTGGCGCTGATGTCAGTAGCATCGGCCATGTTATATGCCACGAAACGTTGGCCATCAGCAAACTTCACGGCCTTGATGCCAGAAACATAATAGCTGCTTACCTTGAAATAGTCGGTGGCGCTCGTTTTGCTCAGCGTGATGTTGCCATTTCCAGAATGGATACCAGCGCCCTTCGTGCCGCCAGTAATTTCCACCTGTCCACCAGTGATGGTTACGTCATCAGAGGTATAGATGCCATAGAAATTCTCATTGACAATATTAACGTTATAACGACTGATAGAGACCGCTTTTTGTCCACCAGCGATGCCATAGCTATTAGGGGAAGTTTTTCCGCCACAGCGAATCTTCAACGTATTATTGGCATCGGTACGGCCGGTGATGACTACGCCGCCAGAAGTAGTAATACCTGAACTGCCACAGGCATCATAAACGTTGTCTGTTTGCGTAGTACCTGTCATTTCTACATTGCAGTAGCTGATAGTGATCGGATTACTTGTATTAATGCCACTACCATCACTACGCACGATGACCGTGTTGACCTTATTGCCCGTTGCGACACCCTCAATAGTCACATCGTAAGGACAAGATATGGTGGAATTTCTTTCGTTAATGATATCCACATCGCAATACTTGATGGTGACTTTGTTTCCGCCGCTGATGGCAATACTCTTGCTGCACAGCTTCAGCATGTTGCTGCCGTCGGCAAGGCCGGTGACGGTCAAGCCAGAAGAGCCAGAAGAGCCTGTAATGATACATGATCCAGTCTCGCTGACGAGATCCACATTACAATACTTGATGGTAACATCATTACTGCCACCACCGATGGCATCACCATTGCTGCGCACGGTCACTGTGTTTCCTTTGGTCTGGTGGCCGGCAAAAATGCAGCCGTTGAATCCACCAAGGGAACCACCATCGCTGGTAATATCCACATGGGCCACAGTTAGACGTCCGCCGAGACTTGTGCCAATATCCGTTGTTGTGTTGATGGTGAGCTTGCCCGTGGCATTTCCTTGGCCGAAGAAGCTCAGGTCGCAGGGCATACCAAAAGAGCCATTGACGGTAAGCGTCTTGCCATCAGCGATGATGATGGTAACACTACTGCCCTTGCCGCTATTACTTTCAATATTGTGGTCGACGGTAAGGTCATTGGGTACGACGTAGAAGCCGGCAGGCAACACGCTCATGGTTTCGTCGAGCACGTAGGCATCAACCTCATGCGTTTCGTAGTTCTCATCCACATAGCTTACCAGCTGCTGGGCAGGTGTGGCAAACGTCGCATTGATGGTGACAGTGAAGTTGCCATCCTCAGGCATCGTAAAGCTATAGATGTCGGGCTTGCCGGTGACAGCACTGACGGCAATATCGCTGGCAATGCCGATGCGGCGCGGTGCCTGGATGAGGTTGGAGCCGATGCCTTTCGTGGCGGTGAAGGTCACACCTATGGCAGTATAGCCTGGGGCGGCCGTCGCCTTGACATAGACGGTGGCACCAACGGCGACGTCAGTGTCGAATGACATGGTACATGCCTCGTCAGCGTAGAACTCGATGGAACCGTTACTGACCGTACCCTTCTTGATATTACTTGGCCCGTCAGTTGCTGCCCACGCATGTCCTGTGCCGACCACGATGGCCAGCATCAGAAAGGTTAAGATTCTCATTGTTCGTGTCATATCTTTATTTCGTTTTTATCCGTGTAATCAGTGCCTTTATTTAATCACAACCTTACGTCCTCCATTAATATAGATACCCTTCTTCGTCGGCTTGCCATTGAGCTTCCGTCCATCCAGCGTATACCAGCCTTGGCTACTCCCCTCTCTACTTGGAGAGGGGACGGGGGAGAGGCTTGTCGTCTCAGTGCCGATTGTCAGCACCGGTGCACTATTCGTACCGCCTACATTCAGCAGACAGCGGTTGGCGGCGATGCCGTTATCCGTATCGATAAGCACGAACTCACCGTTATAGAGGCCGTAGCTTGATCCGTATGCGTAGTTATAGCCCTCAGTTATCTTTGTGTCGCTGGCATTACCGTAGAAGGTCAGGCCCGAGCCCTCTGATGATGCGAGGCCTGTAGTGGCATTATATCCTTCGTCGGGTACGGTACCCGTGATGACCTTGGTCGGTGTCACGGCATCGGTCGTCTTCTTCAGCAGCAGGGGCGTATGCGAGGGGATGTTGTCACCCTCAACCTCAGCGATGGTCACGGTATTGCCGCTCACGGCGCTGATGGTATAGGCCGTCACGCCTGTAGGCTTCTTCCATGCCCAGTCGTCGCACCATGTGGCCCATGTCTGACCAGTAGCGAAGGGGAAGGTGACGCCAGGAACGCTCACGATCTGTGCTTCTTCGTTGCTGTTGGCGGCATATTTCCCGTCCTCGGCTATCGAGGCGCTGATGGCGTAGGTGCCGGCAGCCAGCTGGGGCAGTACAACCTTGCCGGTACCGTTGATGACGGCCACGTTGTAATTTTCGCCGTCGATGGTCACGGTGACGTTACCGGTATAGTCTTTGGGAGTCACCGTCACGGTTGCCACGGCGTTGCGCTCTATGGCGGGGTCGGTGCCTTCGCTAACGGTCACTTGCTTGGTGTCTGTGCTGCCCAGATATTTATCGTCCTCGGCTATCGAGGCCGTTACGTCGTGGGTGCCTTCGGCCAGATTGGGGATGATGCAGGTACCCGTGCCGTTGACGATGGGCACGTCGTAGTGAGTATTGCCTACGGTCACGGTGGCCACGGTGTTCATGGCCCCCGCCTTCTCGTCCGTCGGTGTTGCCGTCACCGTAATCATGGCATCCTGACCAGTCGTAATGGCTGTGATGTCCGCCACGGTGAGGGTTGTCGCAATCTTGCTGACCGTCAGTGTGACCACATTGGACTCGCATTCGTCGTATCTGTCATTCCCTGCATAGAAAGCCTTTAGTTTGTATGTGCCTGCTGGAAAGTCTGTTAACGCATTCTGATAGTCTTTCGGAGATAGGTTGCCATCTTCTTCCCCGATATAGCCATATTGGCCATTGACAAGCCCCACTATATAGACCTTGTCGGTGGCGTCGTTGAACGTATCCTTGTCAGTCAGTCTGACAGTGGCGACTGCATTGATTGATCTTGTATTATTGTTTTCATCGAGGATATTGGGATCTTTTAACTTGACTTTGAAGGCCGTGAAATCGCCGACATAAATTGATTCATCTACGAGGCTGAGCGCTAAGGCAGTAGTCACCATGTTGACCTGAACAGTCTTAGGCTCGGAAGTGCTGGCGGCATACTGTTCGTTACCGGCAAACGAGGCCGTGATGCTGTACGTACCCGCTGGCAGATTGGGAACATAGTAGCTGCCAGAGCCACTGCCAGAGCCACCTTCAAGGGCGACATAGAAGGATTTGTTGTAGCTCGCGCCATCTGTCACGGTCAGCGTGGCGATGGCATTAATATCAGCATCCAGCGTAACCCAAACATTGGCATCGTTGCCTGCATAAATGGGGGAATAGGCATCCACACTGATAGTGGTGGCAGTCTGTGCCTGAACACTGGCAACCGTCAGCAGCAGGGCTGCTAAAAGTGTATATATTCTTGTTTTCATCATATCTTACATCTTACTTCTTACATCTTACATCTTCCATCATTTCGCAATCACTGGCGACGTCACCTCCACATCGATAGTGGTCTCCGTCTTATTCACTTGCAGATTCTCTACTGTGGATATGCTCTGACAGTATCTGTCATCCCCGGCATAGACCGCATTGACAGTTCGCGGGCCTGCGGGAAGGTGACTAAACGTCTGAATGCCGCTGCCATTGACAATCGCTAATCTATAATTATTAACATCAGCAGAAAGACCTTCACCATTATCCCACGGAGTTTTGCACTTAAGAGTAACGATAGCGTCGATGCTTAAGGGCTGCTTGGTTTCAAACATAATTGTTTTTTTTGTGTGTGTCTCGTTGTCGATAACGGGTCTTTGCAAACCGACCTCATTTATCTCGACGGTGACTTTTACTGCCTCGCCAACATTGATTTCTGTCTTGTCGAGGCTACTGGTTGTCTCAGTCAAGATCATGCAGACTTCCAGTGTGGTGGCATTCTCTGTCGTGCTTGCGGCGTGGTTGGCGTCGCCGGCAAACTCTGCAGTGATGGCGTAGACATCCCATGCAAAATTAGGAACATAATAGTGTCCGACACCGTTGACAATGGCGACGGTGTAGGGCTTAGGTTCATTAATGCCATCACTCACGCTTAACGTTGCGATACCATTAATCGCGGGCAGCTCCGTCGTCTCGTTCTCTCCCTTGACAGGAACCAGCGTGACCTTGACATGGGCATCGTCGCCAGCAATGAGGACGGGATGACCATCAACGGTGGTTTCAGAATTAACTATCTCCACGGCGATGTTTGTGCTGCGCAGCGTGATGTCGAACGGGACGGTGGCGGTGCCGACATACTGGCCGAGGCCAGTCAGCGTGCAGGTATATGTATTGACATTCTTCACCTCGGCAGCGTTCACGGCCTCATCGTCTAACTGGTAGGTGATGGCGTAGTTGGCTGCGTCAAAGACGTCGTCGCCCTGCTTGATTTCAGGTGTACGTGCCGTGCCGTCGTAGGCAACGGAGGTTGCAGTCAGACCAGTCACGGCCGTAGCCGTCAGCTCCACGTCTGTGGCAGGCATGGTAAAGGTACGCTTCATGGGCTGGTTCTCAACGGCTGCAAGCGTCGTGCCTTCGGGCAGACCTGTCACTTGCACAAAGTCGTTGCCCGTATAACTGAGCGTCGCGGGATCGTTGCTCTTATATATATAATAATGTGTAGTCGTTTCGTTCTCGCCCTCGCCCGTAGTAATGGTGAATGGGCTGGTGGTGCTGGTAGTGCCAGTGAAGTCGAAGTCGGCAGTGTTGATGCTCACATAGTTACCCTCCAGAGGCCTCAACGTCTTGCCTGCAAGGGGTGTCACGTCAGCTACAGTGCCGCTGGCGATAGCGCTGGCGCTAACGTCGCTCTCGTCGGCCATGTTATACGCCACGAAGCGCTGACCCTCGACGGTCTTCACGACCATACCGCTGGTTTGGTCGTTATGGGCAAGGTAGCTGCTGGCCTTGATGAAGTCGGTGGGGTTGGTCCAGCCGAGAATGATGTTGCCGTTACAGGAATAGAGACCACCATCTGTTTCGCCAGTACCGCCGATGCCGGTTACCTGGCCGCCATTGATGATAAGGTCGCCTGCAGGACGTATGCCAAATCGGGTGCCGGTGGCGGTAACAATACCACCGTTGATGATGATTTCGCAGCCAGTGTTGTCACTACCAGAAATAAGTTCGTTTTCGCTAAGACGACCAGTGCCGCAATCAAGACCGGCATAAGCACCGGTAGCAGTGACAGTTCCGCCGTTAATGGTGATGAGATAGCTTGCATAGATGCCATCATCGTCGGTACCGGTACTGGTAACGGTGCCACCGTTGATGGTAAGAAAATGTTCGGAATAAATGCCACGATATCCGTCACTTTTAGCGTTGATAACGCCGCCGTTGATGGCGAGGTCGCCGGTCGGGAAGATGGCGACATATGTTGAAGTGGTGGCGTTAAGCGTGCCGCTCTGACCGCTCTGGCCATAAATATCAAGGTCACCCAGAACATAGATAGCTGCATTTCCTACGACGGGCTTACTATCAGTACCGATGGTCATCGTGGCGCCGTCGGCTAAGATGAGGTGCACCTTGCCGTACAGCTCCAGGCCGTTGGTGTAGTTGTAGGTGGCATTCTCAGGTAGCACGTACCACGTCTCATGCTCAGTTCGGTTGTTGTAGCTGCCGTAGCCAAGACGTGCCTCCGTACCGTCGAGGACATAGACCTCACCTGCGGCCTTGGTCTGCGTCGTGCCGTCGGCATCGACGTAATTGATAGCCTCGGTATTCTTCTCCGCCTCGGGGAACGTGGCAGTGATGCTGACACTGAGGTTCACGTCGGCAGGCATCACGACATAGTAGAGGCCGTAATAGTCCGTGGCGGGGTCGCCGCCAAATCCGGAGTAGTAGCTGTGGAACTTGACGGGGAGTGTCTGACCGACCTGCAGCGTCGGGACGGCGCGGTGGCTGGGTGCCTGCTGAGCCTGCGTGACCACCTCGGCGCGGATAAAGCTGACCGTGCCGTCGGCAGCGGGTGCGGGCAGACGGTGTCCTACGGCTGGCGTGGCCATGATGAAGAGCTTATATGCAACTATTTGATCGTTTTCGTCGTAAATTGCTCCCCAGTCTGCACTGGTCAGTGGGTCACTCTCGCCGTTGGTCACAGTAATCAAGTTTTCATCCAGCTCCACTTTCCTGCTCTTGTAGAACTTCAGCGTGCCGCCGTCGTTGGTCGCCGTGCCGTTGTACATGACGGTACCAAACTGTACAGGCTCTGGCTCTGGCTCATCCTGGGCCCACATCTGTCCTGCGCCGACCACCATCAGCAGCAGGAAGGTTAAGATTCTCATTGTCTTTGTCATATCTCGTTTCTTTTTTTCTTTTCTTTTCTTTGTCTAACGACAACTTGGACATTTAGAGTCCCTTGATAAGGGACGGCTATAATGCAGGGATAAATAGTTGTCTTTGTTGTTTGGGTTGTCTTTTATTTAATCACAACCTTACGTCCTCCATTAACATAGATACCCTTCTTCGTCGGCTTGCCATTGAGCTTCCGTCCATCCAGGGTGTACCAGCGTTGGCTACTCCCCTCTCTACTTGGAGAGGGGACGGGGGAGAGGCTTGTCGTCTCAGTGCCGATTGTCAGCACCGGCGCAGTATAGACAGGGCTCACCGTCAGGATGCAGCGGTGAGCCGCAATAGCCTGGGTTCCCTCGTAGCGGTAGAACTTGCCGTTGTAAAGACTATAGAAGGGCTGTTCAGTGAATCCACCCTCAGTGATGGTAGCGTCCGTGGCATTTCCCCAGAAGGTCAGGCCCTGGGCCGTCGTCCATGCAAGACCTGTTGCGGTGTCATAGCCCGTGTCGGGGGCAGTGCCTTCCTCTTTGGCTGCAGCATAGATGTCCTCGGCGAGCGATTTGCCAGCACGCTTGATGAGTACAGGGGTATAGGCGGGAACCGTTGTCAGCGCATCCGACAGTGTCACTGTGCCATTGATGACACCTTCGATGGTGTATGCCGTCAACTGTACTGGGATGAGCAGCTCATCTGAGCAGCACCATGTCATCCACTCGTTGGTGGTCCCTGCCGTGTAGAGTCGGTGGGCCCCGGTGGGTATGAGCTTCAGACCAGCGATGGCCGTTACCTCGTCGTTTGTCAGGGTGTTGACGCAACCTACGGTGCCGTCCTCGGATTTAAAGGCCTGACCGTACTTCACGCTGACGGTGTGCGAGTCGCCGACGTCGTAACTTGTGGCCTTAATGAAGTCCGTGGTCTTGTTCCAGCCAAGGATGATGTCGCCGTCGGCATAAAGGCCGCCGACGTCTTCACCTGTACCTGTGGCGGTGGCGGTCACCTTACCGCCGATGATGGTCAGCGCACCACTCTGGAGCACAACTTCCCCGGGCTCACCACCATTGATCACACCTTCCACGACTTTGATGGCGTATGCGTTCTCTGACGTGGCGGTAATATCGGCATCCGTGAGGGTGATGTCGCCTATTAGGACATTAATGGCGGAATAGTCACCCGTACCTGTAGCTACGATGGTACCACCATTGACGGTCAAACCATCTGCTCTGGCAAAGATACCACGAGCACCATTCGCAGTAATGTTAGCATCCTTCAGGGTGACTCCATTTGCATAGATAGCATAGGTTATACCAGTAGCCTCAACAGTGAATCCGCTGATGGAAATACTGCCAGAGTTTGAAACAATACCCTCATAGCCAGAGACTGTGATATGATTATTGTTTTCTATTTCAGTGTCGGTGGCTGTAATCACGATTTTGCCACCCCCACTTGGGACAAATAAAGCATGTCCATCGGCTTCATCAGTGCTCGTGGCGGTCACATTGCCACCATTGATGATGATGTCAGATAGTTCTGAACTGATGCCATCGTAATTACCTTGCGCAGTAACAACGGCGTCAGTCAGGGTAATATCGTCTATGGCGTACAAGCCCGTATACTCACCCGTGGCATTCACCTCACCGCCATTGATGGTCAGTTTGCCATCAGCGGCACAGATACCATTGTAACCTTCCGCTGTCACCTCGCACCCGTTGATGATGATGTTACCACTGCTGGCATAGACGCCGTAGGTTTCAGCATAGACGGTGAGTTTACCTGTTTTCTGGCTTTGTCCATAGATATTAATGTTTCCTTCGTCATTACTAAGGCCACTGCCGGTAACGAAGGTAGTTGTGCTACCGATGGTCATCGTAGCCCCATCGGCAAGGATAAGATTCACATTGCCCGTGCAGGGGAGGCTGCAGGCGTAGCTGACACTGCCCGCAGGCACTACATACCATGATGTCTCTACACCAGGCACGCCTAGCGCCGTCTCGCTACCGTCGATGAAGTATGCCTCTGGGCTGTCTTTGAGTTCACCGTCCACATCAATGTATTTTACCGATTGTTTAGCCCTTTCAGGGAAATTCACATGGACGGTGACGTTGGCGCCGCTGGCGGGCATCACGAAGCTATAGACGAAGCGCTCGCTTGTAGCCGTCACGGTGATGTCAGGACCGAGATTGAGAGTCGGATCGGGTGACGTGCGGCGCGGAGCCTGGAAGACGTTGGTGGTCTTCTCGGCAGTGATGAAGGTCACAGCGCCATTGTCGTCGGCCTTACCAAGCGTGTAGTCATAGTTAGGCACAGCCTTGATATAAACCATATAGCCGATGATGTTGTTCTCTCCGTCCTTTACAGCGGTAAGGTCACTGCTGGTGAGATTGCCGTTTCTGCCTCCGCTAAAATCGATAGCATGTTCGCAGTTTGCATCCGTGTAGAACGTGACTTCACCCTTATTGGTCACCTCGCTGTCATCAAAAACGATGTAACCCAGGCCACCCCTACCCCACGTCTGTCCTGTGCCGACCACAATGGCCAGCATCAGGAGGGTTAAGATTCTCATTGTATGTTTCATATTCTGTTCCTCCTTCATTTACTTAATAACAACCTTTTTACCTTTATATATATACAGTCCCTTTACAGTCGGCTGCTTATCCAGTTTCCGACCATCGAGTGTATACCAGCCTGAAAGTGAAGAGTGAAGAGTGAAGAGTGAAGAATCTTCTTTCGCTTCGCTCAACGAAGTGGCCTCTCCATTAATATTAATGTGCAGTCGCGACGCACTGAGGGGTTCAGGTAGCGTTAGGATGCAGCGGTGGGCGGGGATGCTCAGCGAACTGTCGTCAATCTTCAGGAACTCGCCCTCGAAGAGGGCGTAGGAATATCCGGCAGTGATGCTGTTGGAAACAGGGTCGTCCGTGGCGGCGCCGAGCATCGAGAAGCCCGTCTCGGTCTTTGTCACCAATCCCGTCGTGGCGTTATAGCCACTGGTGGGTACGGTACCCACCTTTGCAAACCGGGCTTGGAGTCCCGTGGCATTGGCAACGGTCTTTTGCAGGATGACTGGCGTATAGGCAGGTATGCGTATTCCTTCGGCATTCTCTTCCCCTTCAGTGCGGTCGGCGTTGGCAGTCTCTGTGAGGGCAGTCAGCGTTACCGTGTTTTCGCCTACGCCACTCACGACGTACACGTTGCAACCAGCCGGTGCCGACCAGTCTAAGTCGTTACACCACGTCATCCATTCCGTACCGCCGGCAAACAGGTCCTCACGGTCGGCACGCAGCTTCTCGACGATGCCCTCGGACTGCCAACCGTCAGCCGTCTTATAGCTCGCCGGGGCTATGATTGTCAATGCTGTGCAGCCGTCGAAGACATTCGTGCCAAGTGCAGGTGCCGTGGTGGGCATTACGCGGAAGGTCGTCAGTGCCGAGCAACCATTAAATGCATTGTTGCCGATACCCTCGACACCATCCTCAATCACGACGGCGGTGAGGTTCGTTCTGACGTCAGCCCAGCGCGTAGATTCTGCATCGCTGCAGTCAGCAATGCTGAAGTCCGAACCTACAGGGTCCTTTGTGTTCTTATATATATTCATCCTCAGCGCAGGGCTGTTGTCGCTCAGCGTGCCATTGCTACGCATGGTGAACTGTACGTTATCGGGGCTGTTTTTGACGGTTTCAGTCTCGTAGTCCAAGTCTTCCACACCGCATTTGCCGCTACAGCTTAGTTTCTCCGTCGCGTTGCTCCACAGTTTAGCGGCAAGGCAGCTGACCAAATGTTCAGGACCGGTGGCGAAGACGTCGGTAACCGTCGTGGGCAGAGTGAGTACATAGTCGTTCTGCGTAAGCGTCGTGCAGCCATCAAAGGCTGAGGCATGGACTTCCTCCAGTGCCGAACCCTCGGCGAAGTTCACCGCCGACAGACTGGTGCAGCCCTGGAAAACATAGCCCTCAATCATCGTCACCGAGGCGGGGATGGTGATTGACTGCAGCGCCGTACAGCCGTAGAAGGCACAGTAGCCGATGGCCTCTATCGTGGCGTCCGCAGCAAAGTTGACGGTTTGGAGCGTCGTGCAGCCCCTGAAGGCACCTTCGATATCCGTCACGCTCTTGGGCAGGGTGATGGTCGTTATCTTTGTGTTCTCAAAGGCATAGTCGACGATACTCGTCAATTGTGAGGGCTTCTCGGATGAGTCCTCAAAGGTCACCGTTTCCAGCTGTTCGCAGTCCTTGAAGGCCTTGCCGCCAATGGTCTTCACGCTGGCAGGGATGGTGATGTCGGTCAGGTCGGTGAGTTGGAAGGCCTGATATCCTATTTTCTCCAGCGTAGAGTTTGCGGCAAAGGTGACGTTGGCCAGATTTGTACCGCGGAAGGCATCGCTGCCAATGGTCTTCACATCCTTGCCAATGGTGGCATTGGTGACATTGGATGCTGAAGTTGATAAAAACGCGTTTATACCAATGCTCGTCACACCGTCCTCAATCACGACGTCACGGATGGCAAAAACATAATCATCAAAGCTGGTACCCCACGGATAGACGGCAGGAATGTCGCTACCGCCTGTGGAACAGTCAGCCATGTCGAAGGCTCCCTCGGCGTCGGCGTTCACAGGGTTGGCGGTGTTTGCGCTGACGGTCAGCTTCAGTGCCGGCACGTCCTCGTTGTTCACCTTCACCGTCGTGTTGGCGATGGCACTCAGCGTCCAGATCAGGTTCGTCGTGTAGTCGGCGACAAGGTGGTCGTAGGGCGGCTCCGAGTTATAAATCTTCTTACCGCAGTAGCCAGTAGACATGACCTTGTCAGCATAAGCGCTCCAGCCGTCAGCCCCCAGGTAGCTCAGCAAAGCCTTAGCGGGCACGAGAATGGTCTCCAGCGACGTACAGGTGTCGAAGGTGCCGGTTTCGAGATTGGGCGGGGTGTTGCCGAGCATGGTGACGGTCTTGAGGTTTGAGCATCTGTTGAAAGTACGGTAATCGATGCTGGTGGCACGGGCAGGGATGTCGATAGCTTCCAGCGACGTGCATAAAGCGAAGGTCTCCCCCATTACCAATGGGTCACTGCCCTCAGCGAAAGTAACTTGCTCCAGTTTGCTGCAATCCTTGAAGGCAGAGGCGATTGTTGTCACGCTGGCGGGGATGGTGACACTGGTCAGGTCACAGCCCTGGAAAGTATAGCCGTAGAGGGTCGTCAGTTGCGAATTTTCGGCGAAGGTCACTGCCTTGGTGGCTCGCTCGAAGGCCCGACTATTGATGTAAGTCACAGAGGCGGGGATGGTCACCGTCTCAAAGTTGCAATAGTAAAAGGCACATGTGCCGATGTAAGTCAGACCCTCAGGCAACGACAGCACATCGGGATAAGTGCCCCAAGGTGCAGCATTGTCAATAGTGTAGTCCGCCATAGCGCCCGTGCCCGTAATCGTCAGGGTGAGCGGATAGTTGCCGTTGTCATCAGCAGCCTCGCCCTTCCACGCTAACGTCCACGACAGGTTCTCGCCGTCGGCGTCGTTGGCCGTCGTGCCGCAATAGCCGCCCACAGTCGTAAACTTATCATGATAGTTGTGCCATGCTGCGTTCCTGAGTGCACCGTCCAGCGCCGCGGGGTCGTTCTTCAGGTCGATGGTTGTCACCGTCGTTGGCAGCGTCACTGTGGTATGATAGCCTGCGAAGTCTGCAGGAGCTATCGTCGTCAGTGCCGTACCGTTAGCAATGGTCAGCGACTTCAGATTTGTAAGGCCCGTAAAGGCATTAGCTCCTAAGGCCGTAATACCTGCGCCAATCTCCAGCTCGGTAATTACCGACTTGTCTGAATAGCTATCATCCCATTCACCCGCTGGGAAATGGAAGTCCGCAGCGGCCCATGGCGTCGTCACGCCCTCGCCGTCGTAGTCAGCCATAGCGCCCGTGCCGCTGATGGTCAGCTTATAGGCTGGCACCGTCGTAGTCGCCGTCGGATTATACGGTTCTACATCTTCCCATGCCGTAGCTACCTCATAGCCTGTAGCCAGTCTTGTCAACGTCCACGTCACATGGTCACTTTCCGTCTTGCCGCATAAGCCAGCGACTATCTGTGCTTTGTAGCTCGCCCAGCTCGTAGCATTATAATAGCTCTGCAGGGCAGCAAGGGGCACGATGATGGTGGTGGTA
Source organism: Prevotella sp. (assembly GCA_016284635.1). Classification (GTDB taxonomy): domain Bacteria; phylum Bacteroidota; class Bacteroidia; order Bacteroidales; family Bacteroidaceae; genus Prevotella. Next base: position 17,645 of record JAEEPF010000064.1, read on the forward strand.
GCGGGGAAGACATCTGTGCCAATGGTGAATTTAGCGCCATCGCCGTAGCCAAGCGTAACCGATGCAAGGTTGCTACAGCCGGCAAAGGCTCCATCATTGATTTTGTTGACACTCATAGGAATGTCGATGCTTGTCAGGCTGGTGCAGTTGCCAAAGGCTCCCGGGCCAATTTCATAGAGCTGCTGGTCGGTAGGCAGGGTGACGCTGCTGATGTTGGGGCAGTGGGCAAAGGTGTTGCTGCCCACGTAAGTAATGCCGTCGCTGATGACGACATGCTCTACCTCGTTGGCAAAGGCCCTCCATGGTGCACCATTGCTGTAGCTTTGGTCACCATTCTGCACTGAATTGTAGTACATCATCGGGCCGGAGCCAGCGATGGTGAGGGTGTGCAAAGATTCGTCATACGTCCACGACACGTTTGCTCCACCGTTCATCGTCTCAATGCCGCAGAAACCGTTCGTCACGCTCGTCTCGTAGAGTTTGATAGTGCTCTCCGCCTGAATGTTATAGTCCGAAAGTGTTTTTCCGTCATATAACTTCGTGTCGCCATAGACTAGCCACTGATTCGCTGGATCAATTTCCTCCTTTTCCCGTATTTTCTCTTTTATCGCCTCATGGCTATCAGTCGGCTCCACCTCCAATGTGATTGTTTTGTCTGTCAGCATCCGATGCACGAAAATCTGCATCGACCACGCCTCTGATCCCGTCGCGGTCGTGAGCATTACTAACATCAGCACCACGGTCAGGCGCTGCCATACGTTCCTAAACCATTGTTGCCGCCCCAGCCTCGTAGTGGAGGGCGCGAAGAATTTCTTAATGGTCATTGTTCTTTCCATATACCTTATATTTTTATATTTATTGTTGTCTATGAATAATATCCTCGGTGGCATTGGTGCCTGCCTCGATGACTGACCCATAATTCGTCAGGCCGTAGTAGATATAGCAGAACACGGCGATGCCAAGGGTCATGAGGACGATGTACGGCCAC
>JAEEPF010000238.1 GCA_016284635.1 Prevotella sp.
CCAGGCCTGAAGGCTCGAACCAGTCATCCTTTTCGGTTCTGGGCCAGACGGCAATGCTCTTCTTGGTCTTCTTGTCATAGGCCGTCGAAGGCGTTGACATCCAGATACCACTGCTTTGTGCCAAGACTGTAACATTATTCTTCTCTTGTGCCTGCACGGCGAGGCAGGCAATAGCCATGAGGCCTAGAGTTACGATACGTTTCATAATCATATCTCTTTGGTTTTTGAGTTAATACTATGTTGAAACATGAGTTCATCGCGATATTCCTGGTAGCAGGCCGATGACACTTTGGTGCCCAAAGGTGCATGGGTCGAATAGAACAGAATCCTGCCATTGATACGCTCGGCAATCCAGCGGTACTGCAACTGCTTGTGCAGGTCCTTCAGTTCGAAGAAGAACTGCTGCTGCGAGAAGTTCAGATGATAGCCCGAAGTCTTCGTGTCGTACCAGCAGGCCACTTGCAGCAGTCGGCTGAAAAGATTGATCTCGTCCTTGTCGGGGAACACGTAGACGCTGGACACCACGCTGCTGTCCACAGGCAGCGAACATGTCAGCTGGCCTTGCTTCACCTGATGGTGCTCTGCCAACTGGAAAATGTAGTCGTCCACACGGGCCGGATCCTGGTATGGAATGGTGTCTTTCGTCAGGTCGGCAGCAGCATAGTGCAGGTCGGGATCTGAATCGAGCGTGGTCGGTTCTTCAATCGGGGCGCCCCGATGAGGTGATTGGGGCGCCTCGATTGGAGGATTGGGGCGCCCCGATTGAGCAACTGAGGCGCCTCGATTGGAGGATTGGGGCGCTCCGATTGAGCAACTGGACGTGTCCGATTGAATGATTGGACGTGTCCGATTGAATGATTGGACGTGTCCGATTGAATGATTGGACGTGTCCGATTGAGCAACTGGACGTGTCCAGTCGGAAAACTGGACGTGCAAGCCTATACCTATTATTAATAATATACAGGCTGCTGCGGATAGCCAAGGCCAAAGTCTTCGTGTCTTGCCAACGGGCTTGGCATCCATCCGATGCTCCATCTTCGCCATGAAGTCGGCTGGCAGCTGTGGCGTGTCCGCATATTTGCGATGCAAAGCCTCGCGCAGGTCCGTGTCTTTATATCGTTTGTTCATTATCAATTATTATTTCTTAATTCTTAACTCATAATTCTTAACTCTTAACTTCTGAAAGAGTTTCTTTCTTGTTCTGTACAGGCGGTTGGCCAGTGGTTTGGCATCAATGCCTGTGATGTAGGCGATTTCCGTCAGCGGGCGGTCCTCGAAGTAGTAGAGCGTCAGCAGCATCCGTTCGTCGTCAGGCAGGTCGTCGATAACCTCTTGTAACCGTTCGATGCGTTCCTCGCGTCCTGTGCTCAGCTCAGCTTCTAACACTTCGTCGCTGATGTCCGTCTGCCACACCGTCGTGTCTTCTATCGAGACGATCATCGGGCGTCGGCGTTTCAGAAAGTCGAGTGTCAGGTTGTAGGCTATCCGGCAAAGCCATGTGGAGAGCGAGGCACGCTGTGGGTCGTAGCTATCGATACGGTCGAAGGCACGAAGGAAGGCATCCTGCGTCAGCTCCTGAGCATCCATCACGTCGGGCACCTGTCGGGCTATCATCGCAAAGACGCGCTGCGCATAGCGACTGACCATTGCCGTCTGTCCCTCGTGCCGTCCACGTCGGACGGCTGCCACGATTTCTGTCTCTGTCAGATCACTCATTTGGTTCTTGCTTCTACTTGTTATACGACAAATTCTGGAAAATATCTCGCATTATCCTGAATTATTTTTCATTTTGGTTACAAAAGTACAAAAAATATTGTACCTTTGCAGCATAAAACGTAAAAATTACAACTAATATGCACAAGAAACTATTCATGACCGCAGCCGTTATGGCTGCTTGCATTCAGACAAATGCACAGACCCTTGCCACCGAATTCAAGGCATCAAGTAACAACAACCCCATCAGTCCCACCGTGTATTGTGCCGACCCGACGGCACTGGACTACAACGGACGTCTGTACGTCTATGGGTCGAACGACCACCAGCAGTTCATCAAGAACGGCAAGAAAGGCGAGAACGGCTACGGCGACATCAAGTCGCTGGTGGTCTTCTCGACGGACGACATGGTAAACTGGACGTTCCACGGCACCATCGACGTCGCCAAGCTCTGTTCGACATGGTCCACGTCCAAATGGTGGCGCGCCTTTCATAACTCGTGGGCTCCGTCAGTCATGTGGCGCACCACCGACGACGGCAAGGACGAGTTCTTCCTTTACTTTGCCAACAACAGCCATGGCGTGGGTGTGCTCAAAGCCAGCTCACCCATAGGACCATGGACGTCGCCGCTGAGGGAGTCGCTGATTGGCAGCGACACGCCGGGCGCAGTGACGCAGGGTGCCAACTTCGACCCAGGTGTAGTCATCGACGATAACGGCACGGGCTGGATAACCTTCGGCGGTCTGCCCCCCGAAGGTGCCAATCCGCTGATGCCCAACACCGCCCGCATTGCCAAACTGAAGCCGTCGATGACGGCCTTGGACGGCAGCGCCATCGTCCTGCCTGCCCCTTACCACTTCGAGGCCAGCGAGCTGAACGTCATCAACGGTAAATACGTCTATACATACTGCTCGAACTGGTCGAACCGCTCGGATGCCGACTGGAACACATACAAGTCGCAACACGGCATCAACGTACCAAAGCCCGAGACCTGTACCATGTGCTATATGGTGACAGACAATCCCACCGATCCCAACTCATGGGTGTATAAAGGCGTCTATGGTCCCCACCCTGGTTCGTCGCCCAACAACCACTCGCACCTGCACAAATTCCAGGGCAAATACTATCACATCTACCACAACGGTCTGTTGTTGGAAGGCATGAAGAAAGCCAAGGCCACCGAGTCCAACGCGTCAACCTACCGCTCCATCTGCGTTGACGAGGTAGCGGTGGACGAGACCACACAGACCGTCAGCAAGGCCAGTCTGACGGCAAAAGGTGTCAGCGGCATCAAATACCTGAACCCCTACGATCTGCAGCAAGCCGAGACCATGGGCAACTGCGGCGGCGTGAACTACGAGGACTTCACCAACATCACCAAGAACACCAGCATCAGCACGCTGGGCAACGACGCGTCAAGAAATCTGCAGGTGAAGATGAAGGCCGGCGCATGGATTAACCAGAAACGCGTGGACTTCGGTGCAACAGGTGCCGACAAGTTCACACTGCGTGCCAAGGGTACCGGCACACTGGAAATCAGACTGGGCGCCAAGAGTCTGAAGACAGTGGCAACGGTCAATTTTGCATCGACGGACATGGAGGAACAGACCATCGAGGTTGACCCCACACAATTCAAGGGAACAAAATCCGTCTTTTTCGTGGTGACATCAGCCGACAACTTCTACGTAGACGCATGGCAGTTTACGGAAGTTGGTTCTACTGGCATCCAAAACATCAGACATCAGACATCAGACGTCAGACATCAAACTTACGACCTCTCGGGCCGTCGTCTGTCAGGTGCACAGCAGCATCATGGCATCATCATCAAAAACGGAAAGAAAATATGGCACTAATCAAGAGTTATAAAGGCCTATCGCCCAAATGGGGCAAAGA